>CAMYMQ010000178.1 GCA_947259335.1 uncultured Alphaproteobacteria bacterium | reverse complement strand
GTGGCGGCGGCGCGCCTGCGCTCGGACGGGCGGCGGTGGCGCATCCTGGTCGGCCATGCGGCCGGCGAGGCCGCTGTCGTGGCGCTTCGCAAGAGCGCGCCGGATACCGTGACCGTCGAGCCCGCGCGGCCCGATTTCCGCCAATTGCTGGCAAATTGCGCGGTTTCGGTCTCTCAAGCCGGGTACAACACGGTCGTGGACATTCTGCAGGCGCGCGCACGGGCCGTGCTGGTCCCCTTCGCCCGGGACGGCGAGACCGAGCAGACCCTGCGCGCAGAAACGCTGGCCCGCCGCGGCCTCGCCCGGATCGTCGCCGAGGCGGCGTTGAGCGGAGCGGCCCTCAACACGGCAATCGACGCGGCCCTGGCCGCGCCGCGCGTCGATCTGGCCGTCCGCCTCAACGGCGAGGCCGAATCGGTGCGTCTGGTCACCAAGATGGTGGACGCCTTGTGAACGGGGAAGCCTGGCAAACCCTGGAATCCGAGCTCGACGCCTGGCAGGCGGCCGGACGGGCCGCGACCCTGTGGTGGCGGGACGACGACGCCCGCACGCCCACACCGGCGCTGGACCGCCTCGTCGCCTTGAGCGGCGGGACGGGCGTGCCCCTCGGCCTTGCCGTGATCCCGGAGGGCTGCTCCGACAGCCTGTCCGGTGCGCTGGGTGTCGCACCGGTCACGGTGCTCCAGCACGGTTACGCCCATGCCAATCACGCGACACCGCCCGCCAAGAAGTGCGAGCTGGGCGGCGACCGGCCCCTCGATTCCGTGCGCGGCGAGCTCGAGGCGGGGCGGGACCGGCTCGCCCGGACCTTCGGCCAGGGCTTCCTCCCCGTGCTGGTCCCGCCCTGGAACCGGATCTCAGAGTCGGTTCGCAACCTGCTGGGAAACCTTGGTTATCAGGGCCTGTCGACCTTCGGCCCGAGGCCTGACGCGCGCGCCGCGGGGGTGGCGCTGGTCAACACCCATGTCGACCTGATCGAGTGGCGCGGCAGTCGGGGATTCGTCGGGACAGAGAGTGCGCTGGCGGCGCTGACCGGCCATCTGGAGGCGCGCCGGCGGGGCGAGGCCGATCCGGGCGAGCCGACAGGGGTTCTGAGCCATCATCTGGACCATGACGGCGGCTGCTGGGAGTTCCTTGAATCGCTGTTTTCCAGCACGGCGAGCCACCCGGCCGTGCGCTGGCTCGAGCCGGCGGCGGCCTTCGGTGAGGGTGTCAGACAGGACGCCGCGCAGTGAGCGAGCATCGCTATCCCTGGCCGGTCCTGCGGGGCGACTATATCCGTGCGGCTGTCGGCGCGGCCGTGTCGACGGGCGGCACTCTCCTGTCAGCCGGCAATCCCTATGTTTTCGGCGTTTTCGCGACGATTGCCGGGCTGTTCCTGCTGTTCGGGGTCCGCACGGCCTGGCGGCAGCGCCTGCGCTACACCCTCGACGTCACCGGGTTGACCCGCATCCCGCCCGTGGGCGGGCCCGTCACGGTGCGGTGGGACGAGCTGCGCCGAATGTCGATGCGCTTCTATTCGACCCGGCGAGACCGTTCCCAGGGATGGATGCAGCTCAACCTTTCGGGCGGAAGAAACCGGATATCGCTTGACTCGACCCTCGATGATTTCGACGCTGTCGCCCGCACCGCCGCACGGTCGGCCGCAGCAAATCGAATCGAACTTCGATCTTCGACCTTGGCGAATCTCGAAGCAATCGGCATAAATACCAGGCGTCTCGGAACTGATCCTCCCGCCGGGGACCCACCGCGCTGACGCGCGGCCTCCGGCTCCACCAGATTAACGCGGGGACAATGCGCGACCTCCTCGAGATCAAGGACCTGCACGTCAATTTCAACGTGCACGGCGGCATCGTCGAGGCCGTTCGCGGCATCTCGTTCAAGATCCCGGAGGGCGGCACGGTCGCGCTGGTCGGCGAATCGGGATCGGGCAAGACCGTGGTTTCCCAGTCGATCATGGGAATCCTGCCCGAAGCCGCCAGCATTCCCAAAGGCGAGATCCTGTTCCACGACCCCAAGGCCAGCGGCGAGGTCGTGGACATCGTCAAGCTGCAGCGCGACAGCCGCCAGATGCGGGCGATCCGCGGCGGGCGCATCTCGATCATCTTCCAGGAGCCGATGACCTCGCTGTCGCCGCTCCACACGATCGGCAACCAGATTGTCGAGGCGCTGCTGCTGCACCGCCGCGTCTCGACCAAGGAAGGCGAGCAGATCACCGCCGAGATGCTTCGGCTGGTCGGATTTCCCGATCCGCAGAAGGCGCTGAAGACCTATCCGTTCGAACTGTCCGGCGGATTGCGCCAGCGGGCGATGATCGCCATGGCGCTGGTCTGCCACCCGGCGCTGTTGATCGCGGACGAACCCACGACCGCGCTCGACGTCACCATCCAGGCTCAGATCCTCAAGCTCATCAAGGACTTGCAGAGCGAACTTGGCATGGCGGTTCTGATGATCACCCACGATCTGGGGGTCGTCGCCAACGTCGCCGAGGAAGTCGTGGTCATGTATCACGGCGAAATCATGGAGGTCGGCGCGACGAGCGAGATCTTCAGCGACCCGCAGCACCCGTATCTGAAGGCGCTGATGCGCGCGGTGCCCCGCTTCAACCGGGCGCCCGGCGAACGGCTCGTTCCGCTGCGCGAGATCAAGGCCGAGACCGGCCATCTGCTGGCCGCCAAGGAACCCTGGCCCGAGGATGGCGACAAGGCCGGCCCGATCCTGCGCGTCGAAAACCTGATGAAGTCGTTCCGGATCAAGAAGTCGGGCCCGGTCGGCGGCGGCACGGGACTGGTCACGGCGGTGAACAACGTCAGTTTCGAGGTCCGCCGCGGCGAGTGTCTCGGCCTCGTCGGCGAGAGCGGCTGCGGCAAGACGACCCTGTCGAAGATGCTGATGCGCGCGCTGAGCCCCGATTCCGGCGCGATCACCTTCAACGACCGCGGCAAGGCCGTGGACGTCCTGACCCTCAAGGACCAGGCGCTGACCAGCTACCGCCGCAAGGTCCAATTCATCTTCCAGGACCCGTTCAGCTCGCTGAACCCGCGCATGACCGTGTTCGATATCATCAGCGAGCCGCTGACGATCCACCGCATCGGCGATCGCGCGGAGCGGCAGGAGATGGTCAAGGAGCTGCTTCGGCTGGTCGGCCTCGACATCCGTTTCCTGAACCGCTACCCGCATTCCTTCTCGGGCGGCCAGCGCCAGCGCATCGGCATCGCCCGCGCGCTCGCGCTCAAGCCCGACCTGCTGATCTGCGACGAGCCGGTCTCCGCGCTCGACGTGTCGATCCAGGCGCAGATCCTGAACCTGCTCAAGGACCTGCAGGAGCAGCTCGGGCTGACCTATCTGTTCGTCTCGCACAATCTCGCGGTGGTCGACTATATGGCCGACCGCATCGCGGTGATGTGCGCCGGCCGGATCGTCGAGCTGGCGCCGCGTGAACTGTTGTTCCGCCGGCCGCTGCATCCCTATACCCGCGCGCTGCTGGCCGCGGTGCCCGAGCCCGATCCGGAAGACCTGCTCGACCTGTCGGCCCTGATGGAAGGCCGCGCCTCGGTTCCGGAGAACTGGCCGCAGCCCTTCACGGCCCGCAAGGACGGCAGCGACCGACTGCACGATCTGGGCGGCGGGCATTTCATCCGCGCCGCACCGGACGCCGATCTCAGGGAGTTAGCCGCATGATACGACTGTCCACTGCGCTGATTGCCGTTGCCGTCCTCGCAGCGCCGCCGGCGCTGGCCGCGGACTTCATCGAGGTTCCCTTCCTCGCCAAGCGGGTCAAGGACGGCAAGCTGCCGCCGATCGCCAAGCGGCTCCCCGAGACGCCCCTGGTGGTCGACTACAAGGGCACCGACAAGAAGCCCGGCCGCTATGGCGGCGACATGCGCATCCTGATGGCGCGGGCCAAAGACACCCGGATCATGGTCGTCTACGGCTATGCCCGGCTGGTCGGCTACAACACCGACTATGAGATCGTCCCCGACATCCTCGAAAAGGTCGAGGTCGAGGAAGAGCGCATCTTCACCTTCCATCTGCGCAAGGGCCACCGCTGGTCGGACGGCAAGCCGTTCACGACCGACGACTTCCGCTACTGGTGGGAGGATGTCGCCAACAACAAGACCCTGTCGCGCTTCGGCCTGCCGCGCGAGATGGTGGTCGACGGCGAGAAGCCGACGGTCGAGTTCATCGACAAGCAGACGGTCCGCTACAGCTGGTCGAAGCCGAACCCCTACTTCCTGCCGGCGCTGGCCGGGGCATCGCCGCTCTATATCTTCATGCCGAAGCACTACATGAAGCGGTTCCACGCCAAATACGCCAAGAAGAAGTTCCTGGCGAAGATGACGAAGAAGGGCAAAAAGCCGAAGCGCTGGACCCGGTATCACACCAAGCGGGGCCGCCAGTACCGCTTCCAGAACATCAAGCTGCCGACCCTGCAGCCCTGGATCAACACGACCAACACGCCGGCCGAGCGCTATGTCTTCGTGCGCAATCCCTTCTATCACCGGGTCGACACCAACGGCCGCCAGCTGCCCTACATCGACCGCGTGATGATGACCGTGGCCGACAGCAAGATCGTGCCGGCCAAGACCGGGGCGGGCGAAACCGACCTGCAGGCCCGCTACCTGCGGCTGTCCGACTACACCTTCCTCAAGCGGGCGGAGAAGCGGAACGGCTACAGGGTGCTCCAGTGGCGCGCGGGGAACGGCGCGCAGATCGCGCTCTACCCCAATCTCAACGTGCGCGACCGGGTCTGGCGCAAGCTGTTCCGCGACGTCCGCTTCCGCCGTGCCCTGTCGATGGGCATCAACCGCAAGGAAATCAACGAGGTGATGTATTACGGCATCGCCTTTCGCGGCGCCAACACGGTGCTGCCGTCGAGCCCCCTGGCGAAGCCGGATTTCCGGACGAAATGGTCGACCTTCGACCCGGCGGCGGCCAACAGGCTGCTCGATGAAATCGGCCTGACCAAACGCGACAGCGACGGCTATCGCCTGCTGCCGGACGGACGGCCCCTGGAGCTGATCGTCGAGGCACCCTCGGAAGGCACCGAGTACACGGACGCCATGCGCCTGATCAAGGACAGCTGGAAGTCGATCGGCGTCCGCCTCTATCCCAAGTCGACGCGGCGGGAAATGTTCCGCCGGCGCATCTATTCGGGGCTGACCCAGGTCTCGATGTGGAGCGGCCTCGATTTCGCCGACTTGCGGCCGAGCAACCCGCCGCTGGAAATCGCGCCGACCGAGCAGGTCCAGCTCCAGTGGCCGATGTGGGGCCTCTACTACGAGTCCAAGGGCAAGAGCGGCGAGAAGCCGGACCTGCCCAAGGCTCAGGAGCTGGTGTCGCTGCTCGATGCGTGGGAGCACGCGGCGGGTGACAAGGCCAAGCGGACCGGGATCTGGCAGCAGATGCTGGAGATCTGGTCCGACCAGGTGTTCACGATCGGCGTCGTCGGCGGGGTGATCCAGCCGGTGGTGATCAACGCCCGGCTCGAGAACGTGCCCACGAAGGGGGTCTACTCCTGGAACCCGGGAGCGCATTTCGGCATCTACCGGCCGGATACCTTCTGGTTCGAGAAACCCGGCCAGCCGGCCAACTGAACAGGACGCCGCGGCCGCCCCCATGTTCCGATACCTGATCCACCGACTGCTGATCATGATCCCGACCCTGATCGCGATCAGCTTCATCGTGTTCGTCGTGATCGAGCTGCCGCCGGGCGACTTCCTGACCACGCAGATCGAGGAGCTGCGCGAGATCGGCGAGGCCGCCGACCTGCGCAAGATCGAGGAGCTGCGCAAGGAGTACGGCCTCGATCAGCCGTTCATGGTCCGCTACGTCGGTTGGGCGATCGGCTTCCTGCAGGGCGACCTCGGCTATTCCTTCGAATACGAGCAGCCCGTCTCGGCGGTGGTCGGCGACCGGCTGTGGCTGACCTTCATCGTCTCCTTCACCACCATCGTCTTCACCTGGATCGTCGCCTTCCCGATCGGCGTCTATTCGGCGACCCACCAGTACAGTTGGGGCGATCACGGACTGACCTTCATCGGTTTCCTCGGCCTGGCCACGCCCAACTTCCTGCTGGCGCTGGTGATGGTCTATTTCGCCAACGTCTGGTTCGGCACCGAGATCGGCGGGTTGATGGACGACAGGTTCCTGGGCAAGCCGTGGAGCTGGGCCAAGTTGATGTCCGTGCTCGAACATCTGTGGATACCGGTTGTCGTCATCGGCACGTCGGGCACCGCAGCCATGATCCGAAGACTGCGCGCCAACCTGTTGGACGAGCTCCAGAAACAGTATGTCGTCACCGGCCGCGCCAAGGGGCTGCCGCCGTTCAAGCTGCTGGTCAAATATCCGCTTCGGATGTCACTCAACCCGTTCATCGCGGACATCGGCGACCTGCTGCCCCAGGTCATTTCCGGCGCGGTGATCGTCTCGGTCGTGCTCAACCTGCCGACCACCGGCAAGATGCTCTATGAGGCGCTGCTCAGCCAGGACATGTACCTGGCCGGCTCCTTCCTGATGTTCCTCGCCATGCTGACCGTGCTCGGCGTGCTCCTCTCCGACTTCGCGTTGGCGGCCCTCGACCCGCGCATCCGCCTGAGCGGGAAAGCGACCAAATGACCGATACCGGCGGCACCCCGGACCCGAACCGCAAAGCGGCGAATCCACGCTACATCTCGTCCGCGCCCTTCGACCCCCAGTCGGTCGAGGCGCTGACGCCGGAGCAGGAGCGCTACTACCTCGCCAGCCAGTGGAAGCTGATGTGGTGGAAGCTGACCCGCCACAAGGTCGCGCTGATCGCCGGCGCCTTCCTGCTTGCCCAATATCTCGTCGTGCTGATCGCGGAGATGGTCGCGCCCTACAATATGTCGGAGCGTCATACCGACCACATCTATGCGCCGCCGCAGGCGGTGCGGGTGTTTCACGACGGCAAGTTCGTCGGACCCTTCGTCTATGGCCTGAAGTACAACCTCAACCAGGAAACGCTGAGGCGCGAATACACGGTGGACACGACCAAGGTCCACCGCATCCGCTTCTTCTGCAGCGGCGACAAGTACGAATTCTGGGGGCTCATACCGATGAGCTTCCACCTCGTGTGCCCGGACAAGGGCGGCACTTTCTTCCTGCTCGGCACCGACCGGATGGGACGGGACATGTTCTCGCGCATCACGGTCGGCGCGCGAATATCGCTGACAATCGGCTTCTTCGGGGTGCTGATCAGCTTCATTCTGGGAATCGTGATCGGCGGTCTGGCCGGCTATTACGGCGGCTGGGTCGACAATATCGTCCAGCGCATCATCGAGGTGATGCGCTCCTTCCCGGTGCTGCCGCTGTGGATGGCGCTGTCGGCGGCGCTGCCGGTGACCTGGTCGCCGCTGCTGGTCTATTTCGGGATCACGCTGATCCTCGGGCTGCTGGACTGGACCGGGCTGGCGCGCGCGGTGCGCTCCAAGCTGTTCTCCCTGCGCGAGGAGGATTTCGCGACCGCGGCCCAGCTGATGGGCGCGAAACCGGCGCGGATCATCGGCCGGCACCTGCTGCCCAGCTTCATGAGCCACCTGATCGCCTCGGCGACCCTGTCGATCCCGGCCATGATCCTGGGCGAGACGGCGCTGAGCTTCCTCGGCCTGGGCCTGCGCCCGCCGATCACCAGCTGGGGCGTGCTGCTGTCCGAGGCGCAGAACATCAACGCCGTCGCGCTCTATCCCTGGCTGATGCTGCCGGTGGTGCCGGTGGTGCTGACCGTGCTGGCGTTCAACTTCCTGGGCGACGGGTTGCGCGACGCGGCGGATCCGTACAAGTAGCGCAGAGCGAGCGCAGGCGTTGAGCCTGCGGAGAACCGCGCCTGACGATCAGGGTCTTGTGGTTCGCCGGGCCCGTGCCGCGAGGCGGCATCCGAAAAAGACCCGCTGTGCGAGACGGTATTCCAGCGGAACGATTGTGGACCACGTGCGCCTCAGGCGCCCTGAAGAAGTCCATCGGGCAAGGCGAAACCGCCATTGCGCCGAGATCCGCGAATCGGTGGCGAGCGTCCGCGAATAGCAGCGGCACCGGTCCCTGCGCACGGCCATGGGAACAGCGCGACCCCTGTTGGCTTCCCCGCTCAGGAAACCCATGCAGCCCGCATAGAAGCCGAAATCGGCGCGGGACGGCGCAGCGGTGCCGACAGCCCCGAACAAGACGACGGCAAACACCGCGGCGCTGCCGAATACGGGAATGGGTGCCCTCATCGGCCGGCCCCTCCAGGCTCGGGGTCAACGGTTTTCACGGAGCAGAAAGAACTGCGCCGCCGCAGGGCGGCGGCGGCGGCGCAGAAAACATTTCGGCCAGCGGCGGTCAGACGCCGCAGGCCTTGTAGTCCTTCATCATTCGCTTGCAGCGCTTGTAGCGCGCGCAGCCGCAGTTCCTGCACCGGATTCGGAGGCAGGCCGCCAGGTCGGCGACGCGGGTGGCCGGCACCGGCGAGAAGTTCCGGTCCGGCCGGGGCTCCGCCTTGAGAGCGACCGTGAGGAGCGGGTCGTCAGCGGCCTCGTCACGCGCCGCCGCGACGCTGTCGCACGAGGCCTCTACCGTCACAGCGGCCTGAATCGACGGCGCCGCGGCAACCAGAAGGGCGCCCGATCGCTTGCCTTCCGCCTGCACCGTGACCGCGAACACCGATCCGAGAGCGGCGATCATCACACCGAGAAACAGCTTCTTCATTGGCTCCCTCTTTCCATTGACAAAGTTATCGGGAAGCGTTCGCGAGGCCCTAGATACCGCGCGATCGGCTGGTGCCTCTGCGCCGGCGCGACGGACGCCGGCAGCGGTCTCGGATGGGCTGACATCTCGACCTGCAGCGCCGGGCGCTGTTTCTCTCCCGGAAGCATCTGGCGACGCAGCGGTCGTAGGCGCGCGCGTAGGGACACACGTAGGCTTGGGCGAACTGCTCCATCGACAACGGCGGAACCTGCGCAGCCGAGGCCGAGGCGGGCCCGAGCACGAGTGCGACTGCAACGGCGATGAGTAGCTTTTTCATGGTCACCTGTCGGTCACTCGATCGCGCCTATCCCCGGCACACGCGCCGCATCTTCCGGAGCGCGCGCACGAAGCGGTCGCGGCGCGAGCGCTTCCAGAAGATGAAAACGTTCCAGGTCCGCCATTGCTTCCTGTTCTCCGCCGTCTGGCAGCGCTTGCGAAGCGCCGGGACGTAGCGGCCGCTGACCGGCGAGATCCACTTGTAGCGAAACGGCAGGCGGCGGCCGAAGTCGACCTTGACCGCGCAGCCGCGCAGAGTGCCGCCCAGCGACGTGCCCGCGCACTCGCGGCCGAGAATGCGGATGCGCGAGAAGTCGATGGTGACGTAGCGCGCTTTGGATTGGTGATGGCCGGTGTGATAAGCGGTCGCGCTGCGGCACACAGGGTTGACCCTGCATTTCGATGTCGCCCGGCCGGCGCGGCGGATCTTGTAGCAGAAGTCGGTGAACTGCAGCCATTGCAGCCGGCCGCGGCAGGGGCGCGAGCGGATCTGCTTGATCCAGACCCGGCTGAACCCCTCGGCGGCGTAAAAGACCTGCCAGCGGGATCCGCGGTAGGTCACGAAGCCGCCGCGGCGGATCTCGTTGCGCGTATCGACCAGCCGGTTGAGGTCGTCCTTCACGCTCTGGTAGGCGCGGATCGCCGCCTGCCGGCTTTGCGCCGAGGCGGGGTTCACGGCGGCAGAGCCCAGTAATGTCAGAACCAGAAGGCCGAAGACCGGTCGCATGATCCCCCCGTCCGCTCGGCCCCGGATCCGCTTCGGTCCCTTCGGCCGCTACCGTCCGAAGTTTGACCAACGGTACGCCGGCGGCGCATGACCCAAATGGGCCATGGCGTCGCTACCGCCCCGCTATTCGGACCAGGTTCGCGACCAGGGCGACGACCTCCCCCTGGCGGCTCGTGTCCGTCTTCTGGAAGATCGCCTTCAGCTGGTTGCGCACGGTGTGGATGCTGACCGCGTTGGCCTCGGCGAAATCGGCGAGGCTGTGCCCCTGGTAGACCGCCTCGGCCAGCCGCGCCTCCGCGGCGGTGAGCTGATAAAGGCCCTGGAGGCTGCGGCTGACGGTCGCCCGGCCATAGTCCGGGCTGGCGACGATGAGCATCGCTGCCGGCACGCGCGACCCGACGTAGAGCTCGGAGATGGTGAGCTCCTCGTGCACCTGTTCGAGCGGCGCGACCATCGCGAGATAGGTCCGGCTCCGGTCGCGCGACCGAAGGCCGAACGCGCAGCGGTGATAGGCCAGGCGGTCGTGGACTATGGCCGCGAGGCCGGTCGAAATCTCCCGGTCGGCATCGGGATCGAACGTGCCCAGCGCGCCGGACAAGGTCCGCGTGAACAGGTCGACCCGGCGCGCGAGAGCGTCCGCCATCTCGTTCTGGTCGCAGATGTGGCCCTGCCGGTCGAGTAGGAAAACCGCGTTGCCGACCTCGTCGAGGGCCTGCCGGTAGTGCGCGCCATGAGTCTGCGCGCCGCGCAGGCCGTGCTGGATCTCGAGCGCGCGGTAGAAGTGCGGCAGGATGATCTCCATAAAGTCCCGGAGCTCATCTGCGCGGCCTTCCTGGTCCTTCGTGCGCAGGTTCGCGCCGAGCATCAACGTGCGCGATTCGGTATTGAAGAGCGTCACGCCGCAGCCACGCCGGATGTCGTCGTGAGGACGGATCCAGTCGTTGTAGAACTCGGTCTTCACCAGCTGCTCTTCGGGCAGGTAGTCCTCTGTCCTGCGGACCTGACCGACCGGCGATCCGATGATGCCGGGCAGCCACGGATTGATTGCGTGGTAGTGTTCCGCGTAGCTCTTTAGCCGCTCTTCGCCGTGGTTCAGGACGACCATGTACTCCGCCTTGCCGAGTACGAAGTCATGGCCGAAGAGCTGGACCGGTATGTGGTCGAAATGCTCGGCGATTGCGGCCATGACGGCATGCCAGTCGTCGTTGACGGAGGCGGCATAGATCTTGTCGACGATGGCTAGCAGCTTCGCCTGGTCGTGCCGGATCAATTCGCTCTCCGCCCCGGTAGCACCGCTGACCGAAGCTTCATTTTTCGTTCGGCCAATGCCGCGAGGCCTCCGCCCCTCCGGCTCTCGTTTTCCATAAACAGCCTGTCGTATCGGGAATTATCCGTCAACAAACGAGGCGCTTGCTGCGATTCTCGCGGGTTATCGGGAGGCCGTGCGGTCCAGCGCCACCAGGTCGACGGGTTCGGCCACGCCCTCGACCCGGCGCGCGTCGAGCCTCCGGGCCGAGCCCCGGGGCTCGAAGCCTTGCCGTTCGGCCCGCTCGAAGGTTTCGCGGGTGGTCAGAACGCGCGACTTCTCCACCTTGTTCTGCTTGTCGAGCTTGGCCGCGAGGTTCACCGCGTCGCCGATCACGGTATATTCGAGCCGGCTTTCGTCGCCGACCGCGCCGAAGATGACCGGGCCGGTCGTGACCGACACCGACACCTCGAACGGCTCCTGGCCGGCGGCGAGCCGGTCCGCCGCCCAGCCGGCCGAGGCCTCGCACACCGCTTCGGCCGCGCGCAG
>CAMYMQ010000177.1 GCA_947259335.1 uncultured Alphaproteobacteria bacterium | reverse complement strand
GGCCTGGGCGCGCTGCTGACCTGGGCGGGCAGCGGCTTCCGCAACGCTGCTGCCCGGCGCGACCTCGGCCGGTTCCTGGTGGCTCCCGTCCGGCGCGGCCGGTTCGACTGGAAGACCATCGTCCAGGTGCTCAACGAATCGGGCCGGACCTCGGTCGCCCTGTTCTCGATCCTGATCGGCTCGCTGATCTTCGCCAACTTCATCAACGTCTCCAACGTGCCGCGCGAGCTCGCCGACTGGTTCCTGGCGATCAAGGTCGCGCCGATCACGGTGATCCTGATCATCGTCGGCGTCTACCTGCTGCTCGGCTGCATCCTCGAAAGCATCTCGATGATGCTGCTGACCGTGCCGGTCTTCTATCCGATCGTGCTCGCGCTCGACTTCGGCATGCCCCAGCAGGAGGCGCTGATCTGGTTCGGCATCGTCGTGGTGGTGGTGATCGAGATCAGCCTGATCACGCCGCCCATCGGGCTCAACGTCTTCGTGCTCAAGACGCTGCTGCCCGACGTGCCGGTGACCCGCATCTTCAAGGGCGTCCTGCCCTTCATCGCGGCGGACGTGGTCCGTACCGCCGTGCTCATTGCCATACCCGCGATATCCCTTGTCCTGCCGCGTCTGATGAATTGAGGATTTCTCGCCGATGACCGATCTCAAGCCGCCCTTTCATATCGAGCATATCGGCAGCTTCGTGCGCCCGGACCGGCTGCTCGACGCCGCGCGCAAGCACAAGGCCGGCGCGCTCGACGACGCCGCCTTCACCGCGATCCAGGACGACTGCATCCGCGAGATCGTGGCGTTCCAGGAGGAGACCGGCCTGAAGTCGATCACCGACGGCGAGTTCCGGCGGCGGAGCTGGTCGGCGGGCTTCATCGATTCGGTCGCGGGCTTCGGTCTGCGCGAGGAGGGCGTGCTCACCTTCAAGGACGAGAAGAAGGGCGACTGGGGGGCGGCGGCCTCGCCTTATGCCAAGGAGAAGCTGCGCCGCAAGCATCCCATCGTCGCCGACGACTTCCGCTTCCTGAAGCAGGTCGTCACCAAGGGGGTGCCCAAGGTCACCGTCGCCTCGCCGCCGGTGATGCACTTCTTCCTCGGCCCGCGCGCGGTCGACGACAGCGTCTATCCCGACATCGAGGAATACTATTCGGACCTCGCCGCGATCTACCGCGAGGAGATCGACGACCTGGCACAGGAAGGCTGCACCTTCTTCCAGCTCGACGAGACCGCACTGCCGTGCAACTGCGACGACGGCGCCCGGGCTGGCGTCGCGGCGCGCGGCGAGGACCCGGACAAGTTGACCGACCGCTACGTCAGGCTGATCAACGACTCGATCTCCAACCGGCCCAAGGACATGTTCGTCGGCCTGCACATGTGCCGCGGCAACCTCAAGGGCGCCTGGATGGCCGAGGGCGGCTACGAGCCGATCGCCGAGAAATGCTTCGGCGGCCTCGACGTCGACGCGCTGTTCCTCGAATACGACACGCCGCGCGCCGGCGACTTCGCGCCGCTGCGCTTCGTCGCGCCGGGCAAGACGGTGGTCCTCGGCCTGGTCTCCACCAAGACGCCCGAACTCGAGTCGAAGGATGAGCTCAAGCGGCGGATCGAGGAGGCGGCCAAATACATGCCGATCGAGCGGCTGGCGCTGAGCCCGCAGTGCGGCTTCTCGTCGGGCGGCGGCAGCGGCCAGGTGATCACCCAGGACGACACGAAGCGCAAGATCGAGCTGATGGTGGAGGTCGTCGACGCGGTCTGGGGCGGGGTGTAAGCGGCCGGCGACGGCATCGATGAGCCTTTTCGACACCCCCGACCTCCAGCTTCCGGCCTCCCGCGAGGCGATCCGCGCGATCCAGAGCGCGCGCAAGCCGCTGGCGCTGGAACAGGCGAAGCGGGCCCCCTTCTACAGGGGGCGGCTCGACCATATCGACCCTGCGAAACTCGACGATCCGGAGGAATGGGCCAAGGTCCCGATCCTCGACAAGGACATGCTGCGCGAGATCGGGATCGATGCCTTCAACGACCAGTTCCTGATCGCGCCGCCCGACGACATCATCGAATACTGGCGCTCGGGCGGGGCGACCGGCGTGCCGCTGTTCTACCCGCGCTCGCGCGCCGACATGGAAGCCTGCATGGTCCAGCTCTGCCGCTGCTGGGCGCTGACCGGCTGCGGGGCGCGCGATATCCTGCACAATTCCTTCCCGCTCGGCGTCCATCCGGCCGGCCACCTGTGGGCGCGCAGCGCCAACGCCCTGGGCATCGGCGTGATGTGGGCGGGCGGCGGCGCCAACACGCCGTCGCAGACCCAGCTCGAGCTGATCGTCCGGCAGAAGCCGACCCTGTGGATGGGCATGCCCAGCTATGGGCTGCACCTCGCCAACATGGCGGCGGCCCAGGGCATCGACCTCGCCGGCGGCAGCGTCCGCAAGGTGCTGGTCGGCGCCGAGGCGCTGTCGGCGGCCAAGCGCGAGAAGCTGGAGCGGATGTGGGGCGCGGAGGTCCACGACCTGTTCGGCATGACCGAGATCGGCATCCTCGGCGCCGACAGCCCGCACCACGAGGGCTTCCACATCTGGACCGACCAGGCCCTGTTCGAGGTCGTCGACGAGGCGACCGGCCTGCCCGTCGAGCCGGGCCAGCCGGGGCTCATGGTCATCACGCCGCTGTTCATCAACGGCGCGACGCCCTTCCTGCGCTGGTCGTCGGGCGACATCGTCACGATCTCGCAGGAGCATTCGCTCGAGGGGCCCTACGGGGTGTTCCCGGTGATGCGCCACGCCCACCGAACGGCGGGTTTCTGGAAGCTGCGGGGCATCAACATCAATCACGCCGAGTTCGAGGACTTCCTGTTCGCCATCTCCACGGTCAACGACTTCAAGGTCGAGGCCCGCACGGTCGAGGACCGGGAGGTTCTCCATATTGCGATCGAGGTGCCGCGCGGGGCCGACGCGGCGGCCGCCATCGAGGAGATCGCCACGGCGGTCCGCGGGACGTTCGAGGTGCGGCCCGATGTCGAGGTGCTCGAGACCGGCACCCTGGCCCGCGAGTTCGAAGCGAGCGTCAAGGCGCCGCGCTTCGTCGACAAGCGCCGCTAGACTCGGCGGTGGGCGGGCGCGGCTGCCCACTCCGGAAATTCGTGCATCATCGCGTACTGGAAATTTGGTGACAAACCGGGCAGATTGACGGTTGTCGCGTAAGGGCCCGTGTGGGGTCGCGTGACTGGGAGGTTTCTGGTGAGCCCGCTACCAGGTCTACAGACGCCCGGATTGGGACACGGAAAACAGAACACGCACCGAATGGGAGGTCATTCAAGCATGATCAAGAAATCCACGATTCTTCTCGCCGTCGCGACGGTGGGCGCCACCGGCATCGCGGCCTCCGCCGCCCACTCGGCCGAGGTCACGCTCCGCGGCGCCAGCTGCTTCCCGATCGGCAGCCCGCCGGGCCGTCCGTTCGAGGCGCTGGTCAAGGAAGTCAACAAGCGCGGCAAGGGCGTCGTCCAGATCAAGCTGCTCGGCGGCGCGCCGGCGATCGGCAGCCCGTTCACCCTGACCCAGCGCATGTCCAAGGGTTCCTATGACGTCATCGGCTGCACCGAGGGCTATTTCGGCAATGTGCTGCCCGAAGCCCCGGTCCTGCGCTTGATGGAGGTCAGCTACTCGACCCTGCGCAAGAATGGCGGCATCGCCCTGGTCGAAAAGCTGCTCAACGCGAAGAACATTCACTATGTCGCGCGTCATCAGGACTACGGCCATTTCCACCT
Organism: uncultured Alphaproteobacteria bacterium; assembly: GCA_947259335.1. GTDB lineage: Bacteria > Pseudomonadota > Alphaproteobacteria > Bin65 > Bin65 > CAMYMQ01. Next base: position 5,222 of record CAMYMQ010000177.1, on the reverse strand, counting down.
GTACCTGAGCAAGCCGATCTCCAAGCCCGACCTCAAGGGCCTGAACCTGCGCGTGTCGCCGGTCTATACGGCCTTCTTCACCAGCATGGGCGCGACAGTGCAGCGGGCCGCGATGCCGCAGATCTACACGTTGATGGAGAACGGCACGGTGCAGGGCTATGGCTGGCCGCTGCGCGGCTATCCGCCGGCCTGGCTGAAGGTGACGAAATACCGGGTCGATCCCGGCTTCTATAATTCGTCGCTCCACACCCTGGTCAACCTGCGCAAGTGGAAGTCACTGACCAAGGCGCAGCAGGACGTCATCACCAAGGTCGGTCTCGAGTTCGAGGGCCGTGCCGATCCGAGCAGCGCGACCGCCAAGGCGGCCGACGCCAAGCAGCGCGCCTGGTTCGAGAAGGGCGGCGTCAAGACGATCACCTTCACCGGGGCCGACGCCAAGAAGTGGCTGGACGCCGCCCGCGACTCGGGCTGGGCCCAGGTCATCAAGCGGAGCCCCAAGAACGGCCCGGAGCTGAAGAAACTCTTCACCAAGAACTAGGCGTTCGTGCATAGGGAGGTGGCCGGTCGTCGTCGACCAGCCACCTCCATTCTTGTGCGTCCGGGCATCGGACCCTCCATGACCGCATTCCTCGATCGATTCGAAGCGGCTTTCGACAGGCTCAACCTGGTCATCGCGGCGCTGGTCGCGGTGTCGATCGGCCTGTTCACCCTCCTGGTGCCGCTCGACCTGTTTCTGCGCAAGCTCGGGTGGGGCAACCTGCCCTGGCTGAACGAGGGCGCCGAATACGCCCTGTATATCGGCGTGTTCCTGTCGTCGGCCTGGGTGCTGAGCAAGGGCGCCCACGTGCGCGTCGACATCATCATCGCGGCACTGCCCGACAAGGCGGCGAAAGGCCTGGAACGGGCCCTCGACCTCGCCGGCGCCGTGCTGTGCGGGCTGCTGTGCTATTTCGGGTTGACGGGCGCCATCGGCGAGTTCATCGCCGAGACCCTGCCCGACAAGGACCTGCGTATCCCCAACTGGTACATGCTGGCGGTGTTTGCGATTTCATTCGCGCTCCTCGCCGTCGAGTTCCTGCTGCGCTACCGCAGGGCGGGCCGCGAGAGCGGCGCCAAAGTCATTTCCGACGCGGGATTCTGAGCGATGGAATGGTATTTCGCGATGATCCTGCTGCTCGGGATCGTGTGCGTGTTCCTCTTTCTCGGCATGCCGGTCGCCTTCGCCTTCATGGCGGCCAACTTCTTCGGCACCGCGATCTTCATCGGCGATTTCGCCTCCGCCGGCGACTGGCACCTGGTCAAGGTGGCGCTGACCAGCATGCCGATGGAGTTCCATCTGGCGATCCGCTACACGCTGACGCCGATCGCGCTGTTCCTGCTGATGGGCGAAATCCTGTTGCAGACCGGGGTCGCCTTCAAGGCGATCGGCGCGATCGAGCGGATGATCTCGCGCATCCCCGGCCGCCTCGCCGTCGTGTCGATCATCGGCGGGACCGTGTTTTCCTCGCTGTCCGGGTCGACCATCGCCAACACGGCGATCCTGGGCAATGTGCTGCTGCCCGACATGATCAAGCGCGGCTACAAGCCATCGATCTCGATGGGTCCGATCATGGCGGTGGGCGGCATCGCGATGCTGATCCCGCCGTCGGCGCTGGCCGTCCTGCTGGCGAGCGTCGCCGAGCAGTCGGTGGCGCTGCTGCTGGTCGCCGGCATCGTTCCCGGCATCCTGATGGCGGTCCTGTTCTTCGCCTATGTCATCGGCCGGTGCATCGTCAATCCCGACCTGGCGCCGGGCTACGAGCCCGATCAGAGCCATCTCGACAGGCCGCTGACGATCGCGCTGAACCGGCGCGGCGCGGCCGTCTGGTCGCGAACCTATGCCGGCCGCGGCCTGCGCATGGCCAACCGCCTGCTGCCGTTCATGCTCTACATCTTTCCGCTGTTCGCGATCTTCGTGGTCGTGGTCGGCAGCATCTTCATGGATTTCGCCTCGCCGACCGAGGCGGCCGCGCTCGGCTGCCTGGCGGCGTTCACCGCCTGCTACTTCTTCCGCCTGTTCAAGTCCAAGATCACGATCACCGGCATCGAGGGGGCGGACTTCACCTGGCGCGACATCTTCCGCGCCCTGATGGAAACGGCGAAGATCAACACGATGATCCTGTTCATCATCGCGGGATCGCTCGTCTTCACCCAGGCGCTGGCGGTCTCGGGCGCGACCCGGGGGCTGCTCGAGGCGCTGACCTCGCTCGATCTGACCCCGCTGCTGGTCGTCATCATCATGATGGCGGTGCTTCTGTTCCTGGGCGCCTTCATGGACCAGGTCAGCATGCTGCTGCTGACCCTGCCGTTCTTCCTGCTCGGCTCGACCTCGCTCCAGGCGACCTACAACATCGATCCGATCTGGCTGATGGTGCTGATCCTGATCACCATGGAGATCAGCCTGCTGACGCCACCCTTCGGTCTGTTGCTCTACGTCATGAAGGGGGTGGCGCCGTTCGACGTGTCGATCGGCGCGGTGATCCGCTCGGCCCTGCCGTTCATAGTGATCGAGATCTTCGTGCTGATCCTGCTGATCCTGGTGCCGGAGGTCGCGACCTGGCTGCCCAGACTGATCCAATGAGCCGCCTGATCCAATGAGCCGGCAGGTCCGTCGAGCCGGCCGTCTGGCGGCTGCATGGCAGGGTCCGCCCCAATTCGCTTTACCGATTGCTTACGCGTCAAATAATATTCCCGGGCGCATCCAACGAGGGTCCACATGGAAATAGCAGTTCTGGGCGGCGGGCATGGCTGCTACGCCGCGGCGGCCGACATGGCCGAGGCGGGCCACCGCGTCCGCTTCTGGCGCCGCGACGCCGAGGCGTTCGCGCCGGTGATGGCGATGGGTGCGATCACGGTGAAGGACGTCAACGGCCGCCGGGACGTGCCGATCGCCCTGCCGACCACCGATCTCGCCGAGGCGGTCGAGGGCGCCGAGCTGATCCTGATTCCGTTGCCGGCGATCGCGCAGCGGGGACTGTTCGCCAATCTGGCGCCGCTGCTGACCGACGGGCAGGTCGTCTACATGCCGCCGGCCACCTTCGGCTCCTACATGCTGGTCAAGGCCGCGCGCGAGGCGGGCAACACCGCCGACTTCACCTGCGCGGAGACCGGCACGCTGCCGTGGCTGTGCCGCAAGCACGGGCCCGCCGAGGTGGCGATCAGCGTCCGCGCGACCCGCCTGCCGACCGGCTGCTTCCCGGCGAAGAACCACGACCACGCCTTCGCGGTCATTGCCAAGGCCTTCCCGGTGATCGAGCCGATCGAGGATGCCCTGTCGGGTGCGCTGATGAACGCGGGCCCGATCATCCATCCTCCACTGATCATCATGAACGCGGGGCCGCTCGAACATTTCGAGGCCTGGGATATTCACAACGAAGGCACCCAGCCGTCGATCCGACGGACCACCGACAAGCTCGACTCGGAGCGCATGGCGGTCCGCGAGGCGCTTGGCTACAAGGCGCCGCATTTCCCGCTCGCCGACCACTATGACGACACGCGCGACGAGTGGATGTACGGCAACAGCTCCCACGAGAAGCTGACCGACAGCGGCGACTGGCGCGAACATATCGTGCTGACCGAGCACCGCTACATGCTGGAGGATGTCGAGACCGGGCTGGCGCTGTTGTGGTCGTGCGCCGACTACGCCGGGGTCGATGCCCCGGTGGCCCAGGGGCTGCTCGCCATCGGCGGCGCGATCTGCGGGCGCGACTTCCGCGAGACCGGGCGGACCCTGGGCGGTCTGGGACTGGCGGGCTTGTCCGCCGACGAGCTCAAGTCCATTCTGCACAGCGGGATCTGATCCGGGAAGACCGACCGCGTCACGAGACGGCGGTCGCAGCGAAAAGGGAATCGATGTCCGACAAACCGACCGTCGTGGCCGTCGGCGCGGGCCGCATGGGCCGCGGCATGGCCCATGTCTTCGCCTATGCCGGCTATCCGGTCAGCCTCGTCGACTTCAAGCCGCGCCCGGCCGACGATTTCGCGCGCATGGCCGGGGAGGTCCGCGCGGAGATCGCCGGCAACATGGCCTTCCTGTCGTCGCTGGGCGTGATGACCGCCAAGCAGGCGGAGAATGCGCTGGCGCTGATCGAGGTCGTCGGCCTCGAGGAGTCGGAAGCGCCGATCGCGGCGGCCGATTACCTGCTCGAGGGCGTGCCGGAAACGCGGGAGGCCAAGGAAGACGCCCTCGGTCGGATCAGCGCGCTCGCCAAGCCCGATGCCGTGATCGCCTCGACCACGTCGACCATGCTGGTGACCGAGCTCCAGGCGTTCGTGACCGGTCCCGAGCGCTTCCTCAACGCGCATTTCCTCAATCCGGCCTACCTGATCCCGCTGGTCGAGGTCAGTGCCAGTCCGACCACGGATCCCGCCGTTGTCGACCGGCTGATGGCGCTGTTCGAGGCCGTCGGCAAGGTTCCCGTGCGCTGCGGGGCGTCGCCCGGCTACATCCTGCCGCGCCTGCAGTCGCTGCTGATGGCCGAAGCGACCCGGATGATCGAAGAGGGGGTCGCCACCGCCGAGGACATCGACAAGGCGATCATGAACGGCTTCGGGCCGCGCTATACCACGATGGGCGCGATCGAGTTCATCGACTGGGGCGGGGTAGACATCTTCTACTACGCCGGCAATTATCTGGCGAAGGCGCTCGATTCGCCGCGCCACGCGCCGCCGGCCGAGATCGAGCAGATGATGCAGGACGGCCGCCGCGGCATGCGCGAGCGCCAGGGCTTCTACGACTATCGCGACATGGACGTCGAAGCCTATCAGCAGGAAAAGCTGAAAACCTTCGTGACCCTGCTCGACGGTCTCGGCAAGATCCCCAAGCCCGGCGTCCCCGATTCCTGAGGAGGGCCTGCCGGATCGGGACGCCTGACGCCGCGAGAGCGCGGCCGGGCAGGGAGTGTGGCTGGATGATCGACCGCTTCGCCCAGTGTTTCGACCGTTGCCAGGCGATCGGCGGGACCGCGCTGATGGCCTTCATCACGGCGGGTGACCCGGATCGGGAGACCTCTCGGCGGCTGATCGAAAGCCTTCCCGCCGCCGGCGCCGATATCGTCGAGATCGGCATACCCTCGGCCGACCCCGTGCTCGACGGGCCGGTCATCAAGGCGTCCCACGCCCGGGCGCTCGCCGCTGGCGCGACCCCGCACACGGCGCTCGACCTTGCCGCCGGCCTGCGCGGC
>CAMYMQ010000176.1 GCA_947259335.1 uncultured Alphaproteobacteria bacterium | reverse complement strand
GCGGTGTGGCCGGGCGCGATCCCCTGGCGCGGCTGGCGCGACATCCTGCTCCGGGTCAAGAACGAGATGGCCGCCGACAATCTCGACATCGTCTCGGCCGGCGTCGCCTTCTACGCCATGCTCGCCCTGTTCCCGGCCATCGCCGCTCTGGTCGCGCTCTACGGCCTGATCGCCGATCCGGTCTCGATCCGGGAGCACGCCGCCCTCGTTGCGGCCTTCCTGCCGGCCGAGGCCGGGGCCATCGTGACCGAGCAGCTCGACAAGCTGACCACCGCGAAGAACCAGGGCCTGAGCCTGGCCGCCGCCTTCGGCATCGCGCTGACGGTGTGGAGCGCGTCCAAGGGCATCAAGTCGATCCTGACCGCACTCAACATCGTCTATGGCGAGCGCGAGGCGCGCGGCTTCTTCCGGGAGAACGCGCTGGCGCTGGGCCTGTCGCTGGGCGCGATCCTGCTGGTCGTCGCCTGGATCGGGATCATGCTGCTGATCCCCGTGCTGATCGACTGGTTCGCCTTCGGGACCTGGACCGGCGAGCTGCTGAACCTGCTGCGCTGGCCCCTGCTGGCGCTCCTGTTCCTGTTCGCGCTCGGCGTGCTCTACCGGCTCGGGCCGAACCGGCGCGCGCCGAAGTGGCGCTGGGTGAGCGTCGGCGCGGTCGTCTCGTTGATCCTGTGGATCGCCGCCAGCCTGGGCTTCGCCTGGTATGTCGCCAACTTCGGCAGCTACAACGAGACCTACGGCTCGATCGGCGCGATCATCGTGCTGCTGCTGTGGTTCTACATCTCGGCCTATGTCGTCCTGTTCGGCGCCGAGCTGAACGCCGAGATCGAGCACCAGACCCGGGTCGACAGCACCATCGGCCCCGACCGCCCGATGGGCCAGCGCGGCGCCGAGATGGCCGACACCGAGGGCGAGGTGCCGAAGGGGTTGTTTTAGACGAAGGCCGGCCGAACGCGCGCCAACGTGAAGGCTCTCCACCGGATCCCCTCCCCCCTTGAGGGGGAGGGTTAGGGAGGGGGGTCTGCCCACGGCAGAAGACCGCCGTCGGCCGAACCTGTCATCCGCCGTCCCCCCACCCCGTCCCTCCCCCTCAAGGGGGAGGGGGAAGAATGCCGCTTATATGATCGGGAACCTGGCAGACGGCGCGCGCCCCATGCGCGACGCACTGCGTTCACGTTTCCAAGGCCGCCGTCCGCCATCAAAGGGCTGAGGCTCGGCAGAACAGGTCGGGCGAGCCCGTCCTTATCTGCCTCGCCAGCAGCGCGACATGACAAACCGCGACCTCGGCCACCTCACGACCAGAGCCCCTCGTCCCGGGGCCCCGATGGCGGCGGCCTTCAACCTGTCGCGGGCTTCCACGCCACGCCCTTGATCTCCACCAGATAGTGCGGATGCGGCAGCTGGTGGACGGCCACCGTGGTGCGGGCGGGTCCGTCACCGGCGGCGAAATGCGCGTTGTAGATTTCGTTGTAGCCGCCGAAGTCGGCCATGCTGACGAGGTAGCCGGTGATCTCGACCAGGTCGCCCAGGTCCGCGCCGGCCGACTGGAGCGACCGGCGCAGGTTCTCGATCGTCGCGCGGGTCTGCGCGCGGATGTCGAGGCTCATGGTGCCGAGCGCGTCGGCCGTCGCACCCGCGATGGTGCCGTCGGGCTGTTTGGCGGCCACCGCCGAGACATAGAGGAAGTCGCCGGCCCGGCGGACCAGCGGATAGTTGGCGCGGACGCGGTAGCCGCCGCCCGGATTGTCGGTCTCGTTCGTCATGGCGCTCCCTCTCTTGCGATGGCCGTCCCGCCGCCGGTCACGCCGGCACCGGGCCTTATCCCACGGCCGGGATCGACGGTGAACCGTTGCCCCGCGCACCCCGCCCCGCTTGACCCCCCGCCCCGTCCGGGGGTAACTCCCGCGGCTCCACCTTCTCCATCCGCGGACAGCCCCGATGAAACGCATCTTCTCCGGCATCCAGCCTTCGGGCGGCGTCACCCTCGGCAACTATCTGGGCGCGATCCGCAACTGGGCGAAGCTCCAGCAGGAGGACTATCACTGCCTCTACTGCATGGTGGACCTCCACGCGATCACCGTGTTCCAGGACCCCAAGGCCCTGCCCCAGCAGACCCGCGAGGTGACCGCCGCGCTGCTCGCCGCCGGCATCGACCCCAAGACCAGCATCGTGTTCAACCAGTCGGCCGTGGCCGAGCACGCCCAGCTCGCCTGGATCTTCAACTGCGTGGCCCGGGTCGGCTGGATGAACCGGATGACCCAGTTCAAGGAGAAAGCGGGCAAGCACCGCGAGAACGCCTCGCTCGGCCTCTACGCCTATCCCGCGCTGATGGCCGCCGACATCCTGATCTACAAGGCGACCCACGTGCCGGTCGGCGACGACCAGAAGCAGCATCTGGAGCTGACCCGCGACGTCGCCCAGAAGTTCAACTCCGACTATGGCGTCGACTATTTCCCGCTGACCGAGCCGCTGATCTACGGAGCCGCGACCCGGGTGATGAGCCTGCGCGACGGCTCGAAGAAGATGTCCAAATCAGACCCCTCGGACATGAGCCGGATCAACCTGATCGACGACGCCGACACCATCGCGGGCAAGATCCGCAAGGCCAAGACCGACCCCGAGCCGGTGCCGGTGGCCCCGCCCGCCAGCGACGAGGAGCGCGCGGCCCGGCCCGAGGCCTACAACCTGATGGGCATCTACGCGGCGCTGACCGACAAGTCGCTGGCCGAGGTCGCCGACGAGTTCGGCGGCGCGCCCTTCTCCGCCTTCAAGGGCGCGCTGACCGACGTCGCCGTCGCGGTGATGGGGCCGATCACCGCCGAGATGCGCCGGCTGATGGACCACCCCGACGAGATCGACGCCATCCTGCGCCGCGGCGCCGAGGACGCGCGCGAGATCGCCGCCCCGATCCTGCGCGAGGTCTACGACATCGTCGGCCTGCTGCGGCCGTGAGTGACGCGGCGGGCGGCGTAACCTTCCGGCCCGCGACCCGCGCGGACGTGCCGGCGCTGGTCGCCATGCTCGCCGACGACCCCCTGGGAGCGGCGCGCGAGCGCGCGGAAGACCCGCTGCCTCAGTCTTACGCGAGCGCCTTCG
>CAMYMQ010000175.1 GCA_947259335.1 uncultured Alphaproteobacteria bacterium | reverse complement strand
CGACGCGCTCGTCCTCGTCCGGGGCGGGATTTCCGGCGGCGAGCACCTCGCGCGGCAGGGTCAGGTAGACGGGCCCGCGCGGCTGGGTCATCGCCACCGACAGCGCCCGCGCGACGACGCGCCGGGTCTGCTCGGGGCGGCGCAGCTCGTATTCCCATTTCACCACTTCGCGCAGCATGCCGCCCTGGTCGAACATCTCCTGGCCCCAGTGAATGTAGACGCTGCGCGCGCCCATCGGCCCGTCCTCCAGCACCGGGGTGCGGCCGGCGGCGAGCAGGACCGGCACGTTGTCGCGCGCCGCGTTGAGCAGCCCGCAAATGGCGTTCGCCGTGCCGACGTTGACGTGGAGCATCACGGCGGCGACCTTGCCGGTGGCGAGGTAATAGCCGTGCGCCATCGACACCGCGACATTCTCGTGGGGCACGGTGACCGGCGCCGGCGCCCTGCCGCCGCCCGCCGCGGCCCTGGCGAAACTTTCGATCAGCGACGGGAAGTCGGTGCCGGAATTGGCGAAGACATAGTCGACGCCCTTGTCGGCCAGGGCCGCCAGCAGGTCGTCGGCGGCATTGGTGGCGCTGGCGCCGGTCTTGGCGAAGGCGTCGTCGTTCATGTGTGCGTTTCTTTCCGTTGAGGCTCTACCGTCCGGATGGGCCCAAGGGAAAGGCCGGCGCTGCCCTTGCAGCGCGGACGCCTGTCCCTCCCTGGTGTTTCGCTTGCGCCTTGTGGCCGGCGCGATGCTAGTAATTCTAGGGGAGGGGTCGGGGCCGATCAACGCGCCTGCCGCCTCCCGAACGACCCCGTTGTGCAATCGAACGAGCAAGCGACATGGCCCTTCTGATGATCGCGCCCTGGGCGCCGGAGAGCAGCTACGGCCGCCTGTGGGCGAGCCGCATCCGCGAGCGGATGCCGGGCATCGACCTGCGCCACTACCCGAACGAGTTGGGCGACACGGCCGAGATCGAGGCCGCGCTGGCCTGGATGCCGCCGGCGGGCCTGCTCGCCAGCCTGCCCAACCTCAAGCTCATCCATTCGCTGGGCATGGGGGTCGACAGCCTGCTGTCGGACCCGGACCTGCCCGACGGCGTGCCGGTCGCCCGGGTGGTCGACGACGACCTGATCCAGCGGATGAGCGAATACTGCCTGCACGCGCTGCTCCACTATCACCGCGACGCCGACAAGTACGACCGCGACAAGGCCGCCGCCCGCTGGGACCCGGCGATGGCACCCCATGCCCGCGAGCGGCGCATCGGGGTCATGGGGGTGGGCGCGATCGGCCGGGATCTCGCGGCCAAGCTGGTCGCGTTGGAGTTCGACGTCGCCGGCTGGAGCCGCTCACCCAAGGGGATGGCGGGCGTGGAGAGCTTCCACGGCGCGGACGGCCTCGAGCCCTTCCTGGCGCGTTCCCAATACGTCGTCTGCCTGCTGCCGCTGACGCCCGAGACGGAGGGCATCCTGAACGCGAAGGCCTTCGCCGCAATGCCCAAAGGCGGGGGCATCGTCAACGCGGCGCGCGGCGGCCATGTCGTCGACGCCGACCTGATCGCCGCGCTCGACGGCGGCCAGCTCGCCTTCGCCAAGCTCGATGTGTTCCGGCAGGAGCCGCTGCCGCCGGAGCATCCCTTCTGGGCGCATCCGAAGATCCGGATCACCCCGCACAACGCCGGCATCACCAATCCCGCCACCGCGGTCGACCAGATCCTGGAAAACTACCGCCGGGCGCTGGCGGGGGAGCCGATCCTCAATACGGTGGATCTTTCGCGAGGATATTGAGCCGGGCGGCTATTGCCTGCCTTGCCTAGTCGTCCGCCCCATGGCGTCATCCCGAGCGAAGCCGAGGGATCTTGTGCCGGACGCCGAGGTCTACCCGGCGGGGACAAACTATCTGCGCTCCGCCCATACGGGGCTCCGGCCTTCCTTCGCCCGCCGAAGCGGGCGTCGCAAAGGCGGGTCGACATGACCGGGTCGGCGTGCCGCGTCCTCAGGAAAACCGCGGCATCACCGCGTCGGCGAAGAGCTCCAATGACTCCAGCGCGGCCTCGCCGGGCATGTTGTGGAAGTTGACCTGCATCGAGGCGCTGTCGAAGCCGCCGACCAGCGACTGGTAGTCCTCGATCATCGCGGCGATCTCGTCGGGGGTGCCGACCCAGGCGACGCCCTTGTCGCGCTGGGTCTGGTAGGTCTCCTGCTTCAAGCCCTCGATCATCTTGTCGTAGCCGGGATAGTCCTTGCTGCCGGCGCCCTCGGTCCAGGCCCCGGCGCCCGCGACCAGCGCCTTGAGGTAGCCGTCGAGGCAAGGCGCGCCGTGCTTTTCGGCGGCGTTGCGGGTGGGCGCGCAGAACATGGCGAAGGAGAGCATCACCCGGCCCTCGCCCGGATGGCCGGCGGCCTTCCACGCGTCGCGGTAGACCCGGATCAGGTCGCGCATCTTCTCGCCGGCGAGCGGGATGCCCATCAGCCACCAGCCCTTGCGCCCGGCGTCCTCGAAGCTCTGTTCGGTCGCGAAGGCGGCCTGCCAGATCGGCGGGGTCGGCTGCTGGACCGGGCGGGGCAGGGAGGTCGTGTTGCGGAAGCTGTGGAACCGGCCCTCCTCGGTGACATTCTCCTCGGCGAGCAGACGGATGACCTGGTGGACGCCCTCGTCGAAGCGGGCCCGGCTCTCGTCCAGCGGCCGGCCGAAGCGCTCGAATTCGTGGGGCAGGAAGGCGCGGGCGAAGCCGACCTCGAGCCGGCCGCCGGAGATGGCGTCGAGCTGGGCGAGCTCGCCGGCCAGCTTGAGCGGGTGGTTGAAGATCGGCAGCACGGCGCCGGTGACCAGCCGGATCTTCTCGGTCCGCTGGGCGGCGGCGGTCAGGAACAGCACCGGGTTGGGGCTGTAGCCGCCATAGGGCTCGAAATAATGCTCGACCGTGCGGATGTGGCCGAAACCCAGGCGGTCGGCCGTCTCGCACAACTCCAGGCTTTCCGCGAAATAGGTCTGCGCGCTTTTCTCCGCCGGGCCGACGCTCGGGAAGAAGTTGAGGCCGAACTCCATGGGGCTACTCTCCCGTGACGCCGATCAGCCGTTCGAGCTGGTCGGGGTCGTTGCGCAATGTCTCGCTGGTGCCGTCGTAGACGACCCGGCCGCGGTCCATGACCACCGTCCGCTCGGAAAACGCCAGTGCCACGCGGCTGTTCTGCTCGACCAGGATGATCGCCAGCGAGCCGTCCTCGCGCAACTCGTGCATGATCTTGACCAGATCCTCGACGATGACCGGCGCCAGCCCTTCCGAGGGTTCGTCCATCAGCAGCAGGGTCGGGTTCGACATCAGCGCCCGGGCGATCGCCAGCATCTGCTGCTCGCCGCCGGAGAGCTGATTGCCGGCGTTGTCCTGCCGCTCCTTCAGGTTCGGGAACAGCTCGAAGATCGCCGTGTCGTCCCAGCGGCCCGGCCGCGCGCCGATGTAGAGATTCTCGCGCACGGACAGGGACGGGAAGATCTCGCGCTCCTGGGGCACATAGCCGACCCCGGCATGGGCGCGGCGGTACACCGGCACCCGGGACAGGTCCTTGCCGTCGAGGGTGATGACGCCGTCGTGGAGCACCGTGTGGCCCATGATGGTGGCGAGCAGGGTCGACTTGCCGACGCCGTTGCGGCCGATGACGCTGATCGATTCGCCCTTGTCGAGGCGCAGGGCCACGTCCTCGATGACCACGGTTTCGCCATAGCCGGCGGCGACGCCGGCGAGTTCCAGAACGGCGGTGTCAGTCATGGGTGCCCTCGCCCAGGTAGACCGAGCGAACCTCGGCGTTGGCGGCGATTTCGTCGGGCGGGCCCGACGCCAGGATGCCGCCCTGGACCAGCACGGTGATCTCCCGGGCGAAGCGGAAGACGACGTCCATGTCGTGCTCGATGATCAGGACGGCGATGTCCTCGGGCAGCGCCTCGATGACGTCGAGGATCAGGTGGCTCTCCGCGCTGGGCACGCCTGCGGCCGGCTCGTCGAGCAGTAGCACCTTGGGCTTGAGCGCCAGCGCGATCGCGATCTCGACCAGCCGCTGGCGGCCGTAGGGCAGCTCGCGGATCGTCTTGCCGGCGTCGTCGGCCAGCCGCAAGCCGTCCAGCGCGGCCATCGCCTCGTCGACGACCTCGCGGCGCGCGCCGGCGGGCCGGAACATCGCGCCCGCGCGGCCGAGATGTTCGGAGACGGCGAGATAGAGGTTCTCCAGTACCGTCAGGCCGGCGAACAGGGTGTTGATTTGGAAGGTGCGGGCGATGCCGGCCTTGACCCGCCGGTCCTGGCGCATGTGGGTGATGTCGCGGCCGTTGAGCAGGACCGCGCCGTCGGTCGGGCTGAGCACGCCGGTCAGAAGGTTGACGAAGGTCGTCTTGCCGGCGCCGTTGGGCCCGATCAGGGCGTGGCGCGCGCCCGCGTCGAGCCGGAAGTTGATGTTCCGCGAGACCTGGAGAGCGCCGAAGTTCTTGTTCAGGTCGCGGGTTTCGAGGACCGCCTCGCTCATGACCGCCGCCTCCGCCGGATCCAGGCGATGGCGTCGTCATACATGCCGATGAAGCCGTTGCGGGTGAACAGGACGGTGACGATCAGCACGACGCCGATCACGAGCATCCAGTAGGGCTGATCGGTGCCCAGGATCTGCTCGGTGAAGCTCTCCAGCAGCTTGTAGACCGCCGCGCCGATGAAGGCGCCGTAGAGCCGGCCGGTGCCGCCGAGGATCAGCATCACCAGGATTTCGCCCGACAGCTCGAAGCTCAGCACGCCCAGGGTGACGTTGCCCTGGACCTGGACGTAAATGGCGCCGGCGAGCCCCGCGAGGCCCGCCGAGATGGTGTAGGCGGTGACCATGCGCCACAGCACCGGCGAGCCGACGGCGTGCATCCGGCGGGTGTTCTCGCGGATGCCGACCAGCGCCCGCCCGAAGGGCGAATAGATGATCGCGCGGACGAACAGGAAGCCGAGGAACAGGAACACAAGCGCGTAGAAATAGTTGCTCGAGTACCATAGCGGGTCGAAGTCGAAGATGCCGAGGATCGGCCCCGGTGCGAAATTGATGCCGTCGAAGCCGCCGGTAAGCTCCGCGAATTCGTTGGCCAGTTCATGGAGCATGATGGCGAAGGCCATGGTCAGCATCAGCAGCGTCAGCCCATGCGTTCGCAGCAGGATCCAGCCGGTGACGAAGCCGAGCGCCGCCGACACGATGACCGCCGCGACGACGCCGGTGACCGGTTCGGGCACGCCATAGCTGCTGACCAGAAGCGCCGCGACATAGGAGCCCGTGCCGAAGAAGGCGGCATGGCCCAGCGAGACGATGCCGGCATAGCCGACGATCAGGTCCAGCGACAGGGCGAACAGGATCATGATCAGGATCTGCGTCGCCAGCAGCCGGTAGCCCGGAAACAGGAAGAAGACCCCGAGCGCGATGACCCAGGGCAGCAGCTCGATTAGCCGGATGCGGTGGTCGTGCAGAAGGATCCGCCGCGCCGAGGCCCGGTCGAGGCGGCCGGCCGTGGCGGCCGCCGCCGCGGTGGTCGAGGTGTCCGCGCTCATGCCTCAGGCCTTTCCGAACAGGCCCTGGGGACGCCACAACAGGACGATCAGGGTTACCGCATAGATGAAGAAGGCACCGCCCTCGGGGAGCAGATACTTGCCGGCGAAGTCGAGGACGCCGAGGATCAGGGCGGCGAAGAAGGTGCCGCGGATATTGCCGAGGCCGCCGACCGCGACGACGATCAGGAACACGACGAGATACTCGAAGGCGAAGGTCGGCTTGACGCCGCCGAGGATCTGGATGCCCAGCCCGCCACCGATCGCGGCCATGCCGCTGCCCAGCGCGAAGACGAGGGTGAACAGCCTTCCGGTGTTGATGCCCATCGATTCGGCCATGCGCCGGTTGTCCACCGCCGCGCGCACCTGGGCACCGACCCGGGTCCGCTCGAGGCCGTAGAACAGGAGGATGGCGATCAGCGCGCCGATCACGATCATGAAGGCGCGGTAGGTCGGGATCAGCTTGAAGCCGAGGTCGACGTTGCCGCGCAGGAAGTCGGGAATCTGGATGTTGAGCGGATCGGCGCCCCACACGAAGGTCACCGCCGCGATCGAGACGAAGACCAGGCCGATGGTCATCAGCACCTGATCGAGCTCCGGCGCCTTGTAGAGCCGGGCGTAGAGCAGCCGTTCGAACAGCACCGACAGCAGGCCGACGACCACGAAGGCGATCAGCAGCGACGGGATGAAGGGCACGCCCCAGTCCCCGGCGGTCGTGACGGTGACATAGCCTCCGACCATGGCGAACGAGCCATGGGCCAGATTCACGAATCCCATCAGGCCCATCGTGATCGACAGGCCGACCGAGATGATGAACAGGAGCATCGCGTATGCGAGCCCGAAGACGAGAATTGTCGTCAGTGCGTTGACGAATGCATCCATGATCGGGAAAGCCTGGGGGCAGGGGAGAGAACGACAGCCGGCCGCGCGTGATGCGCAGCCGGCTGCGCCCGGATGATACTCAGAAGGTCGAAGCGACCGGCCTTATTTACCGCAACGGCCGATTTTGAGCTCCTTGCACTTGTCCTTGACGGCGTTGAAGACGCCCTTCTGGTTCTGGACCAGACGCTTGCCGTCCATGCCGACTTCCATGATGTAGACGTTCTGGACGATGTCGCGCGTCGCGGGGTCGATCATGATCTTGCCGCGCGGGCTTTCGAAGGTCCAACCCTTGAGGGCGGCCATCGCCTTCTCGGCGGTGATCTTGCCCTTGACGGATTTGATCACGTGATAGATCGCCGCCATGCCGTCATAGCCGCCGACGCCGACGAAGTCGGGCGTGGTGTCGGCGCCATAGGCCTTCTTCCACGCGGCAACGAACGCCTTGTTGGTCGGGGTGTTGAGGTCGGCATAGTAGTGGTGGGCCGTGACCAGGCCGACCGCCGCGTCGCCCATGCCCTGAAGCTGGGTGTCCTGGGTGATGTCGCCCGGGCCGATCAGCTTGACGCCGGCGGCCTTCATGCCGAGCTGGCCATACGCCTTGACGACGGCGGAGGCGTGGTTGCCCGCCGGCACGAACACGTAGAAGCAGTCGGGCTTCTTGTCCTTGGCGCGCTGGAAGAAGGGCGTGAAGTCAGGCACCTTCGCCGGGCCGCCCATCGGGATCAGGTCGACGACCTTGCCGCCGGCCTTCTCGAAGCCGTTCTTGAAGGCGTTGGCGCTGTCCTTGCCGGGAGGGTAGTTGGTGAACCCGGCGATGGCGGTCTTGCAGTTCAGGTTCTTGGCGGCGTGCTCGCCCATGATGTAGCCGGACTGCCACATGGTGAAGGACACCCGGGCGAGGTTCGGCGACATGTTGGTGATGAAGGAGGTGCCGGCGTTCATGATCACGACCGGCACCTTGGCCTGGGTGACCAGCGGGGCGACCGACATCGCGTTGGGCGAGAAGACTAGGCCCGTGACGATGTCGACCTTGTCGCGGGTGATCAGCTCCTGAACGACGGACTTGGCGACGGCACCGCCCGGATTCTTCGAATCCCGGAAGATGACCTTGATCGTGTCGCCCTTGAGGTCGCCCTTGTGGAGGTTGTGGTACAGCTCGGCGCCACGGCGCATCTGTTCGCCGAGATTCGCCAGGCCGCCCGAGAAGGTGGCGACGAAGCCGACCTTGATCTCGCGGGCCTGCGCACTGCCGGTGGCGAGCGCGACCGCGCCGGCACCCAACAGAGCCGTTTTCCATAATTTCATGGGGTAGTTCCTCCCTATTCAAAGTTTGTTTTGCAGTCCCCGCGACAGTATGGCGAAGCGGAAAAGTCCGTGCAACCGGGCCTTGTGCCTCGCCACTGGCGTCATTGGGGGGCGTCGTACCCGAAACGGCCGCCGGGGCCGCTCCGGGTACGCGCCTTGGGGTCTGGCTTCGCCGCTACTTGCCGCAGCGGCCGATCTTGAGCTGCTTGCACTTGTCCTTGACCGCCGTGAACGTCTGCTGGACGTCCTCGACCAGTCGGCCGTCCTTCTTCTTGACGGTGGCGATGTAAATGTTCTGGACGATGTCGCGGGTCTCCGGATCGACCATGATCGTCCCGCGCGGGCTCTCGTGCTTCCAGCCCTTGAGCGCCTTCATCGCCGCGTCGGCGGTGATCTTGCCCTTGACGGTCTTGATCACGTGGTGGATCGCGGCCATGCCGTCATAGCCGCCGACGCCGACGAAGTCCGGCGTGGTGTCGGCGCCATAGGCTT
Organism: uncultured Alphaproteobacteria bacterium; assembly: GCA_947259335.1. Taxonomy (GTDB): domain Bacteria; phylum Pseudomonadota; class Alphaproteobacteria; order Bin65; family Bin65; genus CAMYMQ01. The sequence goes on along the minus strand of CAMYMQ010000175.1, from coordinate 1,134 downwards.
TCTTCCAGGCCGCGACGAACGCCTTGTTCGCGGGGTTGTCGAGGTCGGCATAGTAGTGGCTGGCGGTGACCAGGCCGACCGCCGCGTCACCCATGCCCTGCAGGAGCGTGTCCTGGGTGATGTCACCCGGGCCGATAAGGGCGACGCCGGCTTCCTTCATGCCGAGTTGCTTGTAGGCGCGCACCACCGCGGAGGCATGGTTGCCGCCGGGGACGAAGACGTAGAAGCAGTTCGGCTTCTTGTCCTTGGCGCGCTGCAGGAACGGGGTGAAGTCGGGCACCTTGCCCGGGCCGCCCATCGGGATGGCGTCGACCAGCTTGCCGCCGGCACCCTCGAGGCCGCGCTTGAAGGCGGCGACGCTGTCCTTGCCCGGCGGGTAGTTGGTGAAGCCGGCGACGGCGGTCTTGCAGTTCAGGTTCTTGGCGGCGTGCTCGCCCATGATGAAGCCGGCCTGCCACATGGTGAAGGACACCCGGGCCAGGTTCGGCGACATGTTGGTGATGAAGGAGGTGCCGGCGTTCATGATCACGACCGGAACCTTGGCCTGGGTCGCGAGCCCGGCGATCGACATGGCGTTGGGCGAGAAGACGATGCCGCCGACGATGTCGACCTTGTCGCGGGTGATCAGCTCCTGGACGACGGACTTCGCTACGGCGCCACCGGGATTCTTGGTGTCGCGGAAGATGAACTTGATGGTGTCGCCCTTGAGCTCGTCCTTGTGCAGGTTGTGATAGAGCTCGGCGCCCTTGCGCAGGAGGTCGCCCAGCTGGGCGACCGGTCCGGAGAAGGTGGCGATGAAGCCGACCTTGATCTCGCGCGCTTCCGCCGCGCCGCTCAGTAGAGCAGCCGCGGTCGCGCCGACGACTGCCGCTTTCCAATTGATCATCCCGTTGTCCTTCTTGGCTGCGTTGCATTCCGTGCAGGGCTGGCAGTATGGCCGACGGAAATTGCAAACGCAACGAAGCTCGCTGCGAGGGAAAACAAAGGGTTCGCTGGCTCCGGCGGGCCGAGCGCGGTGCCGGGGCGGACGCCGATCGGTGTACCCGCGCGGCGCATGCGCGTGACGGGACCGGGCGGGTCGAGGGCCGCCGAAGCGGGCGTTAGGGGCGCCGCGCGGTGACGATCCAGGTGCTG
>CAMYMQ010000174.1 GCA_947259335.1 uncultured Alphaproteobacteria bacterium | reverse complement strand
GTGGCGGGCACGGCGGGTGCCGCGGTGTCGCGGCGGCGCCGGCCATCATCCGGTCCGCATCCGCGGCGACGCCGTTCAAGATGGCGACGGTGTTTGCGCTGAGCGGGCCGGCGTCGCTGTTCGGGCCGACCCAGACGGCCTGCGCCAAGCTGGCGGTCGCCGAGATCAATGCCAAGGGCGGCATCCTGGGCAACCCGATCGAGATCGTGCCGCTCGACGGCGGCGCGACGCCGGCCGACGCGTCCAAGGCGGCGCTGCGCGCGATCTTGCGCGACAAGGTCCAGCTCATCGTCGGCTCCCACGACAGCGCGGTGCGCGAGGCGATCGTGTCGACGGTCAAGGGCCGGGTGCCCTACGTCTACACGCCGCTCTACGAAGGCGGCGAGTGCGCGCCGAACACCTACGTGACGGCCGACACGCCCGAGCAGCAGGTGCAGCCGTCGATCCGCGAGCTGGTCGCGACCCAGAAGGCCAAGAGCTTCTACCTGATCGGCAACGACTATGTCTGGCCGCGAAAGACCAACGAGCAGGTCAAGAAATACGTCGCCGAGACCGGCGGCAAGATCATCGGCGAGGAATACCTGCCGCTGGGTGCGCCCAACAAGTTCGAGGACGCGGTCGCGCGCATCAAGTCGGCCAAGCCGGACATGGTGATCGTCACCCTGGTCGGTGGCGACAACGTCAACTTCAACCGGACCTTCGCGGGCTTCGGCCTCGACAAGTCGATCAAGCGGCTCGCGCTGCTGCTCGAGGAACTGACCCTGCAGGGCATCGGCGCCAAGAACAGCGGCGGCCTGTTCGGCTGCATGTCCTACTACGCCAACGAAAAGGGCGAGGCCAACGACAAGTTCAAGGCCAACTACGCCAAGATGTTCGGCGACAAGGCGCCGCCGCTCAGCATGCTGGGCGTCGACGGCTATTCGGGCATCAACTTCGCCGCGGCGCTGATCGCCAAGGCGGGCGGCGTCGATGCCGCCAAGCTGATGGCCGCCTCGGAGGGGCTCGAGTACCAGACCGCGACCGGCACGGCGACGATGACCAATCGCCATGTCGTCAAGGACATGTACCTGGCCGAGTGCAAGGGCACGACCTTCGACATCATCAAGACCTTCAAGGCGGTCGCCCACGGCCAGACCTGCAGCTGACGACCGGCTCCGGCACGGGCGGCGGCGATGGATCCGATCCTCGTTACCAACATCCTGAATGTTGTCTACGAGATCACGACCCTCGCCGTCGTCGTGCTGGGACTGGCGGTGATCTTCGGCCTGCTCGGCGTGATGAACATCGCCCATGGCGAGTTCATCATGATCGGCGCCTATTGCGCCTTTTTCACCCAGGCCAATCAGCTTCCCTTCCTTGCCGCCGTGCCGTTGACGATTCTCGTTTGCGGGCTGCTCGGCGTCGTCGTCGAACGCGTCCTGGTGCGGCCGCTCTACCAGCGGCCATTCGACACGCTGCTCGCGACCTGGGGGTTGAGCCTGCTGCTCCGCGAGGTCGCGGAGTGGGTCTATGGCAAGGGGTACAAGAATGTCGACGTGCCGCTGTCCGGTAGTTCGGGACTGATGGGCGCCGACTATCCGACCTACCGGCTGGTGATGATCGCCGTTTCCGTGCTCATCGTCGGCGGGCTGCTCATCTGGTTCGTGCGCAGCGCGACCGGCAAGCGGATCAAGGCCACGGTCAACAATCCGGAGTTGGCCGCCTCCGTCGGGATCAGCGTTACCGCACTGTCCCGCAACACTTTCGTCTTCGGCACCTGCCTCGGCGGCCTCGCCGGCGTGATGCTCGCGCCCCTGGTGCCCATCCAGCCGCTCATGGGGCTGGACTACATCCTCAAGTCCTTTTTCGTGATGGTCGTGGGCGGCCTCGGCGGACTGGCCGGGCTCGGCGCCGGCTCGGGCATCATCGGCGGGGTCGAGAGCATCGTCTCGGCCGTGTTCGACCGGACGGCCGGCTACACGACCGTCCTTCTGATCGCCATCCTGTTCCTGTGGCTGCGGCCGAATGGCCTCTTTACTCGCGCATAGCCTCGTCCTGTTCGCCGCGCTGGCGGCGCTACCCCAGGTCGTCGGCGACTTCTGGGCCTATACCCTCGCGCTCTATTTCCTCTACGCGATCGCAACCCTGGGCATCGGCCTGACCTGGGGCCAGGCCGGCTTCCTGCCGCTCGGCCAGGCCATGTTCGTCGGCCTTGGCGCCTATTTGTCCGGCTTCGCGCTGATCCACTTCAAGGACAGCTGGCTGCTGGTCCTGTTCATTCCCGCCGCCGCCATCGTGCCGGGGCTGCTCGCCTTCGCCATCGGCCTGCTGGTGTTCCGCGGGCGAACGCGCAGCGGGCCCTTCTTCGCCCTGATCACGCTGGCAATGACCCTGCTCGCCTTTCAGATCGCCAACAGCTGGAACTCGGTTACCGGCGGCTTCAACGGGCTGAAGAACATCCCCGGGCTGCCCGGCATCGACGGCTTCTCGGAGTTCTACTACGTCTCGGCGGCCGCGCTGGGGCTTGCCGTCCTCGGCGTCGCCTGGCTGCTCCGCGCGCCGCTCGGCGTGCTGTGGCAGGCGATCGCGCAGAACGAGCGGCGGGTCGCCTTCTTCGGCTTCCGGGTCAACGAGATGAAGGCGGTCGTGTTCGGGCTGAGCGGCCTGCTCGCGGGCATCGCCGGGGCGCTCTACGCCCCGCAGCAGAACCTGGTGACGCCGGAGCTGTGCGGCTTCCTGCTGTCCGCCGATCTGGTCATCTGGGCGGCGGTCGGCGGGCGCCGCACGCTCTATGGGCCGGTGATCGGCGCGGTGCTGATCGGCACCCTCACCTCCGAACTGCGCGACCAGATTTCCTATTGGGAGGTCGTCCTGGCCGGCCTGTTCATCGTCGTCGTCCTGTACCTGCCCCAGGGCCTGGTCGGCTTCGTCGAGCCCCCGCTGCGGCGCCTGTTCCGCCGTCGAAAGGAGTCCAGCCTCCCGGTCGAGGAGAAGCCGCGCACCCATGACCGGGTGACGCTGGAAGTCGATCGCCTGTCCGCCGCGGCGGGCGACGTACGCATCCTGCAGGAACTCGGCTTCGGGTTCGAGCGGCCGGGCGTCTATTGCCTGATCGGCCCCAACGGCGCGGGCAAGACGTCGAGCTTCAATGTCATCACGGGTGAACTGACGGCCACCGGCGGCCAGGTCCGGTTCCAGAACGAGGACGTCACCGGCGAACCGGCCGACCGGCTGACCCGGCGGGGCATTGGCCGCAAGTTCCAGATCCCGAGCATCTTCCCCGACCACACCGTTGGTGAGAACCTGCGCATCGCCCTGTGGGGCAGCCGCGCCCGCCCCCTCGACCTGCTGAAGCACTCGCTGCTCCGCTGGCGCAGCCCGATCCTGGACGAGCTGGAGAAGCGCTTCCCCTTCCTCGCCGAGCACGCCAAGCCGGCCAGGGACCTGTCCCACGGCCAGCGCCAGATCCTCGAACTGGCCATGGTCCTGTGCCTTGAGCCACGCCTGCTCCTGCTCGACGAACCGTCCGCCGGCCTGTCGCCGGCCGAGACCCGCGAGGTCATCGACACGATCCGCTGGGCGACCGAACGGCTGGGCGCCAGCACCATCGTCATCGAACACGACATGGCCTTCGTGCGCGAACTCGCCGACCATGTGTTCGTTCTCCACCAGGGCAGCCTGCTGGCCGAAGGCGATGTCGAGTCGATCCGGACCAACGCGGAGGTCCAGGCCGTCTATGTTGGAGGCACCAAGTGAGCGCGCCCCCAGGCGGCCCGCCCCTGCTCGCCTTCGAGGGGATCACCGGCGGCTATGGCACCACCGTCGTCGTCCGCGATGTCAGCGGGTCGGTCGAACCCGGCGAGGTGCTGTGCGTGCTGGGCCGCAACGGTGTCGGCAAGAGCACCCTGATGCGGCTCCTGTCTGGCCACCTGTCCTGCCGCGCCGGCGCGATCCGGCTGGTCGGCGAGGACGTCACGCGCCTGTCGGCCTCCCGGCGCAGCAAGCGCGGGCTGAGCTACGGTCCCCAGGAGCGCGTGGTGTTCGACAACCTGTCCGTCGCCGACAATCTGCGCCTGCGCGCGGGCGGCCGGGGTGTGGGCGGGAGCGGGACCGACGAGCGGCTCGACGTCTATTTCGAGGCGTTTCCCGTGCTCGGCAAGCGGCTGCGCCAGCATGCCGGCACCTTGAGCGGCGGCGAACGCAAGATCCTGTCCTTCGTGCGCTGCCTGGCCGAGGAACAGCCGCTGGTCCTGCTCGACGAGCCGACCGAAGGCGTGCAGTTCGAGAACATCGAGCGGATGCACGCCTTCATCGCCACGGCCCGCGCCGCCGGCACCGCCTTCGTCATCGTCGAGCAGCATGTCGCTTTCGCCCTGTCGATCGCCGACCGCCTGCTGGTGATGGACCAGGGCCACACCGTGCTCCAGGCCACGGCCGCGGAGGTCGACCGCGAGCGGCTGCTCGGCTATTTGCAGGTATAGTCCGGGGCCCCGCCCCGCCGCGACCTTCCCACGACCGTTCACAGGAACCGACATGAGCAGCTACCAGGATCTCTATTGCCATACCGCGTCCATCGAGGTCGAAGCCTCGCCCGAGGACGCCTTCGGCTGGATGGCGGACGGCCTGCGCCAAGGCGAATGGGCGCTGGGAAGCCTGAACCGGGAAGCCGCCGGCGACGGGGTGTTCCGGGGCGTTTCCTGGTTCGACGACGGCGACACCTACGTGCGGATCACCGCCGATCCCGAACGGCTCATGATCCACTATGAGGTCGGCCGCAGCCCCGACGCCATCCTGCCGCGGACGGTCGCCCGGATCGTCCCCGGACCGGTGGCGGGCCTGGCCGCGGGCCGCTGCGTGGTGACCCTGATGGTCTGGCGCGACGTGACCATTCCGGAGGAGCGCTGGCGCCAGCAATGCATCGTCCACAAGGCCGAGATGTATCGCATCCGCCATCTGGTCGAGCGGGGCGCCGCGGGGCCCGCCCGGGCCTGACGAAAGCCCTCGAAAACCAGAAAAAGCCCCGTTAACCATACTTTTAGCTTTATCTCGAAACGCTTATTTAACACTCTTAGGTCAAGATTGATTAACCGCAAAACCGGGCGAGCGGAAAATCTGACCGATGGGCGCAATGAGCGCAGCAGACCCAATCCTCTTCGACCTCGACGACATCGAGCTTGAGGATATCGAGCCTTGGCAGGTCGACCACGTCGGTGCCGAGCTCGCGGCCGCGCGCCGGCGCAAGGGCTTCTCCGTCGAGACCCTGGCCGCGGACCTGAAGATCCGCGCCGCCTTCATCTCCGCCCTCGAGAGCGGGCGCTATTCGGACCTGCCGGGCCTGCCCTACGCCATCGGGTATGTCCGGTCGATCGCCGACCATCTCGGACTCGACGGCGAGGCGTTCGCCCGCAAACTCAAGGATGATCAGGGCGACAGCTATGTCGCGCCGACCCTGTCCCTGCCCGAGCCCGAGGAAATCCACGAAGGCGGCGCGCCCAAGGCGCTGCTCGCCGCCGTGTCCATCGCGCTCGGGACCCTGGCCTACGGCGGCTGGAGTCTCTATTCGCAGCCGACCGCCTATGACCGCACCGACATGGTCGCGGCCGCGCCGGTCCGGGCGACACCGGTTGCCGCTGTCCTCCCCGGCAAGGATGCGCCCGAGGCGCCGACGAAGGCTGTCCATCCCGGCGCCGCCGTGACGCCGACTCCCGTGGTCGCCGCCCCCGGAACGCCGGAGAAGGCGCCCGAGGAGCCGGTCACCGACCGCACCACGACCACCGGGCTGAGCCACATCGAGGCCATCGCTCCCGCGGCGGCCACGCCCTCCAAATCGGAAAGCCCGCCCGTCCAGAAGGCGAGCCTGGCCGATGCGCCGATCATTCTGGAAGCCCGGGGACTGACCTGGATTCACCTGAAGGACGACAAGGGCGCGACCGTTGTCGCCGGCGCCAAGAAGAAGGGCTGGCGTTTCACCGTGCCGGACAGGCCGGGCCTGCGCCTGACGGTCGGCCGGGCGAACGAGGTGGTCATCGTGGTCGGTGACAGGAGCTTGCCGCCGCTGCGCCAAGGCGCGGCACCCGTGCACAATTTTGTGCTCGATGCCCACAAGCTGAGGAAGCAGGCCGAAGCGCTCGGCCGATAGGCCGCCCGGCCGAACCGAAACCCACGCCGAGCGGCTATTCGTGCCGCAGCGCCTCGATCGGGTCGAGCCGAGCGGCGCGGCGCGCCGGAAAATACCCGAACACGATGCCGATCAGCGCCGACACCCCGAAGGCGATCAGGATGATCGACGGGTCGAGCACGAAGGGCAGTTGCATCGATTGGGTCGCCAGCACCGCGAGGCCCAGCCCGGTCGCGATCCCGAACAGGCCGCCCAGCAGCGACAGCACAAGAGCCTCGACCAGAAACTGCATCAGCACCTGATATTCCAGTGCGCCGATGGCCAGGCGGATGCCGATCTCGCGGGTCCGCTCGGTCACCGAGACCAGCATGATGTTCATGATGCCGATGCCGCCGACCAGCAGGCTGACCGCGGCGACCGCGCCGAGCAGGCCGGTCAGCACGGTCGTCGTGCTCGTCGTCGCCTCGATGATCTGGCGCAGGTCGCGGACGTGGAAATTGTCGTCCTCGCCGCGTGAAATCTTGCGCCGCTCGCGCATCAGATGTTCGATATCGGCCTGGACCTTGGCGGTATCGACCCCGTCGCGCGCCGAGACGAAGATCGTCGCGACGTCATTGTTGCCGGCGATCCGCCGCTGGAAGGCGCGTAGCGGGATCAGGACGACATCGTCCTGGTCCGAGCCGAAGCTCGACTGGCCCTTTGAAGTCAAAACCCCGATCACCTCGCAGGACATCTTGCGCAGGCGGATGTTGCGCCCGACCGGGTCGGCTGCGCCGAACAGCTTCTTGCGCACGGTTTCGCCCAGGATGCAGGCCGCCCGGCCGCCCCTGACCTCGCCCTGAAGGAACTGCCGGCCGGACGCCAGGGGCCAGTCCTGGGTCACGAAATAGTCGTTGTCGGTGCCCATCACAGAGGTGTTCCAATTGATCCCGCCCATCACCGCCGTGGTCGACCGCGCGGCCAGCGGCGCGACCGCCTTAACCCCCTGAAGCTGCTGGCGCATCGCCTCGACGTCGCGGATGTTGAAGGCCTTGGCCTGGGCGCTGGCGCCGCCGGGGCGCCCCATCCGCGACTGGCCGGTGCGCACGACGAGCAGGTTGCTGCCGAGCCGCGCGAGGTCGGCCGTGACCTTGGCCGTTGTCGCCCGGCCGATCGAGACCATCGCGATCACCGCGCCGACCCCGATGACGATGCCGAGCAGGGTCAGGAAGGACCGCAGCGCGTTGCGCTGGATCGCGTGGAGGGCGAGCTTGGTCGTTTCCCAGAACATCAGGCCGCCTGCCGGGCCTGGGCGATGCGCCCGTCGACGAACTGGATCGTCCGATTGGCATAGGCCGCCATCTCGGGCTCATGGGTCACCATGATGACGGTCATGCCCTGGTCGCGGTTGAGCGCCTTCAGCAATTCCATGATCTCGAGGCTGGTGCGCGAATCCAGGTTTCCGGTCGGCTCGTCGGCGAGCACCACGGCGGGGTTGGTCACGATCGCCCGGGCGATGGCGACCCGCTGCTGCTGGCCCCCGGACAGTTCGCCCGGCGTATGGGTCTCGCGGCCCTGCAGGCCGACCCGGGCCAGCGCCCGCTGCGCCAGCGCCCGCCGCCGTGCCGGGCTCTCTCCCCGATAGGTCAGGGGCAGTTCGACATTCTCCAGCGCGCTGGTGCGCGGCAGCAGATTGAAGCCCTGGAACACGAAGCCGAGAAAGTGCCGCCGCAACAGCGCCCGCTGCCGCCGGCTCAGGCCGCCGACGTCGACGCCCATGAATCGATAGTGCCCGGCGCTGGGCGTGTCGAGGCAGCCGACGATGTTCATCGCCGTCGACTTGCCCGATCCCGACGGCCCCATGATCGCGACGAACTCCCCCTTTTCGATCGCGAGATCGACGCCGTTGAGGGCGAACACGGTCGCATCGCCGCTGCCATACACCCGCTTCAGGTCGTCCATTTCGATCAGGGCCGGCGGGGTCCGGGGCTCGTCGGTCACGGCGCGGGCCCTAGCGCTTGGTCTTGGCGGCGTCGACGATCACTTTCTGACCTTCCTTCACGCTGCCGTCGGTGACCTGAGTCCGCCGGCCGTCGGTCGCCCCGACGGTGACTTTGATCTCGGCCGGCTCACCGTCCTCCAGCATCCACAGGCTCCGTCTGGCGCTGTTCGCCGCCCGGGGGCCGCTCGGCTGGCGGAAGCGAGGCGGCCCGCGCCGGATCAGGCTGCCGAGCAGGCCGCGGCTCTGGGTCTGGTTGTCGGCCGGCGGAGAGAACCGCAGCGCACCGTTGGGGACCAGCAGGACCTGCTTGAACTGGTCGACAATAATCTCGGCGGTCGCCGTCATGCCGGGACGCAGCAGCAGGCCGGAATTGTCGATGGTCAGGATCGCCTTGTAGGTCACGACGCCCTCGACCGTCTGCGAGGCGAAACGCACGAGGCTGATCTTCGCCGGGAACCGCCGGTTGGCATAGGCGTCGACGGTGAAGGTCGCGCTGTTGCCGTCGCGGACCTTGCCGACGTCGGCCTCGTCGATATCGACCTCGAGCTGCATCTTCCGGAGATCTTCGGCGAGCCGGAACAGCACCGGCGCCTGCAGCGACGAGGCCACCGTCTGGCCCGGCTCGACATTGCGTTCGAGCACGATGCCGTTGATCGGCGAGCAGATGCACGCCTTCTTGAGATTGAGCTCGTTGATGGCGAGGTCGGACAAGGCGACCTTGATGTCGGCCTTGGCGCTGGCGATCGACGCGACGGCCCGGTCATAGCCAGCCTTGGCCGCTTCCAGAGCCTGCGCCGACGACACGCCGCGCTCGGCCAGGGCCCTGGCCCGGTCGTACTTGCTCTTGAGTTCGTCGACCGTCGCCTGGGCCTCGACCAGCTTGGCCCGCTTGGACGCCAGGGTGGCCCTGGCATGCTCGACCTGGGCCTTGAGCTTGTCGGTGTCGAGCTCGGCGAGCACCTGGCCGACCTTGACCACGTCGTTGGCCTCGACGTTGACCTTGCGGACGATGCCCGACAGCTCGCTCGACACCTCGACCTTGTTGATCGGCTGGATGGTGCCGGTCGCGGTGACGGTGACGGTCAGGTCGCCCCGGGTCACGGCGGCGGTGACGTAGCGGAGAGTTCCATCAGGGCCGCTACCGAACAGGAGATAGGCGCCCACGGCCAGCACGATCACGACGGTCACGGCGGCGACGGCGTAGCGCCAGCGGCGGCGGCGCGCCTTGGCCGTTCCGTCGACGCCGAGCACGTCTTCGATCCGGGTTTCGCCGGGCGGGGTCTGCTCCATGGGACTCCCTGTCTGCTGTCGTCGCCTCGCCCCATCCTATAGAGCGGCGGTTCGCTGCGCGAATTGATCTATCGCAGGACGGCGGCGGCGCCTCGGGACGGCGGCGCGCAGAGACAAGGCAGGCCGCAAAACCCACCTGACATCGGCTGCGGCGGTGCAAGGACGCCACAGGCCAGGACGGCATAGGCCAGGACGGCATAGGCCAGGACGGCATAGGCCAGGACGCCATAGGAGAGTATGTCCGGGAAGCGGCCTTGCGTCGCCAGGCGATGGGGCGAACGGCGGCAGGCTTCTGGTGCGCCCGGCAGGACTCGAACCTGCGACCCCCGGATTAGGAATCTGATTTTCCAGTTTCTCATAGCTTCGCACGCATACACAATAATCGTTTATTTTCTGTCTCTTATGTCCGACATAATGTACATAGATTATCATCGAAGAACACACGTTCGTACGGTTTTTTGGAACCTATTTGGAACCTAGGAATGCCTAGACAGCGCCTCACCGACCTCTCGATCCGGAAGCTACCAACGCCCGAAACCGGCCAGGAAACATACTGGGATGCGACCCTGCCCGGCTTCGGCGTCCGGGTGTCGCCGCGCGGCGCCCGCAGCTTCGTCGTCATGTACTACACGGGCAAGCGCCGGCGTCGAAGGACGATCGGGCGCCATCCGACGATTTCGCTCGCCGAGGCCCGCACGGCAGCCAAGCAGGTCCTCGCCAGCGTGACCCTCGGCACCCACGAAGAGGAGGACCGGACGCTCAATGTGTCGGATGCCCTCGACCTCTTCGACGACCTCCACTGCAAGCGCAGGAACAAGGCGGGTACCCGCAAGGAGACGATGCGCCTCCTCAACAAGCATATCCGACCCGCCCTGGGGAGCGATGTGGTCTCCGACATCAAGCCACGCGACGTCTCGGCCGTCGTCGACCGCCTGATGGAAACCCCCGGCACCGCGCTTCACGTGTTCATGGCGACGCGAAAGTTCTTCAACTGGTGCATCGAACGCTCCTACATCGACCGCTCGCCCTGTGCTGCCATGCGACCGCCGGTGAAGCTGCAAGCCAGGGATCGAGTGCTCACCGACGACGAATTGACGGCGGTCTACACAGCAGCAAAGTCAATTGGCTATCCCTACGGCCCGTTCGTGCAACTGCTGCTTTTGACAGCGCAGCGCCGCAGCGAGGTGGCATCGATGCGGTGGGAGCACCTCCACGGCGAAACCTGGACCATCCCGGCCGATCTGAATAAGAGCAATCGGCCACACACGGTCCCCCTCACCGAGCCCGTCCGGCAGCTTATCGAGAGCCTGCCGCAATTCGAAAGCCCGTATGTCTTCCCCGCGCGCGGCAACTTGGAGAATCCGTTCTCAGGCTTTTCGAAATCGAAGCGAGCACTTGACAATGCAAGCAAAGCGAACGGCTGGCGCCTGCACGACCTCCGGCGCACTGCCGCGACCAAGATGGCACAGCTCAACACGCCGCCGCATGTGATAGAGCGAATTCTCAATCACAGCACCGGGACGCTCGGTGGCGTCGCGGGGATTTACAATCGCTTTGGGTACCTTCCCGAGATGGAAGCAGCCCTATCGTGCTGGGCCAGCCACCTGTTTGGACTAGCGTCAGAAAAAGGAAGTCTCTTGTAGAATGGCGACATTTATTGCTGATCTGCTTCCGGATATTTGGACCATCCGCTGCGCGAAAATTCTCGGTTAGTCCTTGGCGTCGAACCGAGGCTTGGCACGACCTCGGACAGAAGCACGAGCCGCGCGCGGTAAAGATCACCATTGACGTCACCTGCCGATTACAGAAGCAGCCTCTTAATGGCATGGATGCCTGCGCCGCTCACAACAGCGGCCCGCCGTGGCTCCCAATTCCGGTTACGGACGCTCAAGAGAGCGCGGCGTGAAGCCCCGACATACCATCGGTTCACAAGACTGGTCGCGGTGCCCCAAACGGGGACGGCGTAGCCGTGCGCCCTGAATATCTCGGGGTATGGGTGATGCCAGCAATCGTGGCGTTCGCTCCGCTCGCGCCTTTTGCGTACAGGCTCGGCGATGGCGATATCCCAACCCTTTGCGCGCTGAAGGAAAGTTTCCAGTTGCCGGGGGTCCATCCAGCACAGATCGCGCTGGCAAAGGACAATCCCCGTTCCATCCAGGGTATCGACCGTCTCAATGCCGGTGACCGCAAGAAACCGCCCGGCTCTCACGTCCCCGAATGCGGCGATCGGCTCGTATCCAGAGACTAGGCCAAGAAAAAACCGGGTGATTGGGTCGGGCGGCGGCAAGTGCCAGCCTACCAGCGGCTCGCGCCACTCAACGCCGACTTGCCGCGCCAGATTGGCTTCGATCATTCGCCGTCTCGTGTTCGGGGGTCCAGGGTGTGACGACCTTCCCACGCAGAATGGCTTCCCGCAATTCAGCATCGCGGCGGCACAACATGAAAAAACGGGCCTTTTGTTCCTCAGAATCGAACGTCAACGTGATCTCCGATCCGAATGGTAGCAAAAGCCCTTCCCAAAAACCAATCACTCTCGCCCGATTGGCCGGGACCGAGTGGGGATTTGACAAACAGTCCATCCCGAAGCGGGGCCTGATCGATCAAGGAGCAGTCATCACCAATCACTTGAACCGCCCCGGGTTTGTCGAAGGCCGTTTGGTTTGAGTCACGCTGCCATGGCTTGTTCTTGCAGCATGGCGTAGTAGCGTTCCTCGGCTTCGGCCGGCGGGATGTTGCCGATGGGCTCCAGCAGCCGGCGATTGTTGAACCAGTCGACCCAGGTCAGGGTGGCGAACTCGACGGCCTTGAAGCTTCGCCATGGTCCGCGCCGGTGGATGATCTCAGCCTTGTAGAGGCCGTTGATCGTCTCGGCGAGAGCATTGTCGTAGGAGTCGCCGACGCTGCCGACGGAGGGCTCGATGCCCGCCTCAGCCAGGCGCTCGGTGTACCGGATGCAGTCGTATTGCGAGCCGCGGTCGGAGTGATGCACGAGACCGCCGCGATGAACGGGCCGCCATTCGTGCAGGGCCTGCTCGAGAGCATCGAAGACGAAGCTCGCGCTCGAGGATCTCGAGGTGGCCGCCGCCGCGGCCGACACCTCGGCTGGATCCGAGCAGGCTGAGACCGAGGCGCCGTCGACGCCGGTCCAGCGGCGGCGAGGTCAGCCGCGGATATCCGACAAGGCGCCCCGTGAACGGGTGGTGCTCGATCCCGGCAACGTCTGCCCGGACTGCGGCAGCGAGTTGCGTCTGCTTGGCGAGGATGTCTCCGCCGTTCTCGATTACATCGTGGCGAAGCTCACGGTCGTCGACACGGCACGGCTCAAGAAGACCTGCCGCGTCTGCGAGAAGATCGTCCAGCCGCCTGCGCCGATCCGGCCGATCCGGCGCGGCATGGCCGGGCCGAACCTGCTCGCGCACATCCTCGTGTCGAAGTTCGACGACCACGTGCCGCTCTACCGCCAGCGGGAGATCCTCGCCCGGCACGGCGCCGACGTCCCCCGCTCGACGATGATCGACTGGTGCGGCCAGTCTGTCGCGACGCTCCGGCCATTGAGCGAGCTGATCAAGCGGGAGGTTATGAAGACCGACCTGCTGCACGCCGATGACACGCCGATCAAGGTGCTCGACCCGCGCCGGAAGAGCGGCAGTACCCGCGGCGTCAAGGAAGGCCGGATCTGGGTCTATGTACGCGACGACCGCCCGTGGGGCGGCGGCGATCCACCCGGTGCTGCTTACTGGTTCTCGCCCGACCGCAAGGGCGAACATCCCCAGAAGCATCTGGCCGACTTCGAAGGGATCTTGCAGTCCGATGCCTATGCCGGCTTCAAGGAGCTTTACAAGCATGACACCACGGGACGGTCGCGTGTGCGCGAAGCGGCTTGCTGGGCCCATCTTCGCCGCGACTTCCACGACGTCTGGAAGGCCACCGGCTCGCCAATCGCCAGGGAGGCGCTCGACCAGATCGGCGTGCTTTACAACATCGAGCGCCAACTCACCGGTCTACCGGCCGAGGCGCGCCTGGCGACGCGTCGGAAGGAAAGCTTGCCGCTCGTTGAAGCCTTCCATGCTTGGTGCGAACGTCAGCTCGCGCGGATCTCCGGCAAGGGCGAGTTGGCCAAGGCGATGCGGTACGCGTTGCATCGCTGGACCTCCTTCACGCTCTTCCTCGAGGACGGCCGGGTCGCGATCGACAACAACTCCGCCGAGCGCGCCATCCGACCCATTGCCATCGGCCGGAAGAACTACCTCTTCGCCGGATCCGACGCTGGCGGAGAGATCGCCGCCGACGCCATAACGATCATCGAGACGGCGAAACTCTCCGGCCTCAATCCACAGGAATACCTCGCTGACGTGCTTGCTCGGATCAACGACCATGTGGACACCCGGCTCGACGAACTCCTGCCGTGGAACTGGACGCCGATCGCTGCAGACCAGGAAAAGGCCGCAGCCTGACATACCTGCCATTGCGCACGTCTTTACGAACGCCTGCGTCGCCGAGCTGTTGGGCGAAGACGAGGACTGGCTCCACGACGTCAGCGTCGAAATGATGCCCGAAGATGGATGCCTCGCCGTCTACGGCATCGGTGACGAGTACACGCCCGCCTTCACGCACCAAGGCATCGAGAATCTACGCGAGCTCGTCGAGATCTACAAAGAAGAGGCGCGGCGTTCGGAGTCTCTGGTGCCATGACCGGCCGCTTACGTCCAAAGCCCAAGACTGCCCCGACAACAGCCGAGGAGGGAGGGGCGGACCATCCCACTACTGACGAGCCCTTCGCGCCAGCGCCACACCATCGACCGGGTGCGGGGCCACCTCGGCATCTCCGAACGCCGGGCGCGTCGCGTGCTCGGTTAGCACCATTCGACCCACCGCCATGTTCCCAGAGGCCGCGAGGACGAAGACCGGCTTGTCGCCGACATGATCGAGCTGGCGCGGCAATACGTTCGCTATGGCTACCGCCGGATCGCGGCCCTGCTCCGCCAGCCCGGCTAGAAGTTCAACAACAAGCGGGTCGAACGAGTGTGGAAACGTGAGGGGCTGAAGGTTCCTCCCAAGCAACTTAAGCGGGGCCGAATGTGGCTCAACGACGGCTCCTGCGTTCGTCTGCGGCCGGACTACCCCCCAGATCTAGACCTACAACTTCGTTCACGACCGGACAGATGACGGCAGGACGTTCCGGATCCCTACCGTAATCGACGAGTATACGCGCTGGTGCCTGTCCATCTTCATGGCGCGGCGGCTCAAGTCCGACAATGTTTCCAGTGCTTCGCGGAGCTGTTCGCCGAGCACGGCTCACCAGATCACCTTCGATCCAACAATTGGAGCGAGTTCACCGCCAGGGTGGTGCGCGACTGGCTCGATCGGCTCTGGGGTGAAGCCCCTGTTCATCGAACCAGGCTCGCCCTGGGAGAAGGATTACAATGAGAATTTCAACGGCAAGCTCCGGGACTAGCTGCTCAACGGCGAGATATTCAACACGCTGAACGAGGCACAGGTACTCATCGAAGCCTGGCGACAGCACTACAATGCGATCCGACCGCGCAGTGCGCTCGGATATCGGCCACCAGCACCGGAGACACGGACACCGGAAAGGCCCG
>CAMYMQ010000173.1 GCA_947259335.1 uncultured Alphaproteobacteria bacterium | reverse complement strand
GCCGCTCGACCTTCGGCCGCGGGCGGGTCGCCAGCCTGCGCGTCACCCACCGGCTCGGCCACCGCGCGCGCCAGGTTATCGTCAAGGCGCGTGTCGTTCGGCATGGCGGCCGCGCCTCGCTCGCCGCCCATCTCAATTATCTGCAACGCGATGGCGTCACCCGCGATGGCGAACGGGGTGTGCTGTTCGGGGCAGAAGCCGAAGGCCTTGACCGCAATACGTTCGCTGCGGCCTGCGAAAACGACCGCCACCATTTCCGCTTCATCGTCTCGCCGGAGGATGCGCCCGAGATGGGCGACCTCAAAGGCTTCACCCGCGAGTTGATGACGCGGATGGAAGCGGATCTCGGCACCCCGCTCGACTGGCGGGCCGTCGAGCATTGGAACACCGACAACCCCCACGTCCATATCATCGTGCGCGGCGTCGGCGAGGACGGACAGAACCTCGTCATCTCGCGCGACTATATCGGCGAAGGGATGCGGGCGACGGCGCGCGATATCGTCACGCGCGAGCTGGGGCTGCGCAGCGACCTTGACATCCGCCGGTCGCTGGAGCGGCAGATCGAGGCTGAACGCTGGACGGAGATCGACCGCGACCTGTCGCACACGTTGCAGCGCGACGGCGTGATCGACATGGCACCCGAGCCCGGCGTCCGGCCGGACGGCGACCATGCACTCAGGATGGGGCGGCTGCGCAAGCTGGAGCGGCTCGGCCTCGCCACCGAAATCGGTCCGGGCCAGTGGACCATCGCGGCCGACGCACAAGGAACCCTGCGCGCGCTGGGCGAGCGCGACGACATCATCAAGCGGATGCACAAGGCCATGAGCGAGCGCGGCATCGACCGGGGTGCCGCCAACTATGTGCTCGACGCCGACCCGGGCCAGCCTGTGATCGGGGAGCTGGTCGATCGCGGCCTGCATGACGAACTGACCGGCGGCGCCTATGCGATCGTCGACGGCATCGATGGGCGTACCCATCATATCCGCTTTCCCGACATCGAGGCGACCGGCGATTGCAAGCCCGGCGCGATCGTCGAGCTGCGCCATTTCGAGGATCGCAAGGGCCGGCAGCGGGTCGCGCTCGCGGTGCGCTCCGACATGGACGTGTCTGCGCAGGTCCGTGCGCGGGGCGCGACTTGGCTCGACCGGCGCAACCTGTCGAGCGACGGCCGTGATCTTGGCGGCGGCTTCGGGACCGAGGTGCGCGCCGCGATGGAGGCGCGCGCCGAACATCTCGCCGACGATGGGCTGGCGCGCCGGCAGGGCCAGCGCATCATCTTCGCGCGCGGCCTGCTCGACACGCTGCAGACGCGCGAGCTGGATATGGTCGCCAAGGACTTGTCGGCCGAGATCGGCCTGCCGCACACGCCGTCCAAGGTGAGCGAATATGTTGCCGGCACGGTGCGTCAGCGTCTGACGCTCGCCTCGGGCCGCTTCGCGATGATCGACGATGGGCTGGGCTTCCAGCTCGTGCCCTGGTCTCCCTCGCTCGACCGCCAGATCGGCAAGCACATCTCCGGCGTCATGCGGAGCAATGGCGGCGTCGACTGGTCGTTCGGGCGCGGCCGGGGCCTCGGCCTGTGAACCGCCAAAGGAGATAGCCCATGTCCGCGACCAAGATCCTGTGGGGTCAGATCATCATTGTCTTTTTAATCGTCCTCGCCGGGGTGTGGGGCGCGACGCAATGGACCGCTGCCGCGCTTGCCTACCAGCCCGAGCTGGGCCGGCCGTGGTTCGTGACGCTGGGCTATCCCATCTACCCGCCGCCGGCCTTCTTCTGGTGGTGGTTTTCGTTCGACGCCTATGCGCCGCGCATCTTCGAGAAAGGCGCGTTCATCGCCGCGTCGGGCGGGTTCGCGTCGATTGCCGTCGCGATCGGCATGTCGGTATGGCGCGCGCGCGAACTGAAGAACGCCCAGACCTATGGATCGGCGCGCTGGGCGAAAGCGAGCGAGGTTCGCTCCGCGGGCTTGCTTGGGCCGAACGGCGTCATGCTCGGGCGGCTCGGACCTGACTATCTCCGCCACGATGGGCCGGAGCATGTCTTGTGCTTCGCGCCGACACGCAGCGGCAAGGGCGTCGGCCTGGTCGTGCCGACCCTGCTCAGTTGGCCGGACTCGGCGATCGTGCATGACATCAAGGGCGAGAACTGGCAGCTCACCGCCGGCTTTCGTGCCCGCCACGCACGGGTGCTGTTGTTCGACCCGACCAACCCGTTGTCCGCCGCCTACAATCCCCTGCTCGAAATCCGCAAAGGCGTCTGGGAAGTGCGCGACGTGCAGAACGTCGCCGACGTGCTGGTCGACCCCGAAGGCAGTCTCGAGAAGCGCAACCACTGGGAAAAAACGTCCCATGCGCTGCTGGTCGGCGCGATCCTCCACGTCCTCTATGCCGGCGAGGACAAGACGCTCGCCGGCGTGGCCGGATTCCTGTCGGACCCGCGCCAGCCCATCGAGACCACGCTGCTCGCCATGATGACCACGCCGCATCTCGGCGAGGCTGGCGTCCATCCCGTCGTCGCCAGCGCCGCGCGCGAGCTGCTGAACAAGTCGGCCAACGAGCGATCGGGCGTCCTTTCCACCGCCATGTCGTTCCTGGGCCTCTATCGCGACCCCGTCGTCGCGCAGGTTACGCGGACCTGTGAATGGCGCATATCGGATCTGGTCGAGGGGAAACGGCCGGTCACGCTCTATCTGGTCGTTCCGCCCAGCGACATATCGCGCACCAAGCCGCTCATTCGCCTCATCCTCAACCAGATCGGGCGCCGGCTCACCGAGGAACTTACCCCGAAGCGGACCCGCCACCGCGTGCTCCTCATGCTCGACGAGTTTCCGGCGCTGGGGCGGCTCGACTTCTTCGAGTCCGCCCTGGCCTTCATGGCCGGCTATGGATTGAAGGCGTTCCTGATCGCGCAAAGCCTCAATCAGATCGAGAAGGCGTATGGCCCGAACAACGCGATCCTCGACAACTGCCATGTGCGTGTATCGTTTGCGACTAATGACGAGCGCACCGCCAAGCGGGTATCGGACGCGCTCGGCACCGCCACCGAGATGCGGGCGATGAAGAATTATGCCGGGCACCGGCTCTCGCCGTGGCTCGGTCATCTGATGGTCTCACGCTCCGAGACCGCCCGGCAACTCTTGACCCCCGGCGAGGTGATGCAGCTTCCACCCGACGACGAGATCGTCATGGTGGCCGGCGTGCCGCCGATACGGGCGAAGAAGGTGCGCTACTTCAAGGATCGGCGGTTTACCGAACGGGTGCTGTCGCCGCCGGACCTAAGCCTCGGACGAAACCGGGCGCGGCCCGACGACTGGAGCGCCCTGCCGCCGGTCGCCGCTCCGCCGCCACCCGAACCGTCGCAGCAGGTTCAGCCGCGCGAGGCCGCGAGTGAGGATGAGGATGAGAACGCCGGGCTGCGCCGGCAGCCCGACATGGAGCGGCATATCGACATCGCACCGCCGCCCATGCCCGCGCCCGCCAACGAGTTCGAGATGGACGAGCCGGACCCCGACACCGACGCCGCGCGGCAGGCGGCGGTGCGCCGTCAGATGCAAGGCGCGGCGCGGCAAGCCTCGCTCGATCCCGGCGATGGCATCGAGCTATGACCACCAAAACCCCATTCTCGGTCTATCTCGACCCGGCGCTGATGCAGTCGCTCGCGGCCTATGCCGACCGCAGGAGCAAATCGCGCTCGCTCGTCGCCGAGGCGGCAATCGCGTCCTTCCTCTCGCCCGACGCCGATGAGCAGCGCGAAGCGGCTATCGCCAAGCGGCTTGATCGGATTGACCGGCGCCTGACCCGGCTTGAGCGCGATGTCGGGATAGATGTCGAGATGATAGCGCTGTTCGTGCGTTTCTGGCTGTCGAACACGCCGCCGCCGCCCGAAGGCGAACGCGACGCCATGCGCCGTTTGGGGAACGACCGCTACGATGCCTTCATGACCGCGCTCGGCCGCCGACTCGCGAAGGGGCCGAAGGTCGGCCAAGAGATTGGCGAGGATATTCCGCCCCAGGACGAATGAGCGGCCTACGCTGCTCCCTGTCTTTCTTCGCCAGACTACGACGCCCGCATTTCCTTGTTGTATCCCGACCTTTCCTGTCTCTCTTGATGCGTCCCTGAAGCCGGGCGGCGGTTCGCCCGGCCCAATTCCAGGGGCTCAACCTTGACCGTTCAACCGATCCGATCCGATGCGAAGACGCGCGGCGCGCGGATGCTGCGCACGGCGCTGGGGCCGTCGATCGCGGCCTGGCTCGACGATCCCACCGTCATCGAAGTGATGCTGAATCCGGACGGGCGGCTGTGGATCGATCGGCTCGGCGAAGGCATCAGCGACACCGGCGAGGTGCTGACCGCCGCGGACGGCGAACGTATCGTGCGCCTCGTCGCGCATCATGTCAGCGTCGAGGTTCATGCCCGTTCCCCACGCGTCTCGGCCGAGCTGCCCGAAGGCGGCGAACGGTTCGAGGGGCTATTGCCGCCCGTTGTCGCCGCGCCGGCCTTCGCGATCCGCAAGCCCGCAGTCGCGGTGTTCACGCTCGACGACTATGCGATGGCCGGCATCATGTCGACCGCGCACGCCGAAGCGATGCGGCAAGGCGTTCAGACGCGGGCCAACATCCTCGTCGCGGGTGGGACCGGCAGCGGCAAGACCACGCTGGTCAATGCGCTGCTGGCCGAGGTGGCGAAGACCAACGATCGTATCGTGCTGATCGAAGATACGCGCGAGCTGCAATGCGCCGCGCCCAACCTCGTCGCCATGCGGACGAAGGATGGCGTCGTCTCGCTATCCGATCTTGTGCGGTCTTCACTGCGCCTGCGCCCCGACCGCATTCCCATCGGCGAAGTGCGCGGGGCTGAGGCGCTCGATCTTCTCAAAGCCTGGGGCACGGGCCATCCCGGCGGCATCGGCACGATCCATGCCGGCACGGCGCTCGGCGCGCTGCGCCGGATGGAGCAGCTCATTCAGGAGGCCGTGGTCACGGTCCCGCGCGCGCTGCTGGCCGAGACTATCGATCTGATCGCCGTGCTGGTCCGCGACGGGTACGGCCGCCGCCTCGCCGAGCTGGTCCGCGTCGATGGCCTCGATCCCGCCACCGGCGACTACCGCCTCATCCCGCTTTCCCCACCCCAGCCAGGAGACATCCCATGACCCATGCTCTTACGTCTGGCGCACGTCGCGCCATGCTCACCGCTTCGGCCGGCCTGCTCGCGCTGACCTTCGCCGTTCCCGCCCATGCGTCGGGATCGTCGATGCCGTGGGAAGCGCCGCTCCAGTCGATCCTCGAAAGCATTGAGGGGCCGGTCGCGAAGATCATCGCGGTGCTGATCATCATCATCACGGGACTGACGCTCGCTTTCGGTGATACGTCGGGCGGCGCGCGCAAGCTCATTCAGATCGTGTTCGGGCTGTCGATCGCGTTCGCCGCGTCGAGCTTCTTCCTGTCGTTCTTCTCGTTCGGCGGCGGAGCACTGGTCTGATGCAGGGCGCCCCAGAGTCGTTTGGCTCGCCGATCGCGGGTTTCTACGCACCGGTCCATCGGGCGCTGACCGAGCCGATATTGCTCGGCGGTGTTCCCCGCTCGCTCGCCATCGTCAACGGCACGCTGGCCGGCGCGATCGGCCTCGGCCTGCGCCTCTGGATCGCGGGCCTGGTCATCTGGGCCGTCGGCCACGGGCTGTCCGTGTGGGCCGCCCGCCGCGACCCGCAATTCGTGGACGTGGCCCGGCGCCATCTTCGCGCGCCCGCTTGGATGCAGCCATGATGTCCTTACGCGAATACCGCAGCAAGGCCGCGCGCCTCGCCGACTTCCTGCCCTGGGCCGCGCTGGTCGGCGAAGGCGTCGTGCTCAATAAGGACGGCTCGTTCCAGCGCACCGCGAGGTTCCGCGGACCCGATCTCGACAGCGCGACGCCGGCCGAGCTGGTCGCGACCACGGCACGGCTGAACAGTTCGCTACGCCGACTCGGCTCGGGCTGGGCGATCTTCGTCGAGGCGCAGCGCACGCCCGCGCTCAATTATCCCGACGCGAAGTTTCCCGATCCGGTCTCGGCGCTGGTCGATATGGAACGGCGCGAACAGTTCCGCGAGGAAGGCGCGCATTTCGAGAGCGCCTATTATCTCACGCTGCTGTGGATGCCGCCGGCCGAGGAAGCGGCGCGCGCCGAGGGCTGGCTCTATGAAGGCCGGTCCACCACCGGCGCCGATCCGTGGGAGCTGCTCAAGGGCTTCTCCGATCGCAGCGATCGCGTGCTCAACCTGGTCGAAGGCTTCGTGCCCGAAGTTCGCTGGCTCGATGACGCCGAGACGCTGACCTATTTGCACAGCACGATCTCGACCCGCCGCCAGCGTGTGCGGGTGCCGGAAACGCCGATGCACCTCGATGCGCTGCTCGCCGACGAGCCGCTGACCGGCGGGCTCGAACCGAAGCTCGGCGACCACCATCTCCGCACGCTGACCGTCACGGGGTTCCCGAGCGTCACGTTCCCCGGCCTGCTTGACGAGCTGAACCGGCTCGCGTTCGCCTATCGCTGGTCGACCCGCGCGATCATGCTCGACAAGACCGACGCGACGAAGCTGCTGACGAAGATCAGGCGACAATGGTTCGCCAAGCGCAAAAGCGTCGCCGCCATCTTGAAAGAGGTGATGACCAACGAGGCGTCCACGCTGCTCGATAGCGACGCCTCAAACAAAGCGGCCGACGCCGACACCGCCCTGCAGGAGCTGGGCGCCGATTATGCCGGCATGGCCTATGTCACCGCGACGGTGACGGTATGGGACCGCGATCCTGCCATTGTCGCCGAGAAGCTGCGGCTTGTCGAGAAGGTCATCCAGGGCCGCGATTTCACCGCCATCCCCGAAGGCATGAACGCGGTTGAAGCGTGGCTCGGCTCACTTCCCGGCCACACCTACGCCAATGTCCGCCAGCCACCCATTTCCACGCTCAATCTCGCCCACCTGATCCCCCTGTCAGCAGTATGGGCGGGGCCGGAACGGGACGAGCATTTCGGTGCGCCCCCTCTGCTTTACGGCAGAACCGAAGGCTCGACCCCGTTCCGGTTTTCCCTTCACGTCGGCGATGTCGGCCACACGCTGATCGTCGGGCCGACCGGCGCCGGCAAGTCGGTGCTGCTCGCGCTGATGGCGATGCAGTTCCGGCGCTATGAGGGGTCGCAGGTGTTCGCCTTCGACTTTGGCGGCAGCATCCGCGCCGCCGCGATCGGCATGGGTGGCGACTGGCAGGACTTGGGCGGGATGCTCGCCGACGAGGCCGGCGACGGCGTGCAGCTCCAGCCGTTGGCACGGATCGACGATCCGGCCGAGCGCGCCTGGGCGGCCGAATGGCTGGCGGCGATCCTGGCCAGCGAAGGCGTCGCGGTCGATCCGCAGGCCAAGGAGCATCTGTGGTCGGCGCTCGGCTCGCTGGCGTCCGCGCCCGTGCCGGAACGCACGCTGACCGGGCTCGCCGTGCTGCTTCAAAGCCAGCAGCTCAAGCAGGCGCTCGCGCCCTATTGCATCGGCGGGACGTGGGGACGGCTCCTCGACGCCGAGGCGGAGCGGATCGGCATAGCCGACGTGCAAGCCTTCGAGACCGAGGGTTTGGTCGGCGCCGGGTCGGCCGCCGCGGTGCTGTCCTATCTCTTCCACCGGATCGAAGGCCGGCTGGACGGCTCGCCGACGCTCATCATCATCGACGAGGGCTGGCTGGTTCTTGACAGCCCGGACTTCGCCGCGCAGCTCCGCGAGTGGCTGAAGACGCTGCGCAAAAAGAACGCCAGCGTCATCTTCGCCACGCAGAGCCTTGCCGACATCGAGACAAGCGACATCGCGCCGGCCATCATCGAGTCCTGCCCGACGCGGATATTCCTGCCCAATGAGCGCGCCGCCGAGCCGCAGATCGCGGCGATCTACGAGCGGTTCGGCCTCAATGCCCGCCAGATCGAAATCCTCAGCCGGGCAACACCCAAGCGTGACTATTATTGCCAATCGCGGCGCGGCAACCGGCTGTTCGAGCTGGGTCTGGGCGAGGTCGCGTTGGCCTTCACCGCCGCGTCGTCGAAGACCGACCAGCTCGCCATCGCCGAGATCATCGCAACCCACAGGCCATCCGCATTCGCGGCCGAGTGGCTGCGCCATCGCGGCTGCGCCTGGGCGATCGAGCTTCTTCCCGAACCCAATCCTCAGCCCCAGCAGGAGTTACCGCTATGAAGACCGCGTTTCTGCGCCGCACCATCCTGGCCGGCGTTCTTACCACATCGAGCGTCATCGGCCTCACCGCCGCGACGCCCGCCTACGCGCAGTTCGGCGGGATTGTCTATGATCCTACCAACTATGCGCAGAACGTGCTGACAGCCGCCCGGTCGCTCCAGCAGATCAACAACCAGATCCAGCAAATCCAGCAGCAGGCGACCAGCCTTATCAACGAGGCGCGCAATCTCGCTTCGCTGCCGTTCAGCTCGCTCCAGCAGTTGCAGCAACAGGTGCAGCGCACCCAGCAGCTTCTCGGGCAGGCCCAGCGCATCGCCTATGATGTGCAGAACATCCAGCAGGCATTCACCAGCCGCTATACCGGCTCGGCCCTGGCCGGCACACAGGCGCAGATGGTCGCCAATGCCAACGCGCGCTGGGAGGATAGCGTCGGCGCGTTCGAGGATTCGCTCAAGGTGCAGGCCGGCGTCGTTGGCAACATCGACGGCGCGCGCACGGCGATGGACGGCCTGGTCTCAGCGAGCCAGTCGGCGACCGGCGTGCTTCAGGCCACGCAGGCGGGCAATCAGCTTCTCGCGCTACAGTCGCAGCAGCTTGCCGATCTCACCGCCGCGGTTGCCGCGCAGGGCCGCGCCCAAGCGCTCGACGCGGCGCGGCACACCGCCGAGGAGGCAGAGGGCCGCGAGCGGTTCCGCCGCTTCATGGGCAATTGAGGCGCTTACCGATGCTGCACGCTTCCTCACGCACGGTAAGGATCGCGGGCGTCGCCGCGCTGGCGGGCATGATGATGACCGTGGCGATCGTCGCCGCCACGCACCAGTCCGAGCCCGCGCCGTCGCCGCCGGTCGCCGTGCGCGAGGATGTGCGCCATGACAGGCTCGCGCGGGAACTCGACCGCTGCGCGACACTCACCATGCCCGATGCCGGCTGTGAGGCGGCCTGGGCCGAGAACCGCCGCCGCTTTTTCCGTCAGCCCGCCACCGAAGCAGAGGATGGCGAGGGCACGGCCCCCTCTCCGGAGAATAGTGCGCCATGAACGACACCGGCGTCATCGACACCTTTCTGGGCGTCTTCACCAGTTATATCGACAGCGGATTCGGGCTGCTCGGCGGTGAAATCAGCTTCCTCTCGACGACGCTGATCGCGATCGACGTGACGCTGGCCGGGCTGTTCTGGGCTTGGGGGGCGGATGAGGATGTGTTGCAACGCCTCGTCAAGAAGACCCTGTATATCGGCACCTTCGCCTTCATTATCGGCAATTTCTCCAACCTCGCCAACATCGTGTTTCAGTCCTTTGCCGGGCTCGGCCTCAAGGCCAGCGGCAGCGCGATGTCGATCGTCGATTTCATGAAGCCGGGCACGATTGCGGCCACCGGACTTCAGGCCGGCAAACCGCTCCTGGATGCAGCGGGGCAGTTCTCCAACCTTTGGGCCGTGTTCTCAAACCTGGCCCTCATCATCGTGTTGCTGCTCGCCTGGGTGATCGTGGTGCTCGCCTTCTTCATCATCGCGGTGCAGATCTTCATCACCCTGATCGAGTTCAAGCTGGTGACGCTGGCGGGCTTCGTGCTGCTGCCGTTCGCTTTCTTCAACAAGACCGCCTTCATGGCCGAACGTGTGCTAGGCCATGTCGTCTCGACCGGCATCAAGGTGCTGGTGCTCGCCGTCATCACCGGCATCGGCACGACGCTGTTCAATCAGTTCACGAGCGCAAGCCTGGGCACCGCGCCCGACATCAATCAGGTGATGGCGATCGCACTCGCCGCGCTGTCGCTGCTTGGCCTCGCCATCTTCGGTCCCGGTATTGCGAACGGGATTGTCTCGGGCGGACCGCAACTCGGCGCTGGCGCGGCGGCCGGCACCGCTCTCGCCGCCGGCGGGGCGCTGGTCGGCGGT
>CAMYMQ010000172.1 GCA_947259335.1 uncultured Alphaproteobacteria bacterium | reverse complement strand
TTGCCAGCCGCGCCGCCGAGCGCGACCGGTCGCGGTCGGCGCCGACCAGCGGCGCCAGCGCGGCGGCAAGCGCCTCGATCCGGTCGACCTTCTGGTCGAGAGTACCGAGCCGGGCATGAAATACGATCTGCTCCAGGTCGGGCGCCCGCTGCGCCAGCGGAATCTTTCTGTCCTGATCCCAGAAGAACTTGGCATCCGACAGCCGCGCGCGCAGGACGCGCTCGTTGCCGGCGACGATCGCCTTGCCCTTGTCGGACGACTCGATGTTGGCGACCACGATGAAATGCGGCGCCAGGTCTCCGTTGGCGTCCTCGAGCGCGAAATATTTCTGGTGGGTGCGCATGGCCGTCACCAGCACTTCCGGCGGCACGGCCATGAATTCGGGATCGATGTCCCCCATGAGGACCACGGGCCACTCGACCAGCCCGGCGACCTCGTCGACCAGCGCCGGGTCGTCGCGCAGCGAGAAACCCGCCCGGGTCGCAAGCGCTTCCGCGTCGCTCCTGATCCTGGCCCGACGTTCGCCGGCGTCGAGTAGCACGAACGCCTGCGCCAGCTTTTCACGATAGTCGGCGAACCCGCCAACCGGGATCATGCCTTCGGCGAGGAAGCGATGCCCCCGGGTCGCCGCCGAATAGGGAAGACCGTCGACTTCCCCGCCGTCCTTGGCGCCGGCGTCCTCGCGCAGCGATACGCCGCCGGGCAGCGGCTCGCCGGCGAACAGGCCGACGATATTCTGCAACGGGCGCACCCAGCGAAAGCCTGCGGTTCCCCAGCGCATCGACTTGGGCCACCCCAAGCCGTTGATCGCGTCACCGACGACCGCCGGCAGCACCGCTGCCGCGGCTTGGCCCTTCCGCTCGGTAACGGCGAACCAGAAGGCGTTGCCCTTGATCTCACGGGTCTCACACGCGTCGAGCGACGGCAGGCCGACGGACTTGAGGAAACCCTGGATCGCCTGATCCGGCGCGCCGACCCTGGGGCCCTTGCGCTCTTCCTTCAAATCCGGCTGCCGTTCGGGAATTCCCTCGACGACGAGCGCCAGGCGGCGCGGTGTCGAATAGGCCTCGGCCGACTCGAACGCCAGTCCGGCCTTCTCCAGCGCTTCCGTCACCAGCCGCTTGAGGTCGTCGGCCGCGCGCGCCTGCATACGCGCCGGGATCTCCTCCGACAGCAATTCGATCAGCAGCTCAGGCATCGGCCGCTTCCACCGCCTGCACGAGATGCCCCCGGCTCGCCAGCCAACCCGCGCAGCAGCCCTTGGCGAGCGTACGTACGCGCAGGATGTAGGACTGACGCTCGGTCACGCTGATCACGCCGCGCGCGTCGAGCAGGTTGAACAGGTGGCTCGCCTTGATGCACTGGTCGTAGGCTGGCAGCGGCTTGTCGGCTTCCAGCAGCCGGTGGCACTCGGACTCGGCATCGGAGAAGTGGGCCAGCAGCCTTTCAGTGTCGGCAAGCTCGAAGTTGAAGGCGGAGAATTCCTGTTCCGCCTGCAGGAACACGTCGCCGTAGGTCATGCCGCCCTGATCCTTGGGCACCCCGTCCCAGTCGAGGTCGTACACGTTCTCGACGCCCTGCACGTACATCGCCAGCCGCTCGAGACCATAGGTGAATTCGACCGATACCGGGTTGCAGTCGAAACCCCCGACCTGCTGGAAATAGGTGAACTGGCTGACCTCCATGCCGTCGCACCAGACCTCCCAGCCCAGTCCCCAGGCGCCCAGGGTCGGGCTCTCCCAGTCGTCCTCGACGAAGCGGATGTCATGGGCCAGCGGATCGATGCCGAGCTCGCGCAGACTGTCGAGATAGAGTTCCTGGCTGTTCGGCGGCGACGGCTTCAACAGCACCTGGAACTGGTAGTAGTGCTGGAGCCGGTTGGGGTTCTCTCCGTATCGGCCGTCGGTCGGGCGGCGCGACGGCTGGACATAGGCCGTCTTCCAGGGCTCCGGGCCGAGCGAGCGCAACGTCGTCGCCGGATGAAAGGTGCCCGCGCCGACTTCCATGTCATAGGGCTGGAGCAGCACGCAGCCCTGCCCGGCCCAGAAGCGTTGCAGCTTCAGGATCAGGTTCTGGAAACACGTCTCGGGGGACGCGGCCTTCGCCATCGTCATGTCTCAGCTACGAAATTCCGGCTTTGCGGGTGCGCCGGCGGCAATCCGGGCGCGGGTCCATGCGTGGGATGGGTAATAGGCGCTCGGGCGCGCTGCGGTCAACCGGGACCTCACCCGTCGGAACGGCCCGCATCCGGCCCGCAGCGGTGGCTGACCGGATCGACATAGGCGCCGCAGCGCGGACAGGCCCTGAAGGTTGTCGCTTCGCCGGGCCCTGCGGGCGGCTCCTGCCGGTCGGGCGCGGTCGGCTTGGAGCTGCCCAGGGTCCGCAACAGCCGGGCGCCGAAAACGACCGCGCCGATGACGACGATCAGGAGGACGATCTTGGTAACGGAAAGGCCGAACATCCCGCCGCGCCTACAGGCCGAGCCGCGCCCACCAGGCGCGCTCTTCCATCGCGGCCAGAAGGCCGGAGGCGAAGGAGCCACCCAGGTCGGGCATTCCGCCGAGATCGGTCGTCCGAAGGCCGAACTTGCGGCGCAGCCAGCCCCGCTGCTGGCCGATCACGCGGAACTTCACCTTGTCTCCGAACCGATCGCGGATGACGGTCCGCAGATCACCCAGGCCGTCGATCAGCCCCAGCTCGACACCGCGCCGGCCGGTCCAGACGTCGCCCGTGAACAGATCCTCGTCGCCGCCCTTGAGCCGCCGGCCCCGGCGGGCGCGCACGAGGTCCTTGAAGCTGTCATGGATGTCCGCCTGGATCGCCTTGATCCGATCGACATCCTCTGCCTTCTCCGGCAGGAAGGGGTCGAGCATCACCTTGCGGTCGCCGGCGGAATGAACGCGCCGCTCGATGCCAAGCCGGGAAATCGCCTCGGTGAAGCCGAAGCCGGCGCTGATGACGCCGATCGAGCCGACGATGGAATTGGAATCGGCGAAGATCTCGTCCCCGGCGCAGGCGAGCCAGTAGCCACCGGACGCCGCCACGTCCTCGACGAAGACGAGCACCGGAATGTCGCCCTTGTCGGCGAGCTGACGAATCCGTCGGTGGATCAGCGCCGACTGCACCGGCGACCCGCCGGGCGAGTTGATCTGCAGGGCCACCGCGCGCAACTGCTTGCCGGAGAAGGCCCGGTCGAGCATCCCGGCGAGCCCCTGCAGGGTAAGGCCGCGGCGCAGCGGACCGACCTGGCCGATGACACCGCCCAGGCGAACGACAGAGACAACGGGGCGACCCATTCCGAACACGTGCTTCTCCCTTGGCGCGCAATCGCACGAAAATAGTGACAACGGCGGGCCGCGCCAACCATAGAGGCAAAATCTACAACCCGATGGTCAGCCCCGCTCCCGCGCGCAGGATGCGCGCCGCCTCGGGAGTGAAGCTGCCGTCGGGACGGTGCAGCACCAGCCCCGGCAACAGGGTCGCCGGCGACCGGATGCCAAGGCGAGCCTGCACAAGCACCCGGCGCGCGGGCTCGCCCTGCTTGGGCCACAGCGGCAGGATCCGGATGTCGCCCGTCCGGGGCGTCAGCGCCGCGATCAGGTCGTCCAGGCGGGAGGCCTCGTGCACGACGGTCAAGCGACCCTTCGGGCGGAGCCGGTCGAGGCAGGCAGAGATCCAGCCGGCAAGGTCGAAACCGTCCTCGATGGTGGCGCGCGCCTTCGAATGATTGCCGGAGGGGCGGCCCCGGCCGGCCGGACGAAAGGGCGGGTTGGTCATCACCTGATCGAAGCGTTCGCCGCCCTCGGCCCGGGCAAGCAGGTCCCCCGCCTCGACCGCGATCCGGTCCGCCATTGCGTTCTCGCCGACGTTGACGCGAAACAGGTCTGCCAGCTCCGGCTGCAACTCGATCCCGACAAGGGTGACGTCGGCCACGCGGGCGGCGAGGCACAGGGCGGCGGCGCCGACGCCAGCTCCCGCATCGAGGATACGGTGCCCGCGCCGCGCCGGGACGGCGGCGGCAAGCAACACCGGATCGATCGCGACGCGGTAGCCGTCGGCCGGTTGCCGCAGCCGCACCCGGCCATCGAGCAGTGCATCGTCGGTCGTCGCGGCGCCGTTCATGGGCTGGTCAGTCGCCCTCCGTGTCCGGCCCGGCCTCGAGAATGGCACGGGCGCGGTCGAGGTCTTCGTCGATCACCATCACCCTGCGCGGCAGGATACCGATGCTTCCTTCGAGCACGCTGGTATGGGTGTCAAAGACCAGCGCCTCGATGCCGTTGGCGCGCAATGCGGCGATCAGCCAGGAGATCAGAACCGGATCAGTGGAGCGGGCGAGCTCTTGCATCGGCGTTTCCTGTACGGTGACGGTCACGAAACCGCGACGCCTGGTCCCTTGACCATTTGCCGCGCGGCAGTATTTCTTACCCGGTTCAACTGCGGCAAGACGTGGCCCGACGCTCCCCGGAGCGGCGACGGCCCGAAAGGATAGCACGGTGGCGGTCGTCGTTCCCCTAAAGGGGAAGCAAGGCTCAGCGAAGAAGCCGGACCTCGATGGAATCAACGCGCTGGTCGACCAGGACCTCAAGCGCGTCAACGACGTGATCGTCCGCCGCATGGACAGCCGCATCGCGCTGATCCCGCAGCTCGCCGGACACATCGTCGCGGCGGGCGGCAAGCGCCTTCGGCCGATTCTGACCCTGGCGTCGGCGAGCCTGTGCGGCTATTCGGGCGACCGGCACATCAGCCTGGCCGCCTGCGTCGAGTTCATTCACACGGCGACGCTGCTCCACGACGACGTCGTCGACGAGAGTTCCCTGCGCCGGGGCCTGGCGACCGCGAATGCCGTGTGGGGCAACAAGGCCAGCGTGCTGGTCGGCGACTTCCTGTTCTCCCGGGCCTTCCAGCTCATGGTCGAGGACGGCTCGCTGCCGGTGCTCGGCATCCTGTCCCACGCCTCGGCGACGATTGCCGAGGGAGAGGTCCACCAGCTGGCGACCGCCAACGATACGGACACCAGCGAGACCGCCTATCTCGAGGTCATCCGGGCCAAGACCGCCACCCTGTTCGCCGCCGCCTGCCGGATCGGCGCGGTCGTCGCGGAAAAGCCCGAAGCCATCGAGGAAGCCCTCGAAGCCTATGGCATGAACCTCGGCATCGCCTTCCAGCTGATCGACGACGTGCTGGACTATTCCGCCGTCCAGGCGACGCTCGGCAAGGCCATCGGCGACGACTTCCGCGACGGCAAGATCACCCTGCCGGTGATCCTGGCCTACCGCCGCGGCACGGATGAGGAACGCGTCTTCTGGCGCCGCACGCTGGAAGACCAGGAGCAATCCGACGGCGACCTGGATCGGGCCATCGATCTGCTCGGCCGGCACAAGGCGCTCGAGGACACGATCGACCGGGCGCGCCACTATGGCGCGATCGCCCGCGACAGCCTCGGCCTGTTCCCGGAAGGCGTCGCCAAGCAGGCGATGCTCGACGTCGTCGATTTCGCGATCGAACGGGTCTATTGAGCCACCCGCGCGCGGCGGACGCCGGATCGAAGCAGGTGGCCTTGCGCGGTCCAGACCGGGCCGTTATATAGCCGTCACGTCGGAGTGTAGCTCAGCCTGGTAGAGCACTGTCTTCGGGAGGCAGGGGCCGGTGGTTCGAATCCACTCACTCCGACCAATTTCAGTCATCCCCTTTTACCGCCGTCATCCAATCCCCATCGGATTGGATCTGGTCGCGGCGGTCGCAACGGCCTCGACGGGTCTGTTGCAGGATCCGGCCCCACCCTGCGCGGTCGGCTGACTGGATCTGAGCCCGGCCCCAATTTATCGAAGCCGGGGTTCCGACCGATCGTGACGCCTCACCTATAAACGATGTCGGCGCGCCGAGCCGGATGACGAAAATTCATCTGCCCAGTCGTCTGGGCTGGCTTCGCAAGACCTGAGCTTCGCGCCGCCGCTGATTGTTCCGCCCGTCGCGCTGACCTCGGACAGTCGGGATCGACTCAGTCACATTGAGAAATGCCGATAAAGGGAGAGGCGCGGCTC
Source organism: uncultured Alphaproteobacteria bacterium (assembly GCA_947259335.1). Taxonomy (GTDB): domain Bacteria; phylum Pseudomonadota; class Alphaproteobacteria; order Bin65; family Bin65; genus CAMYMQ01. The sequence goes on along the minus strand of CAMYMQ010000172.1, from coordinate 9,569 downwards.
GACGTTTCTCCAAAGGCAACATCGCCAAGCGCTTCGCTAATGGGCGCGCCAATTTGTGATCTTGGCAAGAACGCCGCCAACGAAGGCTGGATGCTTGTCACTCAAACGAGATTGGGCCACGCTTGGTATCGTAGATTAACTCAGTTGGGGACTCCCGGTTGCCTCTGAACTACCGCCCCGACATCGATGGATTGCGAGCGGTCGCAGTGGTCGCGGTTCTGCTGTTCCATCTGGAAATGTTGCCGGGAAGCTACGTCGGTGTCGACGTCTTCTTCGTTATTTCCGGCTTCCTGATATCAAAGATCATATATGGCAATTCGTTGGACCGGCGCTTCTCGGTTCGACGCTTCTATGCGAACCGGATCCGGCGTATAGCGCCCGCGTTCTTTGTCACCACGGCGGTGACCGCCGTCGGCGTTTACGTGTTCCTGCTGCCCGCGGAACTCGAAAGGTTCGCCAAATCGGCGCTGTGGTCGCTCGGCCTGTCGCCGAACGTGTATTTGTACATCACGGCGAACTATTTCGCTCCGGCGGCGGACGAAATCCCGTTGTTACACTACTGGTCTCTTGGGGTGGAGGAGCACTTCTATCTGGTGTTCCCTTTCTTCGTCATCGCTCTGGTGAGACTGAACGTTCGCTTTCTCGCCGCCGCGACGGTCGCCCTCGCCCTCGTGTCTCTGGCCGCCTGCGAATGGATCCTGAGCAATGATCCGACGGCTGCTCTCTATCTCCTGCCGTTTCGCGCCTTCGAACTCCTTATTGGCTCGATACTCGCCCTTCCCGGCGTTAGTTTTCCGCGCATTCCGGTCGTTGCAGCGACAATGACCGCCGTCGGCGTCGGCGCCATCGTCGCCGCCAGCCTGCTGTTTGACAGAACGACGCGGTTCCCCGGCATTTCGGCGCTCGTCCCGACGGTCGGAAGCGCGCTGGTGGTGTGGGGCAGCGACCAGTGCCGCACCACCGCCTCCAGAATACTCGGGGCGGCAGCGCCGCTCGGCCGGATCTCCTATTCGCTCTACCTCATACATTGGCCCCTGATCATCTTCGCGAAGCGCCTCTATCCCTACGCCGACCCCATCGTCTTCAGCGGCGGCGTCATCGCGGCCTCGGTTATTCTCGCGATCCTGTCCTATCGATTCGTGGAACAGCCCTTTCGCCGGCATCCCGATTTCTGGTCCGGCCGGCGCCTCATATGGACCACGTCGGCGACGGTCGCGCTCCTTGCAGCCTGCTGTTGCATCGCCTTTCTGTATCGAGGGTTTCCGGGCCGGATCGATCAGACGGTCGCCAAGATATTGAGAACCGACGGCAGTCTTACCCATCTTCGGCAAGGCATCTGCTTCCTCAATCCCGACCAGTCGTGGGCTGCGATCCGGCCGAGCACATGCCTGCCCGGTGGCGGCAAGGAGGTGATCCTCTGGGGCGACAGTACGGCTGCGCACCTGTATCTGGGACTTCGCGAACCGTTTGCCAAAGCCGGCTATTCGCTCGGCCAGCTGACAGCCTCCCTCTGTCCTCCGATCTTGAACTACGACGTATCTTCCCGGCCGAAATGTCGGGACTTCAACACTGCCGCCCTCGCCGAAATAGAGAGGCGCAAGCCCGCCCTGGTACTGATGGTCGCCATTTGGAATATGGGTCCGGACGGCTTTGCGAAGTTGAAAACGACTGTGGCCAGGCTTCGTCAGGCCGGGATCGAGGCTCTCATCTTAGCCGAATCGCCCTATTACAGGGCGGCGGTTCCCCGGCTGCTTATAGAGCGATTGCGAAGCGGGAATGTCAGCGTGACGTCGGACGCCGACCTCTCCAAGTCCACTCGGCTAGGCCTGCCCCAGCTTAAATCGCTGTTCGGGCCACGAGTGGTCTCCATAGCGAACGTAATGTGTCCGAAAGGCAAATGCCCAATGTCGCTAAACGGTGTGGCGGTTCATTTCGACGTCCTTCACCTAACACCGCACGGATCCCGATATTTCGGGCGTCATCTGGTGCCGGTAATCTTGCAGCGGGCCAAGGAACTCCAGCGCTAAGGGCGTCGCCGAAAGACACCGCGCCCTCCGGCATGATCGCTGAGAGGTCAAACCGAAGAACAGCCTCAGCGCATCGTGCCGATTGAAGAATGCCACGGGGCTTTCGGCCGTACAGACAGAGGCCCCTCACGCCGGTCGCCGCTCGATCCAGCGTCCCCGCACGATGCCGCGTGTCAGGCCGTCCCCTGCGGCGGTCCCCCCATCGCGCTGTCCTCGGACAGTTGCTGCTCGATCTCGTCGAGAAGCTGGCCGAGCGCGCCGTCGATCGCCTCGCGCGGAACCCCGTCTTCCATCATCGCGGCGAGCAGCGCGGCAGCGCCGTGCAGCGCGACCGAATAGCGCGGGAGCTCGTTTCGGGTCTCCCAGGCCGCCGCCGCCGGCACCAGGGCCGCGTCGACGATGTCCTGCGCGCGGCATACCGGGCAGTCGTCGCTTAGGTCGTGTTCCAACAGGTCTTCCAAGATCTTGCTCATCGCGTCCGTGTCCGATTGCCGCTGTTCGCCGTTCCGGCCCGGAGTATATGGGGGCGGCGCGGTCCGGCACAAACCGGGCCTTTGAAACGGTGGCGAGGGGTCGATCCCCTGGCCGCATGCGTATCTTTAGGGGTGCCGGGATTGCGGGGTGCCGCGGGATCGAGACCGCGCCGGTCTTTTCTGGGCATCGCGGATTGGCTAAACATCGGTGAACCCGAGCTGGCGCCCGTCAGCGCGGACGTCTCCGCCCAAATATCGAACGGTGCATTTTGACACGCCTATTGGGAATCTCAGCCGTCATCATCGTCTGTCTGGTCGCCGGCGCCGGCTTCGGCCGCTATGTCCTGACGCTGCCGCCCGAGAAGATCATCGTCCGCGAGAGAATTCCCGCGAAGAAGGCGTCGGAAACCGTCTTCCTGAAATGGAAGATGGCGAGCAGCTTCCCCGCCGAGCTCCCACAGTTCGGAACCCTCGGCAAGCGGTTCACCGAACAACTCCAGCGCGCGTCCAACGGCGGCATCCGGATCGCCTTCGAACCGCCGAGCGAGGCCCTGCCCGCGGACCAGTGCCTGAATGCCGTCGTCGAGGGCAAGGTTCAGGCCTGCTGGTCGACCCCGGGCAACTGGTCCAAGAAGGAACGGGCCCTGCTGCTCTTTTCGGGCGTGCCGTTCGGCCCCGACTCGCGCGAGTATCTCGCCTGGTACTTCCATTCGGGCGGCAAGGAACTTCTCGACGAGATCTATGCGCGCCACGGCCTGAAGTCGCTTGTCTGCGGCGTGACCACCGCCGAGGGCGGCGGCTGGTTCCGCAAGGAGATCGCCAGCGTCGAGGACTTCAAGGGTCTCAAGCTGCGCTTCTTCGGTCTGGGTGCCCGCGTCGTCGAACGGCTCGGCGCGAAGACCTTCCGGCTCCAGGGCGACAAGATGATCGAGGCGCTGAAAAGCGGCCAGATCGACGGCCTCGAATATTCGACGCCGGTCATCGATGTCAGCACCGGCTTCCACGACGTCACCAAGCATTTCTACCTGCCCGGCTGGCAAAAGCCGGCGGCCCTGCTCGAATTCCTGGTCAAGCAGGAGACCTGGAACGAGCTTCCGGCCGGCACCCGGGCGTTGATCGAGACGACCTGCGGCGACACCCTGCGTGCCGGGCTCGCCCGGGGCGAGGCGCGACAGCCGGCGGCGCTGCGCGAGATCAAGGCCAAGGGCGCGACGATCCATCGCTGGTCGCCCGAGATCCTCGCGGCGCTGCGCAAGGCCTGGGAGGAAGTGGCGAAGGAGGAAGGCGAGGCCGACCCGACCTTCCGCAAGGTCTGGCAGTCGATCAAGGCCTTCAAGGGCGCCTATTCGGAGTGGAAGCGCGACTCCCAGATGCCGAACTAGCGCCTAGCGCCGCCGCGGCAGCGCGGCGCGCACGGCCTCCATCTGGTCATCGATCGAAATCGGCAGCCGCGAGGTGATCTCGAGGGCGGTGTCGTCATAGGGATTCCGCCCCGGGCGCTCGCGCGCCCAGGCCGCCACCTGTCTGTCGCGGGCACGGACCAGTCCCTCGATCTGCGGCCGGAACAACAGCAGCATCGCGGTGATCCAGCGGTTGACCGGCCAGGACGGGCGGGCGAGGTCGATCGCGAACCGGTCCAGCATCGACACCACGTCCTCTGCCGCGTACCAGACTTCGCCGGTCACCCACCGATTGGTGGTGAACAGGGCCTGCGGGTTGCCATAGTGATCCATCGAGATCGCAATGAGATGGCAGAGCGACTCGTCGCCCGGCGGCGGTTTGAGGTGCCGGGACGCGGCGGGCTGGACGCCCGCCGGCATACCGGCCGCGCGCAGGAAGGTGTGGAAATGGCCGTGCTCGCCGCGCTCCTCCGACTCGGGATGGGCGTGGTAGTAGTATTGGGAATGGGTGACCGGATCGAAGACGTCGCCCTTGGGATAGTGGTCCCACTCGAAGAAGGAGTCCGCCTCGCGCAGCAACTCGCCGACGATGTTGTCGCCGCTCTTGGCGAGCACGCGCATGCATTCCTTGGCCTCTTCGCCGGCGGCCAGACACGCGCGCAGCTGCGTCACCGAACGGGACTTCAGATCAGGCGTCTGGCTCCCCGCCCGCTCTCCCTCGGGGGTCCGGGACCTGCGAACGGCCGAGCTCAAGTCCGGACCACGAACACCGAAGCGCCGGCGTGCCGGACAACCCGGGCGGCATTGGGGCCGAGCAGATAGTCGCGCAGGTCCGGCCGATGGGCGCCGATCACGATCAGGTCCGCCTTGAGGGTCTCGGCCACCGACAGGATCTCGTCGTAGACGGGGCCCTGGGCGACCATTTCGTGAGCCGTCATTCCCGAGGGAAGATGCCGTTTCACAAAATCGCTCAGCTGCTCTCCGGCGTCCTCGGCGATCCTGGCCTCGGCGCCGGGCGGGAAATACTGGGCCACGACCGCATAGCCGATATCGGGGACGACGGTGAGCACATGGAGCTCGGCGCCGAACTGTCGGGCCAGCTCGGCGGCCACATAAAGGCATTTTGCCGAGGTGGGATCGTCGCCGATATCCACCGGCACAAGGATGCGATCGAACATGTCTGACTTCCTATGCCGCCTGCGCGCCGGGCGCGGTGGTTCGTCGTAGCCGCTTCCGCTGCATCATGTACAGACCGAGCAGCAGTGCCAAGCCCGCGACCTGGATCCCGCGCCGGGAGATTTCGTAGACGTCGCCCTCGCCGATGCCCACCGCCTGAACCAGCAGCGCCGGCACGAACATGAGCACGGAACTCAGCAGGACGAGCAGCCGCTCGACGATGCTGCACCGGTCGGCCAGATGGCCCTGCAGGAAGGCTGCGAAGGCGCACATGCCGGCCAGCGCGATGACGAAGATGAAGGCGATCAGCCCCAGGTTGTCGATCCAGATCGGCTCGCCCTTGCCGTCGACCCCCGAGATCATCAGAAGCTCGGTGTTGAAGACGAAGACGAAGGGCAGGATCGCCGTTCGCAGGTCGTAGGTGAAGCCCTGGATGCCGGTCTTGATCGGATCGGCCCTGGCGATCGCCGCCGCGGCATAGGCGGCGAGCCCCACCGGTGGCGTGTCGTCGGCGAGGATGCCGAAATAAAAGACGAAGAGATGCGCGGCGACGACGGGTATCAGCAGGTTCTGCGCCTCGCCCAATTGCAGGATCACCGGCGCCGTCAGCGTTGCCATGATGATGTAGTTGGCGGTCGTCGGCAGACCCATGCCGAGGATCATCGAGGTGACGGCGGTCAGCACCAGCACCAGCACGATGTTGCCGAAGGCCAGCGTGTTGATGATCGACGTGAACCGGCCGACCAGCCCCGATTCCTGGACGACGCCGATGATGATGCCGGCCGTCGCGACCGCGATGCCGACCGAGATCATGTTGCGCGCGCCCTGGATCATGCCGTGATACAGGTCGAGGATGCCTTCGACGAAGGCGGCCCACACGATCAGGAAGAGCTGTCTGGTCGAGGACATCGCCTCGATCGTGTCGCGCTTGCCGAGCCGGTCCGCGGCCCAGGCGAGCCAGGGAATGATGTCGACCCGCCCGGTCGCCCGCTTCTCCCGGCCGAGGGCGAGATAGGCGATGACCGGACGCTGGATCAGCATCAGCACCGCCAGCGCGACGATGGCGTAGACCACCGACTGGATCGGCGAGTAGCGGACGATGATCAGGTAGTAGATCAGCACGCCCAGCGGGATCAGATAGTGCAGGCCCCGCAGGAAGGTCTTGAGCAGCGGCGGCAATTCGTTCTTCGGGATCGACTTGATGCCCAGCTTCATCGCTTCCAGGTGCACCACGTAGAACAGCGCGAGGTAGGAGATGACAGCCGGGATGATCGCCGCCTGGACGATCTCGGCGTATTTCAGGCCGGTATACTCGGCCATGATGAAGGCGGCGGCGCCCATGATCGGCGGCATGAGCTGGCCGTTGGTCGACGCGGCGACCTCGACGGCGCCGGCCTTGTAGGGCGGCAGGCCGACCTTGATCATCAGCGGGATGGTGAAGGTACCGGTCGTCACGGTGTTCGCGATCGACGATCCCGAAACGATGCCGGTCAGGCCGGACGCGACGATCGCGGCCTTGGCCGGCCCCGCGCGCTGACTGCCGAGGCCGGCGAAAGCGACGTCGATGAAATACTTGCCCGCGCCCGCCCGTTCCAGCAGGGCGCCGAACAGCACGAACAGGAAGACATAGGTCGTCGAGACCTCGATGGGCGTGCCGAAGATGGCGTTGGCCTGGAGATACATCGTCCCGATCACCGCCTCGAGAATGTTCGGCGGCGGTTGGAGCCAGTCCTTGAGCTGCGGCAGCACCCCGCCCAGGAAGCTATCCAGCCAGGGCACCTGCGTGCCCCCGCCCAGCGCGAGGCCGGCATAGAGATCGTAGATCAGGAACAGGGCGGAGAGGATTACCAGCGGCATGCCCAGCGAGCGCCGCGCGGCCTCCAGCAGGACCATGATCAGCAGTACGCCGAAGACCAGTTGATGCACGCCGTCGATCATGCCCTGCGAGACGGTCGCGATCTTGATGAAGTCCAGCACCAGGTAGAGGGCGGTGCCCACGCCGATCAGCGCGAGGATGTAGTCTTGCAGCGGGATGACCTCCCGGGCGCGTTCGTTGATGCGCAGGCCGAGGACGCGCGAGACCAGGGGCGAGGGCACGGCCCCGCCGGCGAACAGTTGCCACATGGCGCTCACCAGCCGGCGCGGCGCCTCGATCAGCGACCCGACCGCGACCGCGTACAGAACCGCGTGGGGAACCCAGTAGTCGAACAGGCCCGCCCGGGGATTGCCCTCGGCGTCTGTCGCAAGACCCGTCAGGATCGCATCGAGGTTCGACCACAGCAGAAAGGCCGCGATGGCCAGCAGCAGGCCCATATACAGGTTGCGCTTGACCTCCTGCGGGAGGCCGATGCCGATCAGGAAAAAGAATCCGAAGATCACCAGGAACAGCAGGCTTCCGCCCACCGGATCCGTGAAGAAGATCACCCCGGCCGCGATGGCCACGCTGACGAGGATCGCGCCCTTCCTGCCGATGTCCCGCTTCGTGCGCGCGGCGGCGGCGCCAATGCTGGCCTGAAACGCTGGATAGGCCAGGAACGCCAGCGACATCGCAAAGGCGAGGTGGATGTAGCGGGCGATCTTGGCGTTGAGCTGGAACTGCGCGTGGTAGAGCTGGAAGGTGGACCAGCCGAAGCAGATCGCGAGGATAAGGACCACCGGGACCCAATGGATCGGGTCGCGCGGTCCGGATTCGACCTGGGCGACGATTTCGGCGGCGAGCTTTTCGTTGCCGCTCGCGCCGTGTTCCTCCGGTACGGAATCCGATTTCGCGTTGGCCATATGCCCCTCCCCGGCGACCGCCGCCACGACCGCGCCGCTGCGTTGCCGGCAGTGCCGGCGAAACGGGGGTCAGGTTTGCCCTGACCCCCGGTCTCCAGACAGGCCGGTTATTTGATCCAGCCCTTTTCCTTGTAGTACTTCTTCGCGCCGTCGTGCAGCGGGGCGGTCAGGCCCTGGAGCATGTCCTTCGGCTCGAGAATGGCAAACGCCTTGTGCGCCTTCTTGAGTTCGTCGAGATGCTCGAAGACGGCCTTGACGACGTCATACACCTTGTCCGCCGACACGGTGGAGCTGGTCACCACCGTCGCCTTCACCGCATAGGTCTCGACCGGCTTGCTGACCCCCTTGTAGGTGTTGGCCGGGATCGTCGTCATGACGTAGTAGGGCTTGCTGGCGACGAACTTCTTGATGGCCGGGGAATTGATCGAGATGATGCTGATCGCCGTCGAGTTCGCCGGCTCCTCGATCGCCGCCGACGGATTGCCGACCGTATAGAAGAAAGCCGCGATCTTCTTGTCGATCAGCGCCCGCGACGCCTGACCCTGCTGCAGCCCCTGGGCCGTGAAGGCGCCCTTCAGGTTGTACAGCCGGATGACGTCCTCGGCGTTGCCGCGCTGACCGGAACCCGGGTTGCCGATATTGACCCGCTTGCCCTTGAGGTCGGCGACGGACTTGATGCCCGAATCGGCCCGGGCGACAAGCAGCACGGTCTCCGGATGGGCACTGAACACGCTGCGCAGGTTCTTGACCGGCTTGCCCTTCCAGCTTCCCTCGCCGTTCCAGGCCTGGGAGTTGCGGTCGGACTGGGCGACGCCGAAGTCGAGCAGGCCGCGGTTGACGGCATTGATGTTGAAGACCGAGCCGAGCGCGGGGCGGCCGACGCAATTGTATTTCTTGCCGTCATACTTGTTGACGAGATTACAGACGTGCAGGGCCACCTGGTAGTAGACGCCCGTGGTCGAACCGCCGCCGATGACGATCGGGTCGGCTGCCTGGCCCGGCGCGGCGGCGCCGAGGCCGAAGCCCAGGGCGACCGCAGTACCGAGGATCAGTTTTCTCGGGTTGGTCATGTTCTGTCTCTCCTCCTGATTCCTCATGGAACGGGCGCGAAGCCCGCCTCTCGGACGCTCGCCTCACGAGCGCATCGACAGCACCCCGCGCGCGGCGGCGCCGTCGGCAACGGGGCGGCCGATCGCGCCGGCCCCCCGCATCTGCTGGACGACGAGCGCGGAATTGTCTGGCGCCGTCGTCCCGTCGTTCAACTGAAGGTTATTCTCAAACCCGACCCGACTATGCCCACCCAGTGCCGCGGCGGTCAACGCACAGGCCCCTTCCGCGGGTCCGAAGGCGCACACGAACCAGGGCTGCGCCGGCGCGCCGCCGCTCACATAGGGAAGCAGATCGGTCGGCAGGCTGGACCGGTCGGTGAGATAGCGCCCGAGGACGAAGAGCAGGCAGGGCGCATCGAACGGGATGACCCCGCGCCGCACGAGGTCGTCGAACCGGGCGCGGTCCGCCGGGTCGTAGAGGATGAACTGCACATGGACCGAGTCCCGGGCCGCGCGCGCCAGGAATTGGGCGAAGGCGCGCTCCGCCCCGGCGTCGGGGCACAGCTCGCGCACCGCCACGCTGCAGGCTTCGGGCCGCACCGCATCGACCACCGCCATTTGCTCGGCCGGCGCGTAGCGTCCCACCGCCTCGGTGGTGATCTGGAC
>CAMYMQ010000171.1 GCA_947259335.1 uncultured Alphaproteobacteria bacterium | reverse complement strand
CGCGGTCACCGCGCCCGGGGCCGGAACGGCGCTGTCCGCCGGCGCGCCGTCGGCGATTACCTGGCCGTCGGCCAGCCGGACGACCCGGCCGCAGCGCTGGGCCAGCAGCCGGTCGTGGGTGATCAGCAGCGTCATGCCCCTGCTGTCGCGCAGGGAGAAGAGCAGGTCCATCACGCTCTCGCCGGTCTCGCCGTCTAGGTTGCCGGTCGGCTCGTCCGCCAGTAGCAGCTTGGGCCCGGCCGCGCAGGCCCGGGCCAGCGCCACCCGCTGCTGCTCGCCACCCGAGAGCTGGGAGGGATAGTGGGCCAGGCGATGGCCGAGCCCAACCGCCTCGAGCCCCGCGCCGGCCCGGTCGAAGGCGTCCGCCCGCCCGGCGAACTCGAGCGGCATGGCCACGTTCTCGAGCGCCGACATGGTCGGGATCAGGTGGAAGTTCTGGAAGACGATGCCGACATGATCGCGCCGGAACAGGGCGAGGCCGTCCTCGTCCAGCGCGCCGAGGTTCTGGCCGGCGATCTCGACCCGGCCCCCGCTCGGCCGCTCCAGGCCCGCGATCACCATCATCATGGTCGACTTGCCCGACCCCGACGGCCCGATAACCGCCGCAGCCTCGCCCTCGCCGACCGACAGGTCGATGCCGCGCAGGATGTGGACCTGGCCGGCCGCGCTCTCCAGGCTGAGATGGACATCGTCTAAACGGATCATGGAAGTCTCCGGGGCCGGCGCGCAAGCGGTGGACCCGGGGGCCGCGCGTGCCTAGATGGTAGCTGTGGCGCCTTCGAAACGAGGCGCCGTTCAGCCTGAATCGTCCGGGAAAAGGGCAACGTCATGGCATATGAGCCCGCCGCTCCGCTATTCAAGCGCCGCCCGCGCCTGAACCGCCGCCTCGGCGCGGCCGCGGTGATCCTTCTTACGATCGCGGTTGCGGCGTTGGATGCGGCACCCGCGCTGGCGGCGAAGAAGCTGCTGGTCATCGGCGACAGCATCGCCGCGGGCTATGGCCTGCCGGCCGAGCAGGCCTTTCCGGCCAAGCTGGAGGAAGCGCTGCGCAAGCGCGGCCATGATATAAAGGTGATCAACGGGGGCATCTCCGGCGACACCACGGCCGGCGGCAAGGCGCGGCTGGCCTGGGCGCTCGCGTCGAAGCCCGATTTCGTGATCATCGAGCTGGGCGGCAACGACGGGCTGCGCGGCCTCGACCCCGCCGACACCCGCGCCAACCTGGATGCCATGCTGGCAACGCTCAAGAAAGCCGGCATTCCCGTGCTGCTGACGGGAATGATGGCGCCGCGCAACCTGGGGCCGGAATACCAGAAGGCCTTCGATGCGATCTTCCCGTTACTGGCGAAGAAGCACGGGGTGCAGCTTTACCCCTTCTTTCTCGACGGCATCGCCCTCGATCCGGCCTTCAACCAGCCCGACCTGATCCACCCCAATCCCAAGGGCGTGGCCGTGATCGTCGAGCGCATCCTACCCGCGGTCGAGACGCTGGTCGGCAAGCCGGGCGACTGACCGCCATTTGCGCGGCGCGAAATATGCGCTAGGAAGATTCGGACGCTTTCCGCATCGTCGAATGCGGGCGCCTTGGACGAGTAGGAGGCCGATCATGTTGCGTCTGTTCGTCGCCATCGGCCTGCCGGAACCGGTCCAGCTCCAGCTCGCCTGCCTGGAACGCGGCATCCCCGGCGCGCGCTGGATCCCGTCCGACAATCTCCATCTCACGCTCCGCTTCATCGGCGAGGTCAACGAAGGCCTGGCCGAGGACGCCGCCAGCGCGCTCGCCCACGTGAGGGCGCCAGCCTTCGAGATGACGCTCGCCGGCGTCGGCCATTTCGGCCCGCTGCAGAAGGCCAATTCGGTCTGGGTCGGGGTCGATCCCTGCCCGCCGCTCATGCGGCTGCGCGACAATGTCGAATCGGCGCTGGTCCGCGCGGGCTTCCAGCCCGAGGGGCGCAAGTTCAAGCCCCACGTCACCCTCGCCCGCATCCGCGGCGAGACCGGCCACCACCTCGCCAACTTCCTGGCCGAACACAACACCTTCCGGCACGGGCCGATGACGGTGTCCAGCTTCTCCTTGTTCGTCAGCCACCTGTCGCGCAGCGGCGCGATCTACGAGAAGGCCGAGACCTATTGGCTGGCCGGCGCGCCGCCCGAGGTCGACGACGGTGACGAAGAAGAAGAGACCGGGGAGGAAGAGACCGGCCTTCAGGGCTTTGCGGCAAGGCGCGCGCGGATGTAGCGCTCGACCTCCGGCGCGGCCATCCGGGCGAAACAGCCGGAATAGGTCGTGCCGTGGCTGCGCTCGGGGCAGCGGTCGAAGGCGACCAGCCGCACGCCGGACAGCTTCTTGAGGAAGGCCAGTTCGCGCGGCCGGTTGAAGGCGTCGTCGGGATAGGCGAAGACCAGCGCGCGCATCCGCCCGGCGCTCAGGATGTCCTTCACCTGGCGCGGGCGGATCCGGTTCCGCCACCACGGAAACTGGGCCACCTCGTAGCGCGGGCCGGCGAAGGCCGGGGCGAAGGCGATCACGGCATTGAACTTGTGCCCGTACTGGCGCGCGGCGATCAGCGACGACCAGGCCCCCGCCGAATGCCCGAGAAGAAAGATCCGCGAGGCCGGCACGCCCCGGGCGCGATAGGCGTCGACGACCCGCTCGATCTCCTTGGCGCGCTTATAGGTGTACGAGCCCTGCTCGCTCCCGTCGGTCGCGGTCGAGCAGAGGTAGTGGACGCGCCACTTGGTCCGTTGCGCGATCGCGGTCACGACCTGGGGTATGTCGCGCTCGCGGTTGCAGACATGCCGCAGCTGCGGCCGTCTGGTCCCGTGGTTGAAAATCAGCACGACCATCCGGCGCGGGTCGCCGGTGCGGGTGGTGCCGGGGCGGGCGGTGCCGGGGCGGGCGGTGTCGGGG
>CAMYMQ010000170.1 GCA_947259335.1 uncultured Alphaproteobacteria bacterium | reverse complement strand
GGGGATCAGCGCGACCGGGCGCTGGAGTGGTTCGGGCGGCTGGATCCGGCGCTGCGCGGCGTCGATCCGGCGCCGGCCCCCTATCCCGTCGATATCGCCCCGGGCCTGCGGGCGCTCGCCGACCGGCTCGACCGGGAGCAGCGCTGAGCCGGCGATCCGCCCCCCGGTCCTGTTCAGCCCCAGACCTGGCGAGCGACCTCGACCATGTTGGCCAGCTTGCGTTCCTCGTCGTCGAGGCTGAGCCGGGCCGTCTTGTACCCGCTGGCGAACCCGCACTGGGGACACAGCGCGAGCTGGTCGAGGGCGGCATATTTGGCCGCCTCGTCGATCCGGCGCTTGAGCGTATCCGGATCCTCCACGTCCCTGACCTTGGTGCTGACCAGGCCGAGCGCGATGCGCAGATGTGGCGGCGCGAACCGCAAGGGAGTGAAGTCCCCGGCCCGCTCCGTGTCGTATTCGAGGAACATGCCGTCGACCTGCAGGCGATTGAACATCCGCTCGGCGACCGGCTCGTAACCGCCGCTGGCGATGCCGGCGCCGACATTGCCGCGGCACATATGCATGCAGATCGCGACACCTTCCGGACGGTCCCGAAGCGCATCGTTCATCGCGTCGATATAGAGGTCGACCAGGGCCTCGGCATCCTCGCCGCGGGCGCGAATCCGGGACTGGTTCTCCGGGTCGCACAGAATCGGCAGCGCGACGTCGTCGAACTGGATGTAGGTGCACCCCAGCGCCGCCAGATCCGCGATCTCCTCGCGATAGATCGCCGAGACGTCGGCCATATAGTCGCGCACCTCGGGATAGACGGTCCGGTCGACCGCCACGTCGCCGCGGAAGAAGTGCATCACGGACGGCGCGGGCAGCGTGACCTTGGGCGTGCGGCCGGTGGTCTCCTTTACGAACGCGAATTCCTCGGTGGCGATGCCTCCTCGGCGCCTGAGCTTCGCCACGACCCGCGGCACCGGCGCGGTCTTCTGCGTCTTGCCGCCGTCGAGCCTGAAATCGAAGGTCGCTTCCTCCCATTCCTCGGCGAAGCCCTCGACATTCAGAAAGAAGCCGTTGCGCCAGGTCGAGCGCCGGAATTCGCCGTCGGTGACGGCCTGCAGGCCGACCCGCTCCTGCATCGCGATCGCTTCGCGGATGCAGGTGTCCTCGACAACCCTCAGCGCCTCGGGGCCGAGCGTTCCGGCGAGATGCTGCTCGCGGGCCTCGATCAGCGGCGGCGGCCGCAACAGGCTGCCGACATGGTCGGCACGAAACGGACGCCCGCTTTCCATCCTGCGATCCCCACCGTCAGGCGAGATCGAACGAACCGTCCATGCAGCGGACGGTCAGCGTGATCGAGCCTTCGTTGAGCTGCCAGCCGCGCACCTCGTTGCGGCGAAGCCCGGCCTGGTGGAACGGTTCGGACTCGGCGAGCGCCTGCGCCTCCGCCAGGGACGCGGCCCGCACCAGCGCCATGCCGTCGCCGGTCCAAGTCCCCGCCTCGTCGCGGAACGGCCCGCTGGCGAACAGGACGCCGCGCGCCTCGAGGTCTTCGAGCCACCTCAGATGGTCCTTGAGGGTCGGGCCCATGGCCGCGATCGGATCGTCCATCGGTTCGGGCGGCGTCATGAAGATCGCGTAATACTGCTTGCGCAGCAGTTTTCGGCGCAGGGCGCCGATCTCCGCTTTGGTATCCTCACCTGTCTCGCTCATTCGGCGGCTTCCCGGTTGGCGGCGCCGGCGCGGCCGCAGACGGTGTTCCAGAGATCGCCGGGTTCGCCCGGCTCCGCGTTGTCGCGCCAGGCGACATGGCCGTCCGGCCGGACCAGCACGAGCGTGCGCTCATAGAGGTCCGCGATCGCCGGATCGTGGATGTCATGGACGGCGAGCGGCACGCCGGCATCCGCGGCTGTCTCTGCCAGCCGGCTGACGTCGGCGCGCGTATCGAAGCGCAGGAGCGTGAAGCCGTCGCCGAACAGGTCGAGCGTCGAGACCCCGTCGCCGACCCAGGCGTGGGGTGCGCGGTGCCCGGGCCGTGCCTGCTGGACGTAGACCTTGGAATCATGCGCGACCGGCTCGCTGCCGTCGCGCAGGACGATGGGCGAGCTGTAATAGTCGTAGCCGAGGACGGTGCCTTCCTGTTCGAACTCGCGCTCGAAGCCGCCGGCCTTGATCGCGCCCCGGATGTCGCCGCGCACCGCCTCGCCGGCCGGCGTATCCTCGAGCATCGCGGGGTCGCGGGGCACCGCTTCGAGCCGGCGATACGACGAGGTGGCCTCGGAGACGTTCCGCTCGGCGACCGGGCGCCGCTCGAAATCGTAGCTGTCCAGCAGCGCCGGGTCGCCCCAGCCATGGACGATGGCCGCCAGCCGCCAGCTCAAGCCGTCGGCGTCGCCCAGGCCGGTGTTCATGCCGAGCCCGCCGGTCGGCGACATGGCGTGCGCCGAATCGCCGGCGAGGATCACCCGGCCCTCGACATAGCGCTGGGCCACCATCTCGCGGCGGTCCCAGGGCAGCACCGCCTTGACCTCGAAGGGATGGTCGAAGCCGATCGCCTTGCCGACCCAGTAGCGGGGATCGAAGCTGTTCATGTCCGGGTCGGGCCCCTGGGTGAAACAGCTGCTCCGCCACAGGTCGTCGCCGTTGATGCAGCCCATGCTGCCCCACATGCCTTCCGGGCCGTAGCACCAGTAGACCCAGGCGTCGCGCATCGGGTTGGCCTGGCGCAGCCCCGGGGCGTGGATGAAGGTGCTGATGCTGGAGCTGATCCGCATCGAGCCGTTGATGTCGATGCCGGCAATGTCGCGCACACTGCTCTCGGCGCCGTCGCAACCGACGAGATAGTCGGCGACGACGATGGTCTCCTCGCCGGTATCGCGGTTGCGAAGCCGGGCCTCGACCCGGTCGGGAAACTGCTCGAAGGACTCCATCCGGGTGCGGTACTGCCGCGTCACAGTCGGGATCTTCGCCGTCGCTTCGGCCAGCATGGGATCGAAGATCATCTGGGAGATGCGCCGGCTTCCCTCCGGGGTGTAGGGCAGTTCGCCGCGCCGGGCGTAGGACGGATAGTCGAAGGTCGCCAGTTCATAGCCGCCGAGGCTGGTGACGAACATGGCGTTGTTCTCGTAGTCCTCCGGCCAGCCGATTTCCTTGATCCGCCCGGCCAGGCCCCACCGCCGGCAGAACTCCATGCTGCGGGCGTTGACCATGTTCATCTTGGGGACGTTGACCGAGCCGTCGCGCGCCTCGACCAGGACCAGGTCGACACCCTTGCGGCCGAGGTCGAGCGCGAGGGCGAGACCGACCGGGCCACCGCCCACGATCAGAACGGGTGTCGTCAGACGCTGGGTCACGGTCGTCCTCCCGCATTGCGTGCGCTTCCACGTTATCGGTGCGGTGCGCTTCGGTCTTCAAAAAGCGGGTACCATTTCTGCGACAAATAATCTTATATAAATTTCCCTATTTTTGATAACCGGAATGATATGGACATCAGCCTGCGTCAGCTTCAGGTCTTTCTCGCGGTCGCCGATTCCGGAGGGTTCACCCGGGCCGCGCAGGTCCTTAACGTCTCGCAGCCGGCCGTGACCAAGACGATCCGGGATATCGAGTCCGCGCTGGGCGTCTCGCTGTTCGACCGGCTGCCGAGAGGATGCGCCTTGACCGGCGCCGGGGAAGTGCTGGCGCGGCACGGCCGGTCGATCACCGCGGAGCTGCGCCAGGCCGACAACGAACTGACGGTCGTGGCCGGCTCGGGGTCGGGCTCCCTGAAGATCGGCGCCCCGCCGATCGGCGCGGTCGACTACGTGCCCCGGGCGGTCCTCCGCACGCTCGACTCCATTCCGGGCCTCAGCGTTTCGATCTTCGAGAATGTCTATGCGGAACTGCTGCCCGCGCTGCAGGAAGGCGATCTGGATGTCGTGTTCGGTCCGATCGCCGGCGACGCCCGCGAAGGATTCAGCACCGAAGTGCTGTTCCACGACGGATTTTCGATCGTCGCACGGGCCCGGCACCCGCTCGCGGCGAAAGACAGCCTGAACTTCGCCGACCTCGCCCAGTATGAATGGGTGCTGCCGCCCAAGACCGTTCCGCCGCGCCGGCTGTATGAAGGCGTGATCCGCGCCGCGGGCTACGACCCGCCGCACCACGGGATCGAGACCTCCTCGACGGCCGCCATCAGGACGCTGCTGCTGGAGAGCGACCGGGTCACGCTCCTGCCCCGCTCGGTGCTCGGCAGCGACATCGACAACGGGCTTATCGCCGTCCTGCCGATCGAGTTGCGGGGATCGGACCGGCCCATCGGCCTGATGCGCCGCATCGGCTCGGAACCCTCGCCCCAGGTGACAGCCTTCGCGGCGGCCGCCCGGGAGATCGTCGCCGAAATGGGGCATTGATGGCCGCTCCATAATGAAATGATTATGAATAGGCGATATATTTGTATTGGACGGTTATCGACCGTCCGGAACATGATCACGCTCGCGCATAAGCGCGATTCCGTGCGTGTGAACGCGTCTCGCAGACGGACCCCGCGACAGTCAAGTTCGGCAGGTGGACACCCGGGGCGAGCGTCGTTGACGGACGGGCGAAGGGGCATCGAAGCTCCCTCGAAACAAGAGCCAGAACGTTCGACTGCACTTTCGAACCGTCGTGTCCCGTTGGGAGGAAACACCGTGAAAACCATACTGACAGTAACAGCCGCCGTTTCCCTGTCGCTCGCCGCCGCTGCCGCGCCAGGGCTTGCCGAGACAAAGCTGAAATTTTCGACCTTCGGGTCGGCGAAGGGACCGATCCAGCGCTGCGCCTATCTGCCGGTCCTCGACGAGATCACGAAGAAGTCCGGTGGCGAGGTCAAGTTCGAGACCTACTTCGGCGGCCAGTTCGGCCGGCCGGGCCGCCAGTACGACCAGCTCGCCCGCGGCGTCATGGACATGTCGGTCGACATCCTCACGTACAAGCCCGGCGCGTTCCCGCTGTCCGAGCTGATGACCCTGCCGCTGATGTACCAGGACGCGCAGAAGGCGTCCCGGGCCCTGATGGCGATCTATCCGACGCTGCTCAAGAAAGAACTCAGTGGCGTCCACGTGATGGTCCTGGCCGTGACGACGCCCTACGCGTTTCACCTGCGCGAGCCGATCAAGACCCTGGCCGACCTGAAGGGCAAGCGCATCCGCGTCTCCGGCCGCGCGCTGATCGACGCTCTCGGGCGGTTCGGGATCAATGGCGTGGCGATGCCGGTCACCCAGCAATACGAGAACCTGCAGAAGGGTGTCATCGCGGGTTCGCTCGGCACCTGGACGACGGTCGCCGCCTTCAAGCTGCAGGAAGTCACCAAGTTCCACTATGACCTCGACTTCTCCGGGTCGGTCCTGTTCATGGGCATGAACAAGAAGGCCTATGCGGCGCTGTCCCCGGTGGGCAAGAAGGCCGTCGACTCGGTCTCGACCGCCGACATCGCCGCGCGCATGTCCGGCTGCTTCGAGAAGGGCGATGCGATCGGCATGGCGCTCGCCAAGAAGGCCGGCAGCAAGTCCAAGGTGGCGACGCCCGCCGAACGCGCCGAGGCGGGCAAGGTGCTCGCCCCGATGATCGAGGAATATCTCGCCAAGGCCGAGAAGCGGAGCCCGAACGCACGGGCCGTCTACAAGGCCATGCAGGACGCGATCGCCAAGCAGTAGGTCTCCCGCGTCCGGGTTGACCCCATGTCCTCGCTTGCGATCGGGGGAATCGGTGTGGGCGTGCTGCTGCTCCTCGTGGCGGCACGCCTGCCGATCGGTCTCGCCCTGCTGATTACCGGGTTCGGCGGCACCGCGGTCCTCCACGACCTGAACGCCGCCCTGTTTTCCCTCGGCAGTTCGCCTGTCGAGACACTCTCAAACTACTCGCTGTCGATGCTGCCGATGTTCGTGCTGATGGGTGCGTTCGCGGTGCGCGGCGGCCTGTCCGAAGGCATGTTCCGGGCCGCCAACGCCTTCATCGGCCATCGCCGCGGCGGCCTGGCGATGGCGAGCATCGTCGCCTGCGCCGGCTTCGGCGCGGTCTGCGGCAGCAGCCTGGCGACCGTGACGACCATGGCACGGATCACCGTGCCCGAGATGCTCCGCTACGGCTATTCGCCCAAGCTGGCGAGCGGCACGGTCGCCGCCGGGGGGACGCTGGGCATTCTGATCCCGCCGTCGATGCTCATGGTCATCTATGCGGTCCTGACCGAGACCTCGATCGGGCGTCTGTTCGCGGCAGGCATCCTGCCGGGCCTCCTGGCAACCCTGCTCTATCTGGCCGCGATCGCGATCTGGATGCGCCTGCGTCCGGAACTGGCTCCGCCGACGCCGCGCACGCCGTGGGGCGAACGCTTCCGCGAGCTGCGGGGCGTGCTCGGGATCGTGGCGCTGTTCGGCCTGACCATCGGCGGCATCTTCGCCGGCTGGTTCTCTCCCACCGAAGGAGCCGCCGTCGGCGCCTTCGGCGCGCTTGCGCTCGGTGTCGTCACCGGCAAGCTCGACAGCCGGGGGTTCGTCGAAGCCGTGAAAGAAGCGGTCATCGTTTCCGCGATGCTGTTTCTCCTCGTCATCGGCATCTCGCTGTTCGAATTCTTCATGGAAGCCGCCCGCGTGCCGGAACAGCTGGGCCGGCTGATCGGGGGCCTCGACCTGCCCCGCTACGCGGTCATGGTGGTCATCATCCTGATGCTCGCCCTGCTCGGCTGCGTGCTCGACGCCATTGCGATGGTCTTCATCGTGACCCCGGTCCTCTTCCCGATCGTCCAGGGGCTCGGGTTCGACCTGATCTGGTTCGGCATCGTGATGGTGATGGTGGTCGAGTTCGGCCTGATCACGCCGCCCTTCGGGATGAACGTGTTCGTCATCGCCAAGCTGACGCCGCAGGTGAACACCTGGGGCGCGTTTACGGGCGTGATGCCCTTCATTGCTTCTGACCTGATCCGCATCGGTCTGATCGTTGCCTTTCCGGCGATCGCGCTGTGGCTGCCCAACCTGATCTTCGGGACGCCTTAGCAATGGATCGCTTCTCGATATCCGCAAAGACGGCCGGCACCCGCCTCGCGGGGGCGGGGGTCGCGCTCGGCGGCCTCGCCCTGCTCGCGGCGATGGGCCTCACGGTCGCGGACATCATCGTCCGCAACCTCGGCTTCAACTCGATCCTGGGCCTCGTCGAATTGACCGGCATCGCGGTCATCTTCGTCGCCTGCCTCGGGTTGTCCTACTGTTTCATGATCAGCGGTCATGTCGTGGTCGACATCGCGACCGTCGGGCTGAAGCCCAGTGTCATCCGTCGCATCGACGCCGTGTGGACGCTCGTGGGCGCCGCCGCCCTGGCCCTCCTGACCTATCAGGTCGCCATCGAAGGGTCACGTGCGCGCGAGACCGGCGAGACCACGCCGGCCCTGGCCTGGTCGCTGCTGGTCTATTTCGTGCCCGCCATCGTCGGCTTCGCCGGCGCCGCCCTGACCTGTTTCGTCCTTGGCGTCAGGGGCCTCTTCCTGCCCGACGGCCAGGATGACAGCGATCCCCCGGACGCCACCCGTGACTCTCAAACCTGACAGGAGACGCGCGATGTTCCTGCGCAATCAATGGTATGCCGCGACCCTCGCCGCGGACATCGGGGACAAACCCTTCCCGCGCACGATCTGCGGCGAACCCATCGTGTTCTTCCGGACCGAAACAGGCCGGATCGGCGCGCTCGAGGACCGCTGCTCGCACCGGCACGCGCCCCTGTCCTTCGGCGCCGTCAAGGGCGAGACGATCGAGTGCGGCTATCACGGCTTCATGTTCGATTGCGCGGGCGCCTGCACCCACATCCCCGGCCAGGCGAGCGTTCCGCCGCGCGCGGCGATCCGCAGCTACCCGGTGGTCGAGCGGGCGGGCTGGCTGTTCGTCTGGATCGGCGATGCCGAGCAAGCCGACGAGACCCTGCTGCCCGACCTGCCCTGGTTCGGCGCCGACGGCTGGCAATGGTGGCACGTCTACTATCACGGCGACGCGGCCGCGCAGCTCTACATCGACAACCTGCTCGACATCACGCACACGGCCTATCTCCACCAGAAGACGATCGGCACGCCCGAGGTCCCGGACCACCCGCCCAAGGTGACCACCGAGGGCACCCGCGTCCAGGTCAACCGGCTGAACAAGCAGGTCACCCCGGCGCCCTTCATCGCGAAATGGGGCGGCTTCCCCGGCAAGATCGACGCCTACACCGACTACTCGTGGGAGCCGCCGTCGATCATCAAGCTGCGGACGACCCGGACCGACGGCGAGCGGACGCTGCAATACTGGCTGGTCAACCCGGTCACCCCGGAGACCGAGACCACGGCGCATTTCTGGTTCGCCTGGGCGTCGGAGCAGCATCTCGACGATCCGGAGTACAAGAAGCAGACCTACAAGGGCATCGCCGAGGGCGTCCTTCTCGAGGACTTCGCCATGATCGAGGCGCAGCAGAAGGTGATCAGGGAGCGCGCGAGCCTGCCGCCCGTGGTTCCCTCGCAGGCCGACGCGCCACTGGTCGCCGTACACAAGGTTCTGAAGTCGCTGTTCCAGAAGCAGGCCGCGGACCAATCCACGGCCGGCGTCACCAAGGTGGCGTCGTGAACGGCGCCGCGATGCGGGAGCGCGCCGGCGACGACCGCGGCCTGGCCGACCACGAAAGCATCCGCGAGGTCCTGCGGCGCTGGGCCTACGGCCGTGACCAGGGAAAATGGGACCAGTTGGCCGCCTGCTATCACCCGGAGGCCACGATGGCGATCTCCTGGTACTCCGGCCCGGCAGCGGGCTTCGTCGAGCGCTCGAAAGCATTGACCGACGCCCGCGCGCCTGGCGACACCACCAAGCACCTGCTGGGCAACTCGGTGATCGAGCGGCGGGGATCACGGGCCGTCGCCGAGAGCGACGCCACGGTCATCGTCCGCGCGAAGCTCGACGGGGTCGCGGCGGACACGACGGCCTACCTTCGCTTTCTGGACCTTATGGAGCAGCGGGACGGGACATGGCGCATTGTCGCCCGCACCGGCATCTATGAGCACGACCGGGTCGATCCGGTCGCGCCCGACCCGCACTGGCCGACGGTCTACGCGTCCTTTGACTTCTCCGGTCTTCCGGAATCCTGCATGCACCTGGGAGCGACAATGCGGCTGCGCGGCCGGTCCCTTGCCTCCGACATCGTGGGGCGGGGTTCGGCGGAGGAAAGCGCCCTCAAGGCGACGGCAGAACGGTGGCTCCAGGAGAAGGCGGCCGCCGCCTAGGACGGGGCCCGGGGGCCTGCGGGACCGTCGCCGCCTACAGCACGAAGTCGTTCTTGGTGACCTCGACGGCGGCGGTGAGATCGATCTGGAAATCCGCGCCCAGCGCCGCGTCGACGTTGCCTTCGATCCGGGTCGCGCCCGTTGCCGCGTCCTGGACGACGCGGAGCTGGCCGGCCGCGGTGAAGTCGGCCCCGTCCGCCAGCAACTCGAAAGCCTGGTCGCCGGCCGCGGTCGTATTCGCGTCGATCGCCGACAGGTCGATGCCGTCGCGCCCCGGCGTGAAATCGGCCAGCAGGTCGGAGCCGTAGAGCACATTCGAGTCGTCGGCGGACGTGTAGACGAAGGTGTCGTCGCCCGACCCGCCCGTGATCGTGTCCGCGCCGCGCCCGCCGATCAGACGATCGTTGCCCGATCCTCCGTCCAGTACGTCGTTGCCGTCGCCAGCGTCCAGCGTGTCGCCGCTGATACCGCCGATCAGCCGGTCGTCGCCGGCGAGGCCGTCCAGCCGGGTCGAGAAGAAGCCGCCCTGGAGCGTGTCCTCCTCCGCCGTGCCGGTGAGGGTCCCGCCGCCGAAGAAGCTGGACCGCGTGACCCCGACCACGTCGGAGACCATCACTGACAGGGCCTGGGTGTCGACCGCGCCGCGGTCGTCGGAAACCTGGAGCGTGACGTCGTAGATGTTGTCGGTGCCGACGTCCGCCGGGGCCTCGAAGTCGGGCGCCTCGGCGAAGGCGAGCGCGCCCGTATCGGCGTCGATCGCGAACCGGTCGGCGTCCGCCCCGCCAGCGATCGCGTAGTGGAGCTGGGCGCCCGCGTCGGGATCGTCGGCCGTCACGGTGGTGACTGCCAGCGTGTTCTCGTCGAGGACCAGCGCCGCCGTGTCGCCGGCGCCGTCCGAGGTGATCGCCGGCGGCTTGTTCGGCGGACCGTCCAGCATGGAAACGGTGACCTCATGCTGGCCAATGGCGCCAAGGTCGAGTTCGAGCCGGTCGCCGACGAGGCTGACCACGGTCGCGCCCTGGACGTCGACATAGTGGCCGGCGGGATCCTTGAGGTCGATGACCACCCGTCCTTCGCCCAGCGCCGAGAAGCTGAGGTTGGCGCCGTCGCCGTCGACCGCCAGCAGTTCCGCGCGCGACGGCAGGGCGACGATATGGGTGACGTCCTGGGCCGCGCCGAGGTTGATGGTGAACTGGCCGCCGGTCTTCGGCAGGAAGACGCTGTCGTCGTCATAGGCATACCAGCCGTCGACGCTGGCGATGGTCTGGCCGCCGTCGACATCGAGGGCGAACTTGCCCACGTCGCCCGAGGCCACGCTGGCCGTGATGACGTCGCCGTTGATGTCGACGGTGATGCCCGCCTGCTCGAAGCTCTCGATCCGCTCGGCGAGGTCGTCGAGGGTGACGAACTCCGCGCCGGAATTGTGGGCCAGCGCGATGAAGCTCTCGAACATGTCGGGCGTGTAACGGGAGTCGATCCCCTCGTCGACCATCCACTGGCTGGGGCCGTAATCGTGCCACGGCCACAGGATCACCGGCACGTCGGCGTGGGAGGTGAGCGAGGCCCATTCCTGCGCCCAGGCCGCGGCCGCCTCCTCCGCGCTCAACCCCAGGAAATCCACCTGCGTGAAGTCGAACGTGACATTGGGGGCGAGGTAGACCGTGTCGGTGTCGCCCGCCGTCAGGTATCCGAAGGCGCCGGGATAGCCCGCGCCCGCCGCCGAATAGCCGCCGGTCAGGTAATCGAAATACTGGCCGATCTCCCGTGCGGTGCCGACCTGCTCCGGATTGCCCGGGACGGCGGCGCCGTCGACGGAAATGCCGAGCTGCTGTTCGATGATCGCCTTGGACTGCTCGAACTCGTACTGAATCTGCGCCGGCGTCAGCAGGTCGGTATTCTCGGGGTGGGTGAACGAATGGGTGCCGATCTCGTTCCCCATCGCCAGAAGCTGCCGGTAGTAGGGGGCCGATATCGACCAGTCGGTCTCCTGGTCCGGCGGGTTGTCGCCGACGTTGATGTAGTAGGAGCCGACGAAGTCATAGGTCTCCTTCCAGTCCGCCAGGATCGGCAGCAGCGCGTCGTAGATGCCCGGGTTGCCGTCCGGGGAGACGTCGTAGGTCTCCTGCGACTGGTCCATGTCGGTGCGCGAAGCGACGATGCTCGCATTCCGGCTCATCTGGAGGCCGACCGTCGGACCGTCGCCGTTGGCCGACCATTCGATCGCCTGCCACAGCATGTTGTTGTCGGCCAACTGGCTCGTGGTCGAGAAGTGGACATTGCGCCCGCCCGTCTCGGTCGCCACGACCGCGTTGTAGGTCTGGCCGTCGACGGTCTGGTCGGCCAGCACCGCCGCCGGCTGCGAAATGCCCTCGAAGACGGAATAGCCGATGCCGGCATCCGTCCGGATCACCTCGTCGGCCTGGTAGCCGTCCAGCGCCCCATGCGCGGCATCGCCGGCCTGAAGCGTGACATCGCCGGTGCCGCCGCCGGCGCGGGTGATGTCGAACAACGTCTTCATCCGGGCATAGGGGTCGTCGCCCACCGCCGCGCCGGTCTCGTCGTTGGTCATGAAGTCGCCACCGGTGACGAGGCCGATGCCATAGTCGTAGACGGCGCTGGTCAGATTGCTCTCGATCGCCGCCAGCTTGTCGGCCGCGACATGGCTGAACGACGGGAAGACGATGGTCTCGTAATCGACCAGCTTCGACAGGTCGGTGAGATCGGCCTCGGTCAGCACGTCGAACGGAACGCCGGCCATCATCGCCTGGTTCTGGACCGCCATGAACAGTTGCGAATAGGCGGTGCCGGAGAAGAACTGCGCCGCCGTCGTCTCGGAGAAGACGATGGCGACATCGATGCCGTTGTCCGTCTGGGGCGGCAGCGTCGCCGCATCCTTCACCGTGTAGGTGTAGGCGGAATAGTCGACGGGCAGGAACACCTCGTCGTTCACATCGACCAGCAGGTCGACCGCCTGGGGCGCCCCGGCGAGCATCGACCTCGGCAGCGCCACCTCGACCGTAGTGCCGTCGGCGCTGTAGGCGTGAGCGAGTCCCTGGACGACCAGCGTCTCACCCGCGTTGCCGGTATAGAGGCTGGGCACGCCGGCCGCATCGAAGTTGATGTTGTATTCGGCGCCGCCCGCGAAATCCCAGATCTGGTGGCCGGTCGTCTTGTCCTGGTCGGTATTGAGCCAGATGGTCGTGCCCTCGCCGAGGGTCGTGCTGTCGGCCTTGAGCGCGAACACGAAAGCATCGCCGGTGACCTTGCCGTAGAGCGCGTAGCCGTCGACGCCCGAACCGGGGACTTCCAACCGGTCGGCGCTGGTCCAGTCCGCCAGATCGCCGTCGATCTCGACCGCGCCAACCGGTGCCGGCGGGGGTGCCGGCGGCTCCGGCGTCGTCGGCGCGCCGACGGTGTAGGTGAACGCCTCGTAGTCGGTGGGCAGGAAGATCTCGTTGTTGACGTCGACGTGGAGATCGAGGGACGCCGGCGCGCCGGCCAGCTGTGATGCTTGGACGGCGAACTCGACCGTCCTGCCGTCGGCACTGAAGGCGTGGGCGAGCGCGTCGCTCACCAGGGTCTCCCCGTCCGCGCCGGTATAGAGCTTGGGCCCGCCGGAGAAATCGACATTGTATTCGGCGCCGCCGGCGAAGCCCCAGATCTGGTGGCCGGTCGCCGCGTTCTGGTCGGTGTTCAGCCAGAAGGTCGTGCCGTCGCCGATGACGGTCGTGTCCGATGACAGGGCGAAGACGAAAGCGTCGCCCTCCTGCCGTCCGTACAACTCGAAGCCATCGACGCCCGAGCCGGGCAGCTCCAGCCGGTCCGCCGCCGTCCAGTCGGTCACCGCGCCATCGAGCGTGATCGCCCCGACGGTCTCCGGCGGCGTTTCTGGAGGCGTTTCCGGAGGCGTTTCCGGAGGCGTTTCCGGAGGCGTTTCCGGAGGCGTTTCCGGAGGCGTTTCCGGAGGCGTTTCCGGAGGCGTTTCTGGAGGCGTTTCTGGCGGCGTTTCTGGCGGTGTGTCCGGCTGGGCCGCGCCAACGGTGAGCGGATAGGCCTCGTAGTCGTTCGGCACGAACACCGTGTCGTTGACGTCGACCAGCACTGTCGCCGCCTGCGGGTTGCCCGCGAGGTCGGCCGAGGCGATGGCCAGTTCGACCGTCTTGCCATCGGCACTGTAGGCATAGTCGACGGGAACGGCAACCGGGGTCTCGCCCGCCGCCCCGGTGTAGAGGGTCGGCACGCCCGCCGCGTCGAAGTTGACGTTGTATTCCGCGCCGCCCGCGAAGCCCCAGATCTTGTAGCCCGTGTCGAGATTCTGATCGGTGTTCAGCCAGAAGGTCGTGTTCTCCCCGATCGCCGCCGCGTCCGACTTGAGCGCGAAGACGAAGGCATCGCCGGTATGCTTGCCGTAGAGTTCGTAGCCGTCGACGCCGGAGCCCGGGACCTCCAGCCGGTCCTCGGCGGTCCAGTCCGCGAGGGTGCCGTCGAGCGTGATGTCGCCGTGCTGCGCGGCGAATTCCACGGGCACGGTGCGGCCGTCGACAGTCACCGCGCCGTGGTCGTCCTCGGCCTTGAGCGCGGCGAGCGCGTCGGCGGGAAGGGCGCCATCGGTCAGCAGGCGGGCGAAGATCGCACCCTCATCCCCCGCCGCGTCCGCCGCGTTGGCCGCGGCGTCGATATGATGGCCGAGCTCCTCGAGCAGCACGCGCTCGATCGCCTGGGGCTGGTTGGCATGGACAGCCAGCAGGTCCGCGCTGACCAGAATGGTTTGACCGCTGGAGTCGTAGGCGGCGTCGGCGCCGCGCAGCGTCGCGGCGGGCACCGCCCTGACCTCGGGCAGTCTGTTGTCGACCAGCATGCCGTGGAGCAGGTCCGCGATCGCCTCCCGGTCGGCCTGTTCGCCGAAGGCCGTGGTCACGGTGTCCGCGAAGGAGGGATCGGCGACGGCGGCGCGCAGCGTGGTCAGCGCTCCGTCCAGAGCGTCGGAAAGAATGGTCCCGCGGGGGGCGGAGTTGGAAGTCTGGACCATGTGCGGCTCGCTCGTTGCGCTTTACGCGGGCCTCGAACTGCCGAAGACGATCCTTGCGACGGGTTGTCTCCGGGGATGACCGATGCCGTAGCCGCACGTCGCGGCATCGGCATGTATCTTCGATCAACCCCCCAAAGACAGCAAAGAACACTTCGATCTGTCTTGCCCAATACTGATTTAATGAAACATAAACCAATAAGTCAATAAATAACCAAATCAAATTATTAATATACATAGTTAAATTATTAACTCTATTCAGTAATACTGAATTTTCCTCTGCGAGAATTCTCCATCTTATCTGTCGATACATTACTGGGAGGGCCCGGTCGCACCGATCTGCGTTCGTGATGTCTTGAATCGAGGGAGCGCTGCTCCTGCGAGGCTGGCGGTGGCGTCGGGGAGAGTCGCCAACCGGCAAGGGATTGTCGCGCAGGACGGCCGTTTCTTCCGATCGCCTGACGAGCACGGTTGACCGCGGCGCCCCACGCCCCGACGATCGCCTCACCGCGTCAACCAAAGGCCAATCATGCCGATCATCCCTCGTGCGCTTCGCCTCCACCCGCCGCATCGCGCCTCCAGGCCGGCGATTCTCGCCGGCGTGCTCGCTGCGGCCATTACCGCCACGGCGGCGGCGGCGCAGATCCCGCAGGACAAAACCTTCGTCCCGGGCCTGCGGGTCGGCGAGGTCCGCATCGACTCGACGCCCGCCTCGCTGCGTCGCGCCTATGGGCCTGAGAACGTCATCCTTCGCCGCCTGCCCGCGGGCGAGGGAACGACCCTGCCCGGGGCGATCCTGTTCCGGGGCACGGCCGCCGAAATGAAGGTGTTCTGGCATCCGGGGCGGACCCGCGTCGCCTACGTCGAAATCGGCCCGCAGGGCCGGGCCTGGCGCTCGCCCTTCGGCATCCGGATCGGATTGACGGTGGCCCGCGTTCAGCAGCTCAACGGGCGGCCCTTCCAGATCGAACGCGAGAACGACGGTCACAATTGCAACTCGGACTGGGACCCGGACAAGCTGTCCAAGCGGATGGTCCTGTGCTTCGCGACCGACGAGCCCTTGAGCCACGCCGACGAAACGCGGATCAGCCGCTCTCGCGGCCCGCGCTCGGCCCTGCCCGTCGTGCAGCGGACCTTCCGCATCCATACGATGCGCATCCACCTGGGCCGCGCCATCCCGCCGGGGCCCGGCACCCGCCGCCGGTCCGGGGAGACGGCCGAACGGAGACGCGCCACGCTCAGCCCGGCCCAGTCCCGGTGCCGCCGGTTTGGCCAACTCCGCTCGGCCCATTCGACCGAACCGGTGACGCTGATGTTCATAAACCGGTCGGGCGCGTATCGCACAATCGCCTGGCTCGACGGCCGCGGCCGGCCCAGAACCTATGCCAACCTCAATGCCGGCCAGCGTTTCTCGGTCACCACCTACCTTGGCCATCCCTGGATGATCACCGATGGGCCTGGCAACTGCCTGGCGATACACATGCCGCGCCGCGGCCAACGGGTCATCGTGCTGCGGCCCGACCGACGCCGTTTCGGACGGGAGTAGCTGACCGCCGCAGGCACCTGGCCCCTGCGGCGGACCGTACGCGCCAGCAAGCACGGCGAGGGGGCTAGGTCAGGGAAACGCACGAGAGAAGGACCTGATGTGGCAGCCGCGGTCTGGTGCCAACCTGTCGCCCGGTGACTTTCCTGCTACCCAGGCAAGAAACAGGGGACCTTCGCCGAACTGCACCCAGTTCGAGCCTCCGTTCTGCAGAGACGCACGTTCGCGCCGTTCGGTCCGGTCCGCGGCAACAAGTGATCAGCCGAGTTCCGATCCGGGCCCGCGCGTGAACCAGATCATACTGACGGTTATCGCCTTTGCCCTCGGCAGGATCGCCAGCGCGAGCAGGAGCCCGAAGAGCGGCCAGACCGTCATCGAGGTCCAGTTTGGCCAGTCTGTGTGGCTTTCGACGAGAACGACGATCGGTGCGCCGATCAGTCCGACGGTCAGAACCGTGAGCCAGGGCGCCACATCGTCTGAACGAATGTGGCCATAGGGCTCGCCGCAGACGGCGCAACGGTCGACCTGCTTCAGGTAGGAAACGAACAACTTGCTCCTGCCGCAGTTCGGGCATCGCCTCGACAGGGCCCGTCGCACGACGGTCCCGAAGGTGGGCCGAGCAGTCCGATATCCTGTTTCCGGCAATGAATGCCCCTCCTGAGGCGCCTCGTGCCGCGGCGTGCGACGAGGACGGCGCGTTGAACCGTCTGCAAGTCAGGCTTCATCGCCTCGCCGTGGCCCCCGCCGGCAAGCCCGCCACTCCCGAAGGCTGAGTGTGAAGCGAGCAAGGAGCCGGATCGACTGGCGGATGAGGGTCGGCGGAAACTAGTGACACACGAAGCTGAACGGATTCGTCCACACGGCCTAGCATGGCTCGCGCCGGCAGTTAATGCGACATTGCCTGCACACGCGTTGCTGTCCGCACACGGGCCGGATCCATTCTGCGAGACGCTCCGACACTGGTGCCAAAGCTTGGCGAGGCAGTTGCCAATCGGATTCGGCGGCAGCCGCCCCGGCACGGTCCGTCGGCAGGTCACCGATCGTCGCGGGATCGTACCGGCCGGGGCCCCATTCGGTGGCGATCGCTCCAGCCTCTCCCTGCAGGGGGATAGGCCGTTACCGTCGCCGAAGTCCCGCCATGCCGTTTAAGCGGCCGCGATATTGCGCGAGATCAATGCCGGGGCTCGGTATCAACGCCCTTATAGTGAAGAGAGACGGATAGAGTGATGGGACTCGGACGACGGCTGCGAAGGTGTCGTGCCGAATGCAAACCGCTTTCGCGGGAGCATAGTCTAGCGCGAGGCCGCCGATGGACTGGAAACCGATCAAAAAGCACCCCGGGTCAGAAGGGGAGCCACGATTGGCTGCCTATGGCGATCTCGCGCGCGACTTTTCCTGGAACGCAGCGCGGGCGGAGCTCGATGGCCTGCCGGGTGGCAGAGGCATCAATATCGCGCATGAAGCAATCGATCGGCACGCCGCGGGACCGCATGCCGACCGCACCGCGATCCGCTGGCTGTCGAAGAACGGCCTGACCCGGGATTTCAGCTACGCCGAGTTGGCCGGACTGACGGCCCGCTTCGCCAATGCGCTGACCGGTCTGGGCCTTGACCGCGGCGACCGTGTATTCACACTCCTGGGCCGGGTTCCCGAGCTCTATGTCACGGCGCTGGGCAGCCTAAAGGGGGGCTACGTCTTCTCACCCCTGTTCTCGGCCTTTGGTCCGGAGCCGATTCAAGCGCGCATGTCGATCGGCGGAGCCAAGGTGCTGGTGACGACACCGCAGCTGTACAGGCGCAAGGTCGCCCCGGTTCGCAGCGCCCTGCCCGAACTGGAACACGTGCTGCTCGTCGGCGAGGACGAGCGGGAAGACATCGAGGGCGCGGCGGGGTTCGAAGACCTGACCGGCGCGGCCTCTGATCGTTTCGAAATCCCGCCGACCGACCCCGAGGACATGGCGCTGCTCCACTTCACGAGCGGGACCACCGGGCGGCCGAAGGGCGCGATCCACGTCCACCAAGCGGTGGTCGCGCACCACATAACCGGCCAATACGCCCTCGACCTGCGCGCGGGCGACATCTTCTGGTGCACCGCGGATCCCGGGTGGGTGACCGGCACGTCCTACGGCATCATCTCGCCGCTTACCAACGGCGCGACCGTGATCGTCGACGAGGAGGAGTTCGACGCCGAGCGGTGGTACGGTGTCCTGCAGGCACAGCGCGTCACTGTCTGGTACACGGCACCGACGGCGGTGCGCATGCTGATGAAGCTCGGCGTCGAGGCGCCCCGGCGCTTCGACCTGTCCGCCCTGCGCTTTGTCTCGAGCGTGGGAGAGCCGCTCAATCCCGAAGGGGTGGTATGGGGCGTCGAGGCGCTCGGCCTGCCTATCCACGACAACTGGTGGCAGACCGAAACCGGGGGCATCATGATCGCCAACTACGCCTCGATGGATATCCGGCCCGGCTCGATGGGCAGACCCATGCCGGGGATCGAAGCCGCCATTATCGAACGCACGGATGACACGGTGAAAGTCATCGACGAGCCCGACACCGACGGCGAGTTGGTGCTCAAGGCCGGCTGGCCGTCGATGTTCCGTGGCTACCTCGACGAGGAGGAGCGCTATCGCAAGTGCTTCGCGGACGGCTGGTACCTCACCGGCGATCTCGCCCGCCGCGACAAGGACGGCTATTTCTGGTTCGTCGGTCGTGCCGACGATGTCATCAAGAGCGCGGGGCACCTGATCGGTCCGTTCGAGGTTGAAAGCGCCTTGATGGAGCACGAGGCAGTGGCCGAGGCCGGTGTGATCGGCAAGCCCGACCCGGTGATCGGCGAGAGCGTCAAAGCCTTCGTCGCGCTGAAACCCGGGTTCACGCCCGACGACGCACTGCGCCGGTCCCTGCTCGGCCATGCCCGCAAGCGGTTGGGCGCCGCCGTCGCCCCGCGTGAGATCGAGTTCCTGCCCGGCCTTCCCAAGACGCGCAGCGGCAAGATCATGCGCCGGCTCCTCAAGGCACGAGAGCTGGGCCTGCCCGAGGGCGACACGTCCACTCTGGAGAACAGCCAATGACCGCGGGCAAGGATGCCAACCGCCGGCACGCCTGGCGGCTGCTTCGCGAGATGTTGCGCATTCGCCGCTTCGAGGAGAAGTGTGCGGAACTGTATTCGGCCGGGAAGATCCGCGGCTTCCTCCATCTCTACATCGGGCAGGAGGCGGTCGCGGTCGGCGCGATGCAGGCTCTGCGGCGCGCCGACGCCGTCGTCGCCACCTATCGCGAGCACGGCCATGCGCTCGCCCGCGGCATCCCGATGCGCGCGGTCATGGCCGAGATGTTCGGCAAGATCGACGGCTGTTCCAGGGGGCGCGGCGGGTCGATGCACCTGTTCGACGCCGCGACCCGCTTCTACGGGGGCAATGCGATCGTCGCCGGCGGGCTGCCCCTGGCGGTCGGCCTGGCGCTGGCGGACAAGATGCAGGGCCGCGCGCAGGTCACGGCCTGCTTCTTCGGCGAAGGGGCGGTCGACGAGGGTGAGTTTCACGAATCGCTCAACTTGGCGAGCATCTGGCAATTGCCGGTCCTGTTCCTGTGCGAGAACAACCGGTATTCGATGGGCATGGCGGCGGAGCTCGCCGAGGCGGAGCCGGAAATCCACAAGAAGGCGGCAGCCTACCGGGTCCAGGGCGAAGCCGTCGACGGCATGGACGTGCGCGCGGTGGAGGCCGCCACGGCCGCCGCGGCGGACGCTGTGCGCGAAGGCG
>CAMYMQ010000169.1 GCA_947259335.1 uncultured Alphaproteobacteria bacterium | reverse complement strand
GTTCCGCGCGCAACCGGTGCCTCACTTCCTGCCAGGCGCGGCAGGCGAGTTGTCTGGCCTCCTGCCGGGCCAGAGCGTCGGCGCGAACGTCCGGCTGCGTGGCGCACTCGGCCTGTGCCCAGACCTACCGAAGCTGCTACTACGTATGCTCCCAGCGGCCGCCGGCGCGGCAGGCCGGATGCCGGTCCGCCTGCGCGGCCCGGCGGAGCAACTGCGAAAGCAGCTGTGCGCGGACCGTTCGGCCCGGCAATTGCAGCGCGCGGTGCGGCACCTCATGCGGCAGCCGCTGTCCACCGTGCCGTTAGGGTCATGACACTCACGCTCTCCGTTCTCGATCAGTCTCCGGTTCGCCACGGCGGCAGTCCCGCCGACGCGGTCCACGAGACCCTCGATCTCGCCCGGCTGTGCGATCGCCTGGGCTACCGGCGCTACTGGCTGGCCGAGCATCACAACGCCGCCGGTCTGGCCGGATCGACGCCGGAAGTGCTGGTGACCCGGGTGGCCGCGGCGACCGAGCATATGCGGATCGGTGCCGGCGGCGTGATGCTGCCGCACTACAGCGCGCTGAAGGTGGCGGAGAACTTCCGCATGCTCGAGACGCTGTTTCCGGGCCGGATCGATCTCGGCATCGGCCGGGCGCCCGGCGCGGACCGGCGGACGACGGTTGCCCTCACTGTCAAATCGGCCGCGGACGACGGCGGCGCCGCGATGGTAATGGAGAATTTCCCGCAGCAGGTCGCCGACCTGCGCGGCTTCTTGACCGGGCGCTTCGAGGCGGACCATCCCTTCCGCGACATCGGGGCGATGCCCGCCGGCCCGGGTTCGCCGGAGATGTGGCTGCTCGGGTCGTCCGACCAGAGCGCCCGGGTCGCCGCGCATTTCGGCATGGCCTTCAGCTTCGCCCACTTCATCAGCGAGTATCGCGGCCTCGACGCCGTCCACCGCTACCAGCAGGACTTCCGCCCGTCGGAGACCCTGGCCGCGCCGCTGGCCAATGTCGGCGTCTTTGTACTCTGTGCCGACACGGAGGAGGAGGCCCGGCGGCTCGCGTTGAGCCGGGACCTGTGGCGGCTGCGCCTCGACCGGGGCGAGATCGGGCCGGTGCCGTCGCCGGAAGAGGCCGCCGCCGCGTCGCTCGCCTGGACCGACATCGAGCAGTCGCGGGTGGACCGCAATCGCCGCCGGCAGATCGTCGGCGCGCCCGAACAGGTGCGCGACCGGCTGGAGGGTCTGGCCGGGGACTTCGGAGTCGATGAACTTGTGGTAGTATCGATCTGCTATGACTTCGCGGCGCGCCTGCGCAGCTACGAGCTCCTGGCCGAGGTCTTCGGGCTCGGGGCGCGGGCCGCCGCCTGACGCGAGGAGGACACGATGCGACGTGCGATCATGGGATTGTTGCTTGGATTTGCCCTTGCGGCGCCGGCAGCGGCGGAGGGCGTATCGCTCGACCGGTTGCTGGACGGGCGCGGCCAGACAGCGGACAGCGGGGCCTGCAGCTATCGCTGTCAGAGCCGTTACAGCAATTGCTCGTCCAACTGCCGGACGGCGTCCTGCCGGTCTTCGTGTTCGGCGCGCTATTCGTCTTGCCTCGCCACCTGCACCACCCGAAACTAGCGCGACGCAGCCGGCGTCTCCCGACGCCCCGTCACGACATCAGCGGAGACGCAATGAGCCTGTCCCCTTCCAAACGCCTTGTCGCCGGTCTTTCCTTCGCCGCGGCCGCAATCCTCGCCGCCTCGGCGCCGGCCGGTCCGGGCGCGTGGGCCGAGACGCGGGCGGTCCAGGTCGCCGACATTCTCAATCTGGATATCTTCCGGCGTCGTGGATTTCCGATCGCCACCTGCGAATCGCGCTGCCAGGAGGCCCGGAACCGCTGCGAGGATCGCGCGCGCAATTCGGACGACCGGCGCGACTGCCGGCTCGAGTACAGCGTCTGCAGCAACGACTGCAACGTTTACGAAAGCCGCTAGCGAGGGCGGGCCGCTTCAGGCCTTCTCGACGACCAGGGTGGTGCCGCGGATGTCGACGACCCTGACCTTGGTGCCGCCCATGAAATCCTCGCCCTCGACCCGCCACAGCGAGTCGCCGACCTTGACCCGGCCGGCGCCGTTGACGATCGGCTCGTCGAGGGTGAAGACCCGGCCGATGAGCCGCTGGCCGCGCCGGTTGAGATTGGGCTCGTCGGTCTCCGCCGGGTGGCGGCGCAGGAACATCAGCGAGAAAAGCACGGTCACGATCGACAGCACCGCGAAGATCAGCAGCTGATATTCCCAGTCCAACCCGGGCAGGATCAGCAAGAAGACCCCCGTGACCGCCGCCGAGGCCCCCATCCAGATCAGGATGGTGCCGGGCATCAGGATCTCGAGCGCCGCGAGGAACACCCCGAAGGCCCACCAGTGCCAGAACTCGATCTGGGAGAGCCAGGCGGCTTCCATGGCGCGTTGCTCCTCGGCCGCCGCTAAGCGCTCGGCGGCACCGTCGACCGCCGCGGGGCCGAGCCGCGGCGGGGCGGGTT
>CAMYMQ010000168.1 GCA_947259335.1 uncultured Alphaproteobacteria bacterium | reverse complement strand
CGACGCTGGACCCGGCCCAGGCGGCGGAACGGGCACGGGAGCTGGACGGGATGGCGCCGGCCCGGCGGGGGGGCCTGTTCGGCCTGCCGCTCGGCATCAAGGACATCATCGATACAGCGGATTTCCCGACCCAGTTCGGCTCGCCCGTCTTTGCCGGCCGGCGGCCCCCGAAGGACGCTCCGGTCGTGGCGCGTGCGCTCAGGGCGGGCGCCATCCTGCCCGGCAAGACCGTGACCACCGAATTGGCGACCTTTCATCCGGCCGATACCGCCAACCCCCATAACCCCGCGCATACGCCGGGCGGCTCGTCGAGCGGGTCGGCCGCGGCGGTCGCGGATTTTCACGTGCCCCTGGCGCTCGGCACGCAGACGGTCGGCTCGGTCGTCCGGCCGGCCTCCTTCTGCGGCATCGTCGGCTTCAAGCCGAGCCATGGCTGGGTATCGCTCAAGGGCGTGAACCCGCTGTCCGTTTCCTTCGATACGGTCGGGCTCATGGCGCGCGATGTCAGTGACATCTGGCTGCTCTGGGCAAGCCTCAGCGGGAAATCCCGCGTCCGCGCCATGACGCCGGTCGTTGCCGAGCGGCCCCGGGTCGCCTTTTGCCGGACACCCGACTGGCCGAAGGCCGAGCCCGCCATGCAGGCGCTCGTCCTGCAGACCGCGCGTGACCTGCAGGCGGCAGGGGTCGAGGTGGATGAAATCGAGTTCGGCGAGGATTTCTCCGGTCTCCACGCCGCACATCAGACCGTCATGGCGTTCGAGGCGGCACGTGATCTTGGTTATATCCGGACGAAGGACGGTGATCGAATTTCGCCTCTCCTGGGCGCGCTGCTGGCGGAAGGGGATGTCATCCCCAAGGGCGAATACGCGGAGGCACTCGATCTGCTGCGCCGCTGCCGCGATTTTACCGCAACACTCTGGGCGAAATACGGGCTCGACCTGTTGCTGGCGCCGGCGGCGCCGGGCGAGGCGCCGCACGGGCTCGGCAGTACGGGTGATGCGCGCTTCAACCGGCTTTGGAGCTATCTCGGCCTCCCCTGCGCGAGCCTGCCCCGTGGCCGGGGGCCGAACGGCCTGCCGCTCGGCATCCAGCTTGTCGGGGCCGCCGGCAAGGATGCGGCATTTCTTGCCAATCTCGAAGGTGTCTGGCGGGCCCTTGACCTCAGCCCGCTGCGCTAGCCCGCAGGGCCGTTAGAGCCCCACCTCCTTTCGCGACCGGCCGCATGTGTCGATGATCGCGTAGATCAGCTTCTTGCAGCACGGAACCAGATCCGGGATATGGGTCACGCCCATGCCGCCCAGTCCATCGGCGAGTTCCTCCGGCGTGCCGTCATAGGGCCACGGCCAGCCCAGCCGCGCCATCGGAATCCCGTAGTTGCGGATCGCCGCGCCGTCCGTCTGCCCGCCGTGGCGCGGGGATTTGGGATGCTTCTTGCCTTCCACCCGTTCCCAGCCGCGCTGGGCCGAATGGATGATCCAGTTGTCGGGATCGGTCGAGCCCGTGGGGCAGGATGCGATCATCTCCCAGTCGAGATCGATCTCGGGGTGTTTCCGGCAAATCCGGTTCATCTGATCGCCAAACTGCGCCTTGACGTCCGAAGGCGGGGTGCGCGGCGTGATGCGGATATCGACAAGGATCTCGGTCGTGGCCGAGGGGAAGGCCGGGCGGTCCGGCCAGCCCGAATGGACGGCGGCAATCCAGCCCTCGGGCGAGATCTGGCCCGAAGCGTTCTTCTTGGTGTATTCGGGCAGCCACGCCTCGATTTCCTGGATGACGGTGGCGGCCGGTACGATGGAGCTGCGGAAGGTGGGAATGCCGCGCGGGACGCCGGAATATCCCATCGAGCCCCGCACATTGACACGGAACCAGCACAGGCCGGCTTCCTCGTAATAGACGAAGTTCCAGGGCTTCATGATGAGGCCGAAATCGGCGGTGACGCCGCGGTTCAGCATATGCATGACGCCGTCGCTGAGGCCGCGATTATCGCGCAGCGCGCTCGAGACCGGCATGCCTCCGCCGGCGAAGGCCAGGACGATATCGCCTTTCAATTGCGCGCCCGATTCCTTCACACAGCGCGCCGCCTCGATTAGCGTCGTCACCATCGCCTTCGGATTGGCCGCGCCCAGGCCGACCACAAGCCCGTCGCGCAACTGCCCCTCGGGCACCATATCGGCCCGCAGCTCCGGCCCGCACCACGGGACATCGAAAGCAGGATCCGCCTCGATATGGGTATCTACCGGCGCATACAGCATGACGGAAGGGCCGTCGCCCGAGCCGCGCAGATAGGCGACCGCGTTGCCCGAATCTTCCGTCATGGGCTGGTATTCCGCCTCGAAGCCGGCCTCGTCGAGATAACGGGCGATGAACTCGCTGATCTCGCGCTCCTCGCCGGTCGGGCTGTGAATATCCGTGAGCGCCAGGTCGAGTTGCTGCAGGCGCTCCTCGCTGATGAGGCCGGCGGCCTTCTCGAACCATTTTTCCTGCCGCGCGGCGAGGGGCAACTGCCGCGTCCTGACATGTTGCGGCGCCTCGCGCCGCCCCGCTGAGCCTTTTGAACTGCCTGCCCGTGCCGCCATGTCTCCGTCTCCCCCTGAAAATACCGATTGCCCGCCTCGCCCAGATCCTAACCGGCTCGCCGGGGGAACAGGGTCTTTTTCGCTGGGCCGACTGGATCATAGGCTAGATCAGGCAAAATAAAAAATTAAGGCAATTTTTGATAAAGGCTTCCCCCCGTCCGGCCGCTTGGCTAGAGTCGACCCGAGAGGCGCTCAGTCAGCACGACAAGGGTGTCGCAGCGCCGGGAGATCGAGGGCCGGCATGTCCGGTCGAGGAGAGAGCGATGAAGAGGAGAGAGCGATGAAACAGAACGCGATTGCAGCAGACCTGATCAAGCGTACCGCGGCCTACGTGCCCGATTTCGAAAAGGACGGGACGGAGGATCCTGCCACGCGGGACAAGCCGTGGCAGGGCTGGCTTGATGCGGAGTTGGGTTTTCGTAATCACTGGTATCCGACCGAAGCCAGCCGCAACATCCGCGAGGGCGAGCACAAGGCGATCAAGCTTCTGGGCGAAGAAATTCTCTACCTTCGCCGAGGCGGCAAACTTCACGCCATCGAGGATCGGTGCAGCCATCGCGGCACCAAGTTTTCCATGCGTCCGATCACCTATACGGACGATACCATCACGTGCTGGCACCATGCCTTCATGTTCGATCTGAATGACGGGCGCATCCGCTGCATCCTGAACGATCCCGAATCGTCGCTGTGCGGCAATGTCGGCATCAAGGCCTATCCGGTCCGCGAGGAAAAGGGCGTGATTTTCACCTTCGTCGGTGACATGAACCCGCCGCCGCCGCTCGAGGACGATGTGCCGCCGGGCTTTTTCGACGAGGACGTGGCGGTATGCGTCGCCGACCCCTACGTGGTGAAGGCCAATTGGCGCCTGGGCTGCGAAGGCGGTTACGACCCGGGCCATCACTACATTCACAACTGGTCCAAATTCGCCATCAACGCGCGCATTCCAATGTCGTTCGGCTGGGTGTCGAAGAAGGAAGCGCTGCTCGAAACGGCCATCTACCAGAACCCGACGGACGGGCCGCGCGGCTTCACGCGCTATGCGTCCGAAACCACCATGGGTCTGTCGGTGGATGTGCCGGGCAAGAACGGCAGCGCGCCTTTCACGGTGACCCTGCCGATTGCCGAGGGCATGACCGAGCCGGAGATGGCGCGCTTTTCCGAGCTTCAGCAGGAAACCACGGTCGGCCTCTGGATGCCGTGCGGGCTCAAGGTCGATCCCTGGCCGTTCCCGGGCGTTGTCCATAACGAGTATTACGTGCCGCGGGACGCCAATTCCCACTACTACTTCCAGTGCGGCTGGAAGCGGTGCAAGAGCGAAGAGGAGGCCGATGAGTGGGCCAACGGCGAATTGGGTCAGATTCGGTGGAAAGTGCCGGTCGTCGAGGATTTCACCATCCAGGACGCCGAGGCACGTGAGGGCATCGCCCAGTTCTACTACGAGGAAGGGGGCTGGGATCAGGAACAGCTCGCCCGCTCGGACGTGGAGCTTCTGATGTGGCGTGTTTTCGCCGGCGAGGTCGCCCGGGGTATCCAGAAGCGTGAGCATACGCTCGGCCACTTCAAGCGATAACCGGACAAGCCGTAAAAGCTGGCCGTAAAAACTGGCCAGCCGGAAAAAGAAACGCTAAAACCGACGCCACAAGTCAACTTGGTTCGAACGGACGAGCGCGTCCTGGGGGCGCCGAGGAACGAGGGAGTGCCTATGTCGACAATTCACAACGATCTACTGGGATGCGAGCAGACATTCGTTGATACCGGCAAGTACCGGAGCCGGATCATCGAGAAGGGTGAGGGAACTCCACTCATCCTGATGCACGGCGGTGGCGGCCACCGATCCCCTCCAGGCGGGGCAGAACTTCACCGGCCGCCCGTTCAGCGCCCGCGCCAGGACTGGCGCGACGGGTTCGAGCGACAAGTCTGGATCGAGCTTGCCCCTGGGCCTTCCGAAGTGAGAGAGCACGATCACCCGCGCACCCTTCTTCGCAAGCTCGCCAATGGTCTCGGCCGCGCCGCGAATGCGGGTGTCATCGCTTATTTCGCCGTCGGACATGGGCACATTGAGATCGGCCCGGACCAGAACGCGGCGGCCGGATATGGGGATATCGTCGAGGGTGGGAAAATTGGGCATGGCCGGATGGAGCCGTTCTGTTTGATTTCGGAGCAGGGTCTTTATTACCCCAAGACGGGGGCGGCGCAACCGCCGGCCACCTACCAGGCCTCGCTGCCCGGGACGCCCTTGAAGGGTCCCGTGAGATTGGCCGTGATCCAGCCGCCATAATACCGGCCCGGTTGCGGGATCACCTCTTCCTCCCCGACAAAGCAATGGTCGACCGCCTGGGCATAGAAGGCGAAATATCCCGCGATCTCCTCGAATGCGGGCCGGGGCCGGGGGTAGGACCAGGCCGCCAGCGTCGCCCGCCGGTCCCCCGACGCCACATCCCAGTAATCGGCCCGCCCCTTCCATTCGCAAAGCGTGTGATGCCGGGCCGGGACGAGGCACTCGCGTCGCACGTCCAGGGCGGGAACATAGTAGCTGGGCGGCGAGTTGGTCTCGATGATCCGGCGCGCGCGGCGCGTTTCGGCGAGCACCCGGCCGGCGAACTCCACCCGGATCGCCTGCGGAACCGGCTCGATCCGGGGCGGACGCGGATAATCCCGGACAGATTCGGGCGCTAAAGGGGGTGAATCCGGGAGAGAAGCCATGCCATTATCGCCGTGACCGCCAGGAGAGGGCGCGGCCGGTGGCCCTGGTAATAAAAAATTGCCTTAAAAATTTTTCCAAGTGCGTTAAAGTCTTGGTGTGAATTCATGCGCAGGAGGTTTTGATGGGTGTTAGCCAGCTCGCCTATGTCGGTATCAACATAACGGATGTCGCCGCGTGGCGTCACCTGGCCACGGATATCCTGGGGATGGAGGAACGCAAGCGAAAGGGTGGCGGTCCGCTCTATTACCGGGTGGACGACCATCATCATCGTTTCGCGCTTCATCCCGGCAAGACGGACGGCGTCGCCTATATGGGATGGGAAACATCGACCCGCGCGGATTTCGACGAGACGGTCGAAAGCGTGAAGAGGGCGGGATTGAAGGTCACGCCAGGCACAAAAAAGGAAAAGGATCTCCGCAAAGTGCTTGAACTCGCCAAGTTCACCGACCCAGGCGGGTTCCCGATGGAAATCTGCTACGGACCGCTGCATGACGAGGACCCGTTCCGTCCCGGCCGCGCGATCAGCGGATTCCACGCCGACCTGCTGGGAGCCGGCCATGTCGTGCTGTGCTACGGCGATTACAAGCCATCCTATGAGTTCTACACCAAGTATATGGGCTTCCGGCTGAGCGACTATATCCAGTTTCCGGAAACGGAAGTCGCGTTCCTCCACTGCAATCCTCGGCACCATTCGCTCGCCCTGTTCAATGAAGGGCTCGGCTCCAAGCCAGGCACGCTCAACCATTTCAGCCTTCAGATGAACTCGATCGACGATGTGGGCCGGGCCTACGATCTCTGCAAGGAGCATGACGTTCCGCTGGCGCTTTCCATAGGCCGGCACACGAATGACGAGATGATTTCCTTCTATCTGATTTCGCCATCGGGCTTTGCCATCGAGGTCGGCTACGGCGGACTTGAGGTCGATGACGAGACCTGGGAAGAAAAAAATTACACGGCGGCGGCGTATTGGGGCCACAGTCCGGAGGCCGGTCTTACGGGCGGTGGTCCGAAAAAATCGTCCGGCAAGCGCGCGCGCGCGGCCAGTTGAAAGCTTAGGCGGAAAATATGAGCGAGCAGGACTTCGACGGCCACGGCGTGCTCGTCGTCGGTGGCACGGGGGGAATCGGACGCGCGACGGCGGTCGCCTTCGCGGCCAAGGGTGCCCGGGTGGTTGTCGCCGGGCGCAACGAGGCGGGCGGGGCAGAAACCGTCGCTGCCATAAAGGCGGCGGGGAGCGAGGGCCGCTTCGTGCGCACAGACGTGACCCGAATCGACGAGGTCGAAGGCGCCTGCGCTGCGGTGGTGGGCTCCTTCGGCCGGCTCGACCACGCCTTCAACAACGCGGGCTGGGAAGGCACGATGGAGAAAACCGCCGACATCTCGCCCGAGAACTGGGACCGGATGATCTCCATCAAGCTTAACGGTGTCTGGGCCGGCATGAAATTCCAGTTGCGGCAGATGCTGGCGCAGAAATCTGGGACGATCGTCAACATGGCGGGGTCCTGGGGGCTCGTGGGCTTTCCCAATTACGCGTCCTATTGCGCGGCCGCTCACGGGATCATGGGGCTGACCAGGGCTGCAAGCCTGGAATATGCGCGCGAGGGAATCCGCATCAATGCGGTCTGCCCGGGCGCGGTCAAGGCGCCGCTACTCGACCGGATGACGGGCGGCGATGAGACCGCCCAGGACCAGTTCGGCCAATCCACGGCCATGGGGCGGCTTTGCTTGCCTGAAGAAGTGGCTGATGCGGTCCTGTGGCTGAGTTCTGCGCAGTCCAGCTATGTGAACGGCCACGGCCTCGAGCTCAACGGTGGCGGCTGACGAGCCCGTAATCGGATGACGAAGATTTTCCACGATCCGTGCCGACTGACGGCGCGAGAGGCCGCGCAGGCTCTCCAGAGCGACGAGCTGTCACCAGGCGAGTTGCTCGACGCGTGCCTGCGCCGGATCGCGGCGCGCGAGCCCACGGTCCGGGCCTGGGCGACGCTGGACCCGGCCCAGGCGGCGGAACGGGCACGGGAGCTGGACGGG
>CAMYMQ010000167.1 GCA_947259335.1 uncultured Alphaproteobacteria bacterium | reverse complement strand
GGCGCGGGCGCGCCGGGCTTGCCGTCTGTGCGGACCGCGCGTTGCCCCGGCAGCCGGACCGCGTGGCGGGTCATCCGCCCCATCACCATGTAGCCGCTGAACGGCACGTCGCCGGAGCGGATGGAGCGGATCGCCCCCTGCCGCCGCAGCCCGGTCGCGAAGTCCACTCCCGGTGGCCCGGTAAAGGCGATCGACAGCGGCACGTCGGCGCCGACGGGACGGATCAGGAAGCTCGACACCGAGGTCACCACCGAGCCGCCGATCCGCTGGCCGATCGACGGCACCGCGACGGCGGCGAGCAGCGCCTTCATGTCGAACCGGTAGGCGCCGCGCGTCACCCCGCGCGACCCCGTGAACACAACCCGCCCCGGCAGCCGGAGCATCGTGCCGCCGGGCCCGGGCCGGAGGCCGGACGAGAAATTGAGGGGGATGCCGCGAAAACCCGTCATCGCGACCGGGCCTTCGCCGGCGCACCGGAAGGTGACCGCGAGGCTGTCGATCGAGGCGGAGTCGATGACGATGCGGTAGTGGCAGCCGCCGCGCCGGTCGGCGGTAACCGGCGGTGGGGATACTTGCGGTGGGGATACTTGCAGTGGAAAGGCCGGCGGGGCGGGCGCCTGGGCCCCCGCGGCCCCCGGCAGCAACCAGCAGACGAGACAGCAGACGAAGCTGCGGTCTGTGGCGATAGCGCGGAGCAGTGACATCGGAAGAGCCTAGCCAGGCCCGGGCCCGCAGACGAATAAAGTTCAAGTGATGACTAGGCGAGAAACTCGCCGAACTCAACGCTCGGCCGATACCCCCACCTATCAATAATACGAAATCGTGATTGTTATTTCCTGCCGAAATTGAGTTGAACTCTAAGTATAATCGCCTTTTGCGTAGAGGGAGCGCCGCTTGCATGCCCGACAAGACCCTGGCCCCGAACCGAGCAGTCCCGCCGACCATGTCGAAGGACCTCGCCTGGTTCCTGCGCCGTTGGCGTGATCGCAGCCCCCTGAACGGCGGCCTTCCCTATCTCAATGAAATGTCCCTCGACGATATCGGCCCGCTGACACCGACGCTGAGCATCGTCGAACAGGTCGATCATCCCAAGGACGGCCCCTATCTGCGCTGTGTCTTCGCGGGCGAAGACCATGAGCTGATGCTCGG
The DNA here is from genome assembly GCA_947259335.1 of uncultured Alphaproteobacteria bacterium. Classification (GTDB taxonomy): domain Bacteria; phylum Pseudomonadota; class Alphaproteobacteria; order Bin65; family Bin65; genus CAMYMQ01. The sequence goes on along the minus strand of CAMYMQ010000167.1, from coordinate 3,921 downwards.
CTATGATCCGGCGGGCCTGGCCATGCACCACATCTTCAAGGGCAAGGTCGGCGACCAGATCGTCGAGTCCCTGGAGTGGGCGCTGCGGCGCGGCGAGCCGCACTACTGGCGCCGGGACAAGGGCTTCGCCATCGAGGCGGGACGGTCCTACGAGCGTCTTGCCGTCCCCGTCCGCGACCCCGACGGCGGCCCCGACATGATCGTTGCCGTCTTCGCCTGGCACGACGACGAGGACGACAAGATCGGCGCCCCGCCGCCCCGGCCGCGGGAGACCCAGCCGCGCGACGCCGCGGTCCCCGAGCCCACCTTCGCGGTCACGGTCAGCGCCGAATCCCTGCCCTTTGGCGGCGAATGCGTGCTGTCGAACTCAGATCTCGGCCTTGTCGAACGCTTCTCGGCGGCGCTTGAAAGTGTGCTCGCGCCCTTCCGCACCCAGATCTGCCAGCCCGACGCGACGCGCACTCACCTGATCACCTTCGATGTCTCGAGCCTGGGGCTCCGGGTCAGCGCGTCCGTCGACGGCACCTATGTGACATCGCCGGAAAAGTTCGACTGGGCGCTCCGGCCGAGTCTGGAAGTGCTGCGCAACGCGCTGCTGGAATACACCTCCAGCCCGCGCCGGGCCGGGCACCCCTATCTCGACCTGAACGCCTCCAACGAAAGGGGGCCGCGCCTTCTCGGACAGCGCCTGTTCGAAACCGGGCGGATCGTCCGTTTCCAGTTCGCCGGCGCGGTCAACCGGATGTTCGGCCTCACCGTCGGGGAATCGACGCTGCTCAACACCGTCTTTCTCGAAGGCAGCGTTTCGATCACCTACCTGTGCGCCCGCCTGAAACTTGCCGAGGACGCGGTCCGGGTCGAAATCCGCCGGCTCGCCGACTGGGAACTCGTCGACTGGAAGGAGGACGACATCGCGGACCGGTCGTTCGTCTCGCTGACGGAAGAAGGGAAGCGTATCGCGAAACAGGTCCACGCCATGGCCGCACGCCGGCAGAAGTGGTTCGAGGACCACATCTCCAAGGAGGACCTGCGGGTCTTCTACCGGACGCTCGACAAGCTCAACGAGCTTTGTCACGAGCATCTGGAGGACCTCCCCTTTTTGGGAGAGCCGGACGAGCAAACCCAGACGGCGCCGCCGATACGGCCGTACGAAACTTTCGATTGATCCGGGCCCCGGCCGCGCCCTACGAATGTCGTTGAATATCGCCGGGCGATTTGATTTTCTGTCTTGATAGAGATGGCCCGGTCGGCGGTCCGCCTCGGTGGAACCTCCCCTTATAGGCGCTACCGGCGCGTATACAGTCCTGAAACGAGATGGCGAGGTATCAGCACCGTGCGTGCCGAACTGCACCGTCGATCCGGGTCCACCGGCGCGACCAATGGAAAAAGCTGGTGACGGCGTGATGGGGTCGGCCGCCGCCGCCGTCATGGGACCGGCAGGAGCCACCGCCCTCCGGTTCACCCCCGCGAGCGATCCCCTTCAATGGCGCCCGGCCCTGTTGCGAAGCGCGGGACCGGGCCGCTGGGCCCTGGCCAATATCACCGTCGCGCTCTTCTATTGCACACTCGGCTGGGCGGTCAGCCAGTTCTTCTCCAAGTACGGCATATTTCCCTCGCCGATCTGGCTGCCGTCGAGCATCGCCGTGATCGCCGCGATGCTGGGCGGCTGGCGCATGTTTCCGGGCATCTTCGCCGGCTCGCTGGTCGCCAACTACGCCCTGTTCGATCCGACCGCGATCGAGGCGGTGGCCATCTCCGTCGGCAACGCCCTCGGCCCCCTGGTCGCGGTCGCGGCGCTGGCCCGCCTGCGGCCCGAGGCCGGCCTGTTCAACCGTCTGCGCGGGGTCGTCGCCTTCATCGCCTGCGCCATCATCCTCCACCCGGCGATCTCGGCGGCCGGCGGCACACTGACGCTGCACTTCGCCGAGGGGCTGCCGACCGCCGCCCTGCCCGGGGTGTGGATCAAATGGTGGCTGTCCGACAGCGGCGGCACCCTGTTCTTCGCGCCCGCCCTGATGCTGTGGCTCAACATGGAGCGCGAGGCCATTCCGCGCTCCGACTCCCTGATCGTTCGCGACCCGGTGTTCTGGGTCCTGGTCGGCCTGTCCGGCGCGCTGCTGGTCGTGCCGCTGCCGATCGAGGGCGCGATCCGCTGGTCCAGCGCCTTTCTGCTGGTGGTGCCGCTGACCTGGATCGCCCTGCGCATCTCGCTGCGCGCGGCCTACACCCTCATTTCGATCGTCTCCGTGATCGCCAGCGCGGGCGCCGTCGCCGGCTTCGGCCCGCTCCACGGCGAGGGCGTCGGCAACCCGATGCAGCTCGCCGGCGTGCTGGTCGTCCTGCTGGCGCTCAACGTACTGACCGTGATCGCCCTGGTCGCCGAGCGGCGCGCCGCCGAGGAGGCAAACCGGCTCAAGTCGATGCGGCTGGCCTCGGCCAGCCACGACCTGCGCACCCCGCTGAACGCCATCATCGGCTTCTCCGACGTGATGAAGAACCAAGTGCTCGGGCCGATCGAGACGCCGCGCTACCGCGAGTATGTCGATCATATATACGACAGCGCCCACGTGCTGCTGGACATCATCGACGACATTCTCGACCTCTCCCGGATCGAGGCCGGCCGCCACGACATCGCGCCGGAGTTGCTCGACGCGGGGGCACTCGCGCGGTCGTGCGTGGAGATCGTTTCGATCAAGGCCGAGGCGGGCGGCGTGAAGCTGTCGCTGGAAGCCGGACCGGACGCCACGGTGTTCGCCGACCAGCGCGCGCTGCGCCAGATCCTGCTCAACCTGATGACCAACGCGGTCAAGTTCACACCCGGCGGCGGCACGGTGACGGTACGGGTCGCCCCCGCGTCGCGCCGGGAGATCGTGTTCGCGGTGACCGACACCGGCATCGGCATGTCGGCCGAGGACATCGAGGTCGCCCTGCAGCCCTTCGGCCGGATCGCCCAGAACGGGGTGCCGAGCGAAAAGGGCACCGGATTGGGCCTGCCGATCGCCCAGCGGCTCGCCGAGCTGCACGGCGGCCGCCTGACGATCGACAGCAAGCCGGGCAAGGGCACCACGATTCGCGTCATCCTGCCGTCCGTGGCCCGTCCACTCGGCGAGGACGCGGGCGAGCCCCCGGCGGCGGCGCGGGGCGGGTGGCGATAGGAAGCCGGGAGCGTCTCGACAGGCGGCCCCTCGATAGGTGGGCCATCGACCGGCGGCCAGCTTGCAGACGCGGCACGGCGCGGCGCTCTGGGTCCGCCGGTCGTCGCGCCGTCGTGGAATTCCGATCACCCACCCCCAACATGAGGACCGTCGATGGAAAAGCCCGCCGTGACCCTGGCCAGCATCACGACCATCGCCCCGACGGAAGACGGCGCCGCGATCCTCCTCGATTTCAAGGATCAGAACTGCGAGTTCCACAAGGCGCTGCTGCCGACCGAGACCATGCCCGAGATCCTGAGGCGCCTGGCCGAGGCCGCGGAAGGGGCGGGCGGCGGGCAACGATAGGGCCCCTTTCATCTGCCGGCCGCCCATGGCCGGCAACCTGACGGTACCCCTCGCGAACGACAGCGCCGGTCCAGGTCCAGGCGAACGCCGGGATACGAGCCACGCTCACACGCGCCGGACCTTCAACCCCCGTCCTGGCGCCCTGAAATTCCCTACCGGGCCGGAAAATAGGCTTTTATTCTTGATCTGGCCACCGGGCACACCATCTGTTTGTACACTTTTTGTTCAAACAGATGAGCCCGACCATGACCACCACCGCCCCCACAGTTTCGTCCGGCCCTGACGCCGCGCCCGCGCTCACCCCAAGACAGGAAGCCTTCGCCCGCCACTATGCCGCGTGTGGCAACGGCGCCGCCGCCGCGCGCGCCGCGGGCTATGCCCCCGACAGCGCCAAGCAGACGGCCCACGACCTGCTTCAGTC
>CAMYMQ010000166.1 GCA_947259335.1 uncultured Alphaproteobacteria bacterium | reverse complement strand
GGGTGCGCGTCGGGCGGCAGGTCGCCGGGCTGGCCCTCGATCGACGTCACGCTGGACAGTTCGGCCTCCAGTTCGGCCTGCTCCTGGGCGCGGGGCTTGGAGAAGCCGGCGAGCAGCGAGAAGACGACCGGGGTCAGGTAGAGCGTGAACAGGGTCGCGAAGCCGAGGCCGCCGACGACGATCCAGCCCAGGGCCTCGCGCGCCTCGGCGCCGGCGCCGAAGGCGAGGACCAGGGGCAGGCCGCCGAGCACAGTCGAGACCATGGTCATCATCACCGGGCGCAGCCGGATGCGCGCGGCCTCGCGGACCGCCTCGCCGACCTCCAGGCCCCGGTCGCGGAGCTGGTTGGCGAACTCGACGATCATGATGCCGTTCTTGGCCATGATGCCGACCAGCAGCACCAGCCCGATCTGGCTGTAGTAGTTCACCGAGCCGCCGGTCAGCAGCACGGCATAGACCGCGGCGGCGATGCCGAACGGCACCGTGACCATGATGATCGCCGCGCTGATCAGGCTCTCGAACTGGGCGGCCAGCACCAGCAGCACGATCACGATGGCGAAGATGAACACCATGTAGGCGCCCTGGGTGCTGTCGCGCAGGGTCGCCGCCTCGCCGAGCAGGAGCGTGTTCATCCCAGCCGGCAGCACCTCGGCCGCGATCGCGCGCATGTCGGCGACGGCCCGTGACAGGGGATAGCCTTCCGCGAGGCTCGCCTGGATCGGGATCGCCCGGCGCTGACCCTCGCGCCCCAGGCTCGGGGCGACGGCGACTTCCTTGACCGACACCACCGAGGACAGCGGGATGATCTTCCCGTCCTTGGCCTTGATGAACAGGTTCTCGACGTCGCCGGGATCGTTGATCGGACGCGCGCCCGCGGTCAGCTTGATGTCGACGATTTCGTCGCCGACGAAGAGCTGGGCGGCGGTGTACTCGTCGACCATCGTGCGGACCAGGGTCGATATGGCGTCGATGGGGATGCCGAGCTTCTTCGCCGCCGACCGGTCGATGCGGACGTTGATCTGCGGCTGGGTCGTGTCGTAGCGCGGCCGCACGAAGGTGAAGTTGGGGTTGTCCGACAGCGCCTGGACCAGCTTCTCGGAGGCCGCCGCCATCTTGGCGTAGTCGTCGCCGACGAGCGCGAAGCTCAACCCGTCGCCGGCGCCGCGGATGCCCAGGCTGTTGGGTGAGCGGGTGGAGATGCGCAGCGCCGGGATGGAAACGAATTTGCGCCGCAGCTCGGCCTGGATCTGCTGCTGGCTGCGCTTGCGGTTGCCCCAGTCGGCGAGCCTGACGATGATGAACGCCCGGTTGGTCGATCCGCGGCCGACCAGCGACAGCACGTTGGTCACCTCGCCGCTCTTCACATAGTCCTGCAGGATCACCTCCGCCTTCTTCACCTGGGCGGACATGTAGCTGAGGTTCACGCCCTGGGGCCCCTGGGCGACGACCAGCATCACCCCGCGGTCCTCGGTCGGGGTCAGCTCCTGGGGCAGCGCGAGATAGAGGACATAGGCGCCGGCCGCGAAGGCCAGCGCGGCGAGGATGGTGACGAATCGGAACCGCAGGCACAGGCCCAGGCTGCGATCGTAGAAATGCGCCGCGGCGGCGCCCACCCCCGTCCAGGCACGGCCGATCGGATTGCGGCTCTTCGCGGGCGTGGCGTCGGGCGCGGCCTTCATCAAGCGGGTCGCCAGCACCGGGCAGAGCGACAGCGCCACGAAGGAGGATATCGTCACCGCGAAGGCGAGGACGAAACCGAATTCCGCGAACAGCCCGCCCGCGGTGCCGGGCAGGAAGGAGATCGGGATGAACACGGCGGCGAGGGTCACCGTCGTCGAGATCACCGCGAAGAAGATCTCCCGCGTGCCGACCACGGCGGCCGCGCGCCGGCCCAGGCCGAACGACCGATGGCGCTGGATGTTCTCCATGACCACGATGGCGTCGTCGACCACGATGCCGGTCGCCAGCACCAGCGCGAGCAGGGTGAGGATGTTGACCGAGAAGCCGGCGAGCCAGATGCCCGCGATGGTGCCCACGATCGAGATGGGGATCGCGATGGCCGGGATCAGGGTAGCGCGCGCCGACCCGAGGAACAGGAAGATGATCAGGATGACGATGATGGTCGACAGGATCAGGGTCGAGATCACCTCGTCCATCGCGCCCTGGATGAAGACGCCGTCGTCCGACGTGACCGAGATGGTCGTGCCCTTGGGCAGGGTTCGCTGGATGTCGGCGACGACCTCGCGCACGCGCCGGGAGATCGACAGGGTGTTCGACTGCGCCTGACGGACGATGCCGATGCCGATGCCGACGCCGCCGTCGATCCGCGTCAGCGAGGTCGCGGTCTCGACCGAGGCCCGGACCCGGGCGACGTCGGACACGCGGGTCACGTCGTTGATGAAGAGGGCGGCGACTTCCTCGGCCTTGGTCACCGGCGCCTCGGTCCGCACCAGCAGCGACTGGGTCCGGTTCTCGAGCGTGCCCGCCGGCACGTCCAGCGACGCGCGCGACAGGGCGGTGACCACGTCCTGCATGGTCAGGCCGCGGCTGGCCAGGGCGACCTGGTTGACCGAGACCCGGATCACCGGCGCCCGCAGCCCGTAGGCCGATGCGTCGGCGACACCGTCGACCGCCGCCAGCTTGTCCAGGATCTGGTCCTCGACCAGCTTGGTGAGTTGCTCGATGCTCTGGGTGCGCGACGACACCGCGAGCCGGATGACCGGCGAATCGTCGTCGTCGGCCTTGACCACGGTCGGCGCCTCGATGCCCTCGGGCAGCCGGCGGGTGATGCCGGCCACGGCATTGCGCACGTCGCTGACCGCGACGTCCAGATTGGTCGAGGACGAGAACTCGATGGTGATCCGGCTCGACCCGAAGCGCGACTGGGACGAGATCGAGTTCACCCCCTGGACCCGGGCGATGGCGCTCTCGATCACGCTGGTGATGCGCGCGTCGATCGTCTCCGGGGTCGCGCCTTCATAGGCGGTCCGGATCGTCACCACCGGGCGGTCGACGTCGGGCAGTTCGCGCACCTCGACGCCGTTGAGCGCGGCGAGACCGGCGATCACGATCAGCAGGTTCATGACGAAGGCGAAGACCGGGCGCCGGATGAACAGAGCCGTCATGCCGCCGGCGGCCGGGCGCGGCCCTTCGGTGCGGCCGGCGCCGTTGTCCGCGCCCGTCCGGGGTGGGGTGTCGTTCATCGCGTGGCCTCGCGCCGGGACCGCGGCGGCCTAGCCGCCCTGGACAACGGTCACCTTGGCGCCGGGGCGCAGGCTCTCGAGGCCCTCGGTAACCACCTGGTCGCCTTCGGCGAGCTTGCCTTCGACCGACGCCGCCCGCGCCGTGCGGCTTCGTATCCGCACCGCGACCCTCCGGGCGGTCTGGGTCTTCGGGTCGACGACCCAGACATGGGCGCCGTTCCGGTCCCAGCGGACCGCGAGGTTCGGGACGGTCGGCAGCTTGGCGCCCTCGATGCGGATGCTGACCGAGAAGGTCATGCCCGGGATCAGCCGGTTCTCCGCGTTGGGCAGGGTGGCCTCCACCCTCAGCGTGCGCGAGGCGATGTCGATCCGGCTGTCCTTGGCCGACACGGTTCCCTGGAACACGACCCCCAGGACCGACGGGCTCAGCGCCCGGACGCCCTGGCCCAGCTTGATCTGCGAGGCGAAGGTCTCGGAGACGACGAAATCCACGATCAGCTTCGACGTGTCGTCGATGGTGGCGATCGCGGTGCCTTCCTTGATGTAGTCGCCCTTGGTCAGCCTGGTGATGCCGACGACGCCGGCGAAGGGCGCGGAGATTGTCCGGCGGGCCAGATCGTATTGCTTGGATTCCAGTTCCGCTTTCGCCTGGGCGAGTTTGGTTTTCGCCTGCTCGAGCTGCACGCTCGAGGCGACGTTGCGCGATTCGAGCGTCTGGTACCGTTTCACGGCGGCGGCGGCTTCGTCGACATTGACCTGCGCGAGCTTCACCGCGATGCGCTGGGCGGCGCTTTCCAGAACGACCAGCGCGGTCCCGGCGTCCACTTTCTGCCCGGGCACGATGTTGACCGATTCCACGACGCCCGACACATCGGCTGACAGGGTCAGGCTGCGGAAGGCCCGTCCGGTCCCGACGGCGGCGACCCGGTTGCCGACGGTCTTCATCTCGACCCTGGCCACGACCACCCGGCTTTGCCGGCTTGCGCGGCCGCGCCGGCGACCGGGCTGTCGGGG
>CAMYMQ010000165.1 GCA_947259335.1 uncultured Alphaproteobacteria bacterium | reverse complement strand
GCGGCGCGGCGGCGCCGGCGGGCCGCCCGGCCCAGGAGCGGGAGGCGCGGCCGTGATCGAGATGAGGCCGCTGTTCCGCATCCATGCCGAGGTCGCCGAGCCCCAGGTGACCCCGGACGGTCCGCTCGGGGACCGCCGGTTCATTCCCGTCACGGGCGGGACCTTCGAGGGCGAGCGGCTGCGCGGGCGGCTGCTGGCGGGCGGGTCGGACTGCCAGTTGATGCGCGCCGACGGCGTGGCCGAACTCGACGTCCGGGTGACGCTCGCGTGCGACGACGGCGCCATCGTCTACATGAAGGGGCTTGGCCTCCGCCACGGCCCCGCCGACGTGATGCGGCGGCTCGCGGCGGGCGAGGACGTCGACCCCGGCGACTATTACTTTCGCGAGGCGATGATGTTCGAGGCCCCGCCGGGCCCCCACGCCTGGCTCAACGGCGTGCTCGCCCTGGGCACCGGCCGGCGCGATCCCGACGCGGTGATCCTCGACGTGTTCGAGGTCGTCTAGCGCCCCGGGTGGCCCGGCGAGACGGGAGCGGCTACCCCGCCACCGCCATGTTCCGCAGCACGTAGTGGAGGATGCCGCCGTTGCGGTAATACTCCACCTCGTCGAGGGTATCGATCCGGCACAGCAGCTTGATCTCCTGCTTGGAGCCGTCGGCGCGGGTGATGGTGCAGTCGACGTCCATGCCCGGCGTGATGCCGCCGGCGATGCCGGTCAGGTCGATCGTCTCCGAGCCGTCGAGGCCGAGGCTCTCGCGGGTCTGGCCGTCCTTGAAGACCAACGGGAGGACGCCCATGCCGACCAGGTTGGAGCGGTGGATGCGCTCGAAGCTCTCGGTGATGACGGCGCGGACGCCGAGCAGCGTGGTGCCCTTGGCCGCCCAGTCGCGCGACGAGCCGGTGCCGTATTCCTTGCCGGCGATGACCACCAGCGGGGTGTCGTCGGCGGCGTATTTCATCGCCGCGTCGTAGATCGGCATCGGCTCGCCGTCGGGAACGTATTTGGTGTAGCCGCCCTCGATGTCCGGCACCATCTGGTTGCGGATGCGGATGTTGGCGAAGGTGCCGCGCATCATCACCTGGTGATTGCCGCGCCGGGCGCCGTAGGAGTTGAACTCCGTCGGGCGGACCTGGTGGCTGATGAGATACTCGCCCGCCGGGCTGTCGCTCTTGATCGAGCCGGCCGGGGAGATGTGGTCGGTGGTCACCGAGTCGCCGAGCAGGGCCAGCACCCGGGCGCCGCGCACGTCGTCGACCGCGCCGGGCTCGGCGCCCATGTCGACGAAATAGGGCGGGTTCTGGACATAGGTCGAGCTGTCGGACCAGTCGTAGGTCAGCCCGGTCGAGGTCTTGATCCCCTGCCACATGGCGTCGCCCTCGAACACGTTGGCGTAGCGGTCGCGGAACATCTCGGGCGTGAGCGCCGACTGGATGGTCGCCTCGATGTCCTTGTTCGACGGCCAGATGTCCTTGAGGAAGACGGGGTTGCCGTCCCGGTCCTCGCCCAGCGGCTGGGTGATCAGGTCGGTCCGCATGGTGCCGGCCAGCGCATAGGCGACGACCAGCGGCGGCGAGGCGAGATAGTTGGCCTTGGTCAACGCGTGGACGCGGCCCTCGAAGTTGCGGTTGCCGGACAGGACCGCGGCGACGGTGAGGTCGCCCTTCTCGATCGCGTCGTGGATCGGCGTCGGCAGCGGGCCGGAGTTGCCGATACAGGTGGTGCAGCCGTAGCCGACGACGTCGAAGCCGAGCGCGTCGAGATCCTCCTGCAGGCCGGCGGCCTCCAGATAGTCGGAGACGACCTGGCTGCCCGGGGCGAGCGAGGTCTTGACCCACGGCTTGACGGTGAGCCCCTTGGCCCGGGCGTTGCGCGCCACCAGGCCGGCGGCGACCAGAACGCTCGGGTTGGAGGTGTTGGTGCAGCTGGTGATCGCCGCGATCACGACCGCGCCGTCCTCGAGCCGGTAGTCGGCGCCCTCGACCGGGACCGAATGGTCGATGTCCGGGGCGGGGCCGCCCTCGTCGGTCATGTCGGCCTCGGGGCCGGGCACATGGGTGTGCCGCGTCTCGGACAGCACGATCTCGAAGGCGCGTCCGGCCTCGGTCAGCTCGATCCGGTCCTGGGGCCGCTTCGGCCCGGCCATCGACGGCACGACCGCGCCGAGGTCGAGTTCCATCGTCTCGGTGAAGACCGGGTCCGGGGTCGAGGCGTCGCGCCACAGTCCCTGGGCCTTGGCGTAGGCCTCGACCAGGGCGACCCGCGCCGGCTCGCGGCCGGTGAAGGCGAGATAGTCGAGGGTCGACTGGTCGACCGGAAAGAAGCCGCAGGTCGCGCCGTATTCGGGCGCCATGTTGGCGATGGTCGCCTGGTCGGCGAGGCTCAGGTTGTCGAGGCCGGCGCCGAAGAATTCGACGAACTTGCCGACAACGCCCTTGGCGCGGAGCATCTGGGTGACGGTGAGCACCAGGTCGGTCGCGGTCGCGCCCTCGGGCAGGTTGCCGGTCAGCCGGAAGCCGACCACCTGCGGGATGAGCATGGAGATGGGCTGGCCGAGCATCGCGGCCTCGGCCTCGATGCCGCCGACGCCCCAGCCCAATACGGACAGGCCGTTGACCATGGTCGTGTGGCTGTCGGTGCCGACCAGCGTGTCGGGATAGGCCCAGGTCTCGCCCTTGTCGTCGGCGGTCCAGACCACCTGGGCGAGATATTCGAGATTGACCTGGTGGCAGATGCCGGTGCCCGGCGGGACCACGCGGAAATTGTCGAACGCGGTGGCGCCCCAGCGCAGGAACTCGTAGCGCTCCTGATTGCGCTGGTATTCCATCTCGACATTCTTGGCGAAAGCCTCGTGGGTGCCGAAATAGTCGATCATCACCGAGTGGTCGATCACCAGGTCGACCGGCACCAGCGGGTTGATCTTTCTGGGATCGCCGCCCATCGCGACCATCGCGTCGCGCATCGCGGCCAGGTCGACCACGGCGGGAACGCCGGTGAAGTCCTGCATCAGCACCCGGGCGGGGCGGTAGGCGATCTCGGCGCTGCTCGACCGGCTGTTCAGCCATGCCGCCGCGGCCCGGACGTCGTCGGCGCTGACCGTGCGGTCGTCCTCCCAGCGCAGGAGATTCTCCAGCAGCACCTTCAGCGAGAAGGGCAGCCTGGACACGTCGCCGAGGCCGTTCTCGGCGGCGGAGGCGAGGCTGTAATAGCGATAGGCCTTGCCGTCGACGTCGAGCGTGCGGATGGCATTGAAGCTGTCGCGCGTACCGGTAACGGACATGACGAACGATCTCCCGAGCATGCAGATGTGAGGAGCCTCGGCCGCCGCACCGTCAGGGATCTGCGCGGTGCGGCTGGAATTCAGGGGCCGCTTGGCTTTTAAGTCGGATTGAAGCGGGTTACATCACATAAGGTTTGGGCTGTCCAGTGGCCGCCCGTCCGCCTGCCAGCCCGATCTGCCCAGCCCCGGAGGTAACACCCTTGACGATGATCGATGACGTGCTCGGCTTCTGGTTCAGCGAGCAGACCCGCCCGCGCTGGTGGGACAAGGACGACGCCTTCGATGCCGAGGTGACCCGGCGATTCGGGGCCGTCCACGCGCAGGCCGCCGCCGGCAAGCTCGCGGACTGGGAGCGCACGCCAGAGGGCGCGCTTGCGCTGATCCTCTGCCTCGACCAGTTCCCGCGGAACATGTACCGCGGCACCCCGCGCGCCTTCGCCACCGACGACAAGGCCCGGGCGGCCGCCGAAACGGCAATCGGGCGGGGCCACGACCTGACCTTCGAGGACATCGACCACCGGCTGTTCTATTACCTGCCGCTCGAGCATTCCGAACGGATCGAGGACCAGGACCGCTGTGTCGCGCTGGTGCGCGAGCGCTGCCCCGGAAGCAACTACGTCAAGTTCGCGCTCGCCCACCGGGACGTGATCCGGCGCTTCGGCCGCTTTCCCCACCGCAACGCGATTCTCGGCCGCCGGAATACCCCGGAAGAGGAGGAGTATCTGGCCGAGCCCGGCGCGGGCTTCTGATCCCGCCGCCCGGCCCGCCCGTCCTTGCAGACAGGTCTGTACACCTGCGGTTTGCCATTCCGGGCGATCGCCGCTAGAGTATTTTCCATATGCCGACGCCTTAAGACAAAAACTGACCGAGGGAGTAGGCGCGGTTGACGGCAAAAATGGTAAAGCGTGGCGCTGCCCGAGCGATCGCGGCGATCTTTCTTGTGCCCGTCGCGGGGACAGCCTACGCGCAATGTGAAAGCCACAAGGTGGCGGCGCCGACCGCAAGCAGTTGGGCGATGCGGGTCCGGGAAATGCGTCGCCAGACCGGTTGGCATGCCTATCGCAACAGCGTGCGCTGGCGGCTGACCGGGCGCGGCGTTGTGCTGTGCGGCCAGCGCCTGACGATCAAGGCGCACGAGCGCTACCGGCTGGAGCTGGTCGCGGAGGCCTGGGACCGTTACGCCCCCCTGATCCGTGCCGCCGCCGCCCACTATCGCGTTCCGGCCGAGCTCATCATCGCCGTGATGGTCAACGAGAGCGGCCTGAAACCCAAGGCGCACCAGAAGTATCGCGGTTATGTCAGCGACGCCAAGACACCCCACCGGATTTCGGTCGGCCTGGGCGCAACGCTGATCAGCACCGCGCGCTACATGCTCAAGGACGACGCGATCGACCGGGACTGGCTCACCGACCCCTCCAACTCGATCCGCATGATCGGCCTTTATCTCGACCGCCATTACCGGCTGTCCGGCTTCGACCCGGTGCGGGCCGCGGCCGCCTACAATTCGGGCGGCATCTATCACGACGACAGCAAGGGCAACCGCTGGCGGCTGCGCAACTACCCGCTCGGCCACGGCATCTACATCGACCATGTGGTGCTGGTCACGAACGAGGCGATTCGCTACCTCGCCAGCCGCGACGACCGGCCGGCCCACAGCTTTGCGACGGTCTTCCACGGGCCGCCCAAGACCCTGGTGGCGGCGAAGATTCCCACGTCCTGGGCGCTCAAATCCGGTGGCCTGATCATGTATCGGCTGCCCAGGGGCCACAAGATGGGCGTTGCGTCGAGTTCGATCATCGACCATAAGCGCACCCCCGGCTCCAGCATGCAGCGTACGGTATGCATTCCCTTTTTGTCGGACTGCGCCGACACTTCCAGGCGGCGCCCCTTGTTCTCTGTGCCGCAATAGCGCTGCCCGCTGCGGCGCCCGCCGCCGAGCAACCCTGCGCTTCCGTCAAACTGCCCGTACCCACCGGCCTGTTGTGGCGCACCCGCGCGGCCGAGCTGCGCCGGCGCGCGCACTGGCACCGTCACGGCAACAGCGTGATCTGGCGGCTGACCGACCGCGGCGTGGCGCTCTGCTCCGGGGTCCTGCCGGTGAGCCGCGTCGCCCGGCATCGCAGGCGGTGGATTCCCCGGGTCTGGCGGGACTTCGGCCCGCTGATCACGGAGGCGGCGGCCCGGCACAATGTTCCGGCCGAGCTGATCGTGACCGTCATCGTCAACGAATCCGGCGGCCGCCGCGGGACGATCAACACCTATTCCCGATACGTCAGCGACGCCCGCACCCCGTCCCGGGTTTCGATCGGACTGGGCCAGATGCTGTTGAGCACGGCGCGCGCGATCATGAAGGACCGGTCTATCGACCGAGCCTGGCTGCTGACCCCGCGCAACGCCATCGACGCGATCGCCGTCTATCTCGACCGACAGTACCGGACGACGGGCTTCGACCCGCCGCTGGTCGCCGCCGCCTATAACGCCGGGGCGCTCTATCGCGATCCCAGCCCGGCGAACCGCTGGCGGCTGCGTAACCACCCGGTCGGGCGGTCGATCTACATCGACACCTTCGTCGCCGTCGCCAACGCGGCGAGCGAGCATTTGCGGCGCACCGGCAATCCGCCGCGCCACAGTTTCGCGGCGCTGTTGTCCGGCAGCCCGCCCCGGCCCAGGCTGCGGCCAACGCCGCGGCCCGATTGCGGCAAGCGCTGCGGCCGATAGAAAACGGCCCGGACCAAAGGGCCCGGGCCGCTTCAAGCGTCCGCACTACCGGATCTGACTAGAGCCTCACATACTCGTAGTCGACAGGCTGGTTGTTGATGCCGCGGTCCGGCGGCGCGAGCCAGCCGGCCATCTTGCCGGGCTCGACCACCTGGCGCATCAGGCTCTTGACGAAGGCCTTGTCGGAAGGCGACGGGATCCAGTCGTAGATGTTCTTGTCATATTCATCCCGGCTGATCGGTTGGCCCTGCGGGTTCATCGCGAAGTCGGCGAACGGACCCACCGACCGGCGGAAACGCTCGCTGGGCAGGGTCAGCTCGAAGTCGATGCCGGCCTTCTTGATCGCCCGGTTCCAGCGGGTCAGGCCGATCTCGCAGTCCTTCGAATAGCCGCGCCGCGCGATCAGGTTCATCGCGTTGCGGGTCGGAACCTTGAGCTGATGGATGCCCTTGCCGTCCGCGTCGGGCTCCTCGATCGCATACTCGGTATCCGCCTCGACGTGATCCTCGAACTTGTCCTCGTCCGGACGGCCCTTGATGCCGGTGGCGAAATAGGCCGCGGCGTTGGTCGACTTGTCCGCGCCGAACAGGTCGAGCGAGGACGAGTACCAGAAGTTCAGATATTTCTGAACCAGCGGCAGGTCGATCGCGCCATGGTCGCGGACACGGGCCGGATCGTCGGTCTTGAGCTCGTTCATCACCTCGCAGGCCCGCTTGATGACGCGGCCCAGACCGGTCTCGCCCACGAACATGTGGTGGGCTTCCTCGGTCAGCATGAAGCGGCAGGTCCGCGACAGCGGATCGAAGGCGCTCTCGGCCAGCATCTTGAGCTGGAACTTGCCGTCGCGGTCGGTGAAGTAGGTGAACGAGAAGAAGGACATCCAGTCGTCGATCGGCTCGTTGAAGGTCGACAGGATGCGCGGGTTGTTGACGTCGCCCGAGTGGCGCACCAGCAGCTCTTCGGCCTCCTCGCGGCCGTCGCGCCCGAAATAGGCCTGCAGCAGGTAGACCATCGCCCACAGGTGGCGGCCCTCCTCGACGTTGACCTGGAACAGGTTGCGCATGTCGTAGAGCGACGGGCAGTTGGTGCCCAGAAGCCGCTGCTGCTCGACCGAGGCGGGCTCGGTGTCGCCCTGGGTCACGATCAGGCGGCGCAGGTCGGAGCGGTGCTCGCCCGGAACCTGCTGCCAGACCGGCTCGCCCATGTGATCGCCGAAGCCGATGCGGCGGTCCTCGACCTGGTCGGCGAGGAAGATGCCCCAGCGGTATTCAGGCATCTGGACCATGCCGTAGCTCGCCCAGCCCTTGGCGTCGACCGAGGTGGCGGTGCGCAGGTAGACGTCCTTCTGCTGGAAGCCTTCCGGGCCCATTTCCTTCCACCAGTCGATGAAATGGGGCTGCCACTTCTCCAGCGCGCGCTGGAGCTGGCGGTCGCTCGACAGATCGACGTTGTTCGGGATCTTCTGGGAATAGTCGATACCCATGGGGTCAGTACCTCTCGTTTGAATGCAGTCTTCGCGGGCGGAGCGGCGGCGTCGGTCAGACGCGCTCCCACTTGAAGCTCGGCTTGCTGCCGGTGCCGTAGAGCTTGAGCGCTCCCTGGTCGCCGACGGCGTTGGGGCGGATGAAGATCCAGTTCTGCCAGGCCGTCAGCCGGCCAAAGACCTTGGTCTCCATCGTCTCCTTGCCGCCGAAGCGAAGGCTCGCCTCCATGCCGGTCAGCGCGTCCGGCGACATGCTGGTGCGCTCCTCGATGGCGATGCGGACCTCGTCCTCCCAGTCCAGGTCGTCCGGGGCGTAGGTCACGAGCCCGAGCTCGGACGTCTCGGCCGGGCTCAGTGTCTCGCCCTTCCTGGCCTTGGCGGCCTCGACCGCGGCCGTGTCCTCCTGGAAATGCGCCTCGATGCGAGAGACGCCGTTCGGCATGGGGAACAGGCCGAAATTGGTGTCGTCGAGGATGACCGCCGGCGATGTCTCCGGCTCTTCCTGGTGATCGAGCATGAAGGACCGGTCGGCGGCGAGCAGAAGCTCGGCGAGGATGCCGGTGAAGCACGAGCCCTCGTCGACGATGGCGAAGAGCGAGCGCGACGACACGTCCAGCCGGCCGAGGGTGCGGCGCAGGAAATTCGTGGTCTCGCGCACGAACCAGTCGTCCGCGTTGTCGATCAGCGACGTGTCGACGGCGAGCACCTTGTCGGCGTCACCCGCAGTCTTGAGGATCCAAAGGCCGAGCTCGGTGTTGTTGGTCCGCAGCATCAGGATCGCGTCGTCGAGCTCGCGCGCCATGCGCAGGGCCCACCAGTCGGCGCCCTTGTCGTGGATCGCCTTGGCGTCGGACGGCTCGTCGCCCTCCGGCGCCTTGACCGTGATGGTCGCGGTCCGGTCGGCGGAATTGAGGACGACGTCGACATATTTGTAGTGATAGCCGTCGTCGTCGATGGTCCGCTCCAGAGGCGGCAGCTTGACACCCTTGGCGTCGGCGGGACGGTCGGACTGGCCGGCCAGTTCCTCGACCCGCTTGGCGATCATCGCCTCGAACTCCGCCGGCGCGGCGTAGTCGTCGATCAGCTTCCACTCCTTGGCGCGGTCGGCGCGGACGCCGTCCGAGGTGGTGCAGAAGACGTCGGCCAGGTCGCGGCGGACCTTGCGCTTGTCGGTGACGCGGGTCAGCCCGCCGGTGCCGGGCAGCACGCCGAGCAGAGGCACCTCGGGCAGGCTCACCGTCGACGAGCGGTCGTTGACCATCAGGATCTCGTCGCAGGCCAGCGCCATCTCGTAGCCGCCACCTGCGCAGGCGCCGTTTACCGCGGCAATCGATCGGATGCCGGAATTCTTCGACAGGTCCTCGAGCCCGTTGCGGGTCTCGTTGGTGAACTTGCAGAAGTTGACCTTCCAGCCGTGGCTCGAGGTCGACAGCATGTTGATGTTGGCGCCGGCGCAGAAGATGCGGTCCTTGGCGCTGGTCACGACGACAACCTTGACCTCCGGATGCTCGAAGCGGACGCGCTGAAGGGCGTCATGCAACTCCATGTCGACGCCGAGGTCGTAGGAATTGAGCTTGAGCTTGTAGCCGGGCTTGAGCCCGCCATCCTCGTCGACATCGAGCGACAGCCGCGCGACCGGACCGTCGTAGTCGACCTTCCAATGCTTGTAGGACTCCGGATCGCGGTCATAGACGACGATATTCTCGGACATCGGGCTACTCCTCCTAAGACGCCAGCGGCGCCAGTGTGTTTGGCAACCTTTTCTGCAATATAATGCATAAAATCGGATTGGCAAGCACTATTTCGCTGCTGCCGGCTCCGATTCCCGTGCTGCGGCGACGGTCCGGCGCACATCGGAAACCGCCTCGTCGACGGTCCGGCCCGTGGTTTCGACGACCGCATCGGCCTTGGAATAGAGCTGTTCACGGTTGGCGAGGATCCGGCGCAGGTCGTCCATCGCCTCGCGGTTGCCCGCCATCGGCCGCATGTCGCCCTGGGCGACGACACGGTTCATATGGTCCTCGGGCGAGGCCTTGACCCACACCGTGAAGCAGGCATTGAGCAAGAGGTCGTAAGTCTCCGGTTCGGAGACGATGCTGCCGCCGGTGGCGATAACCGACCGGGGATAGTTGTTGAGCACCTGTTCGAGCGCCCGTTTCTCGTAGCGGCGATAGCCGGCCTGCCCGGACAGGTCGAAGATCTTGTCGAGGCTCATGCCCGACACCGCCTCGATCTCCTCGGCCATCTCGACGAACGGCACGTCGAGGTCGGCGGCAAGCGCCCGGCCGATGGTGGTCTTTCCAGCGCCCCGCAAGCCGATCAGGGCAACCCGGTCATGCCGGCCCGCCGCGCCGTCCATGCGGAACCGGGCGGTCAGCAGGCGGTTGGCCTCGGCCAGGTCCTCCGGCGTCAGCCGCTCCAGCCGCTGGACCAACAGGGTGAGCTCTATGGGCCGATCCGCGCCCTCGCGGACGAGGTCGGACACGGGAACGCTCATCGCCTGGGCGACCTGGCGCAGCAGGCCGATGGAGATATTGCCCTGGCCGGTTTCGAGCTGGGCCAGATAGCGCTCGGACACGCCCGAATCCCGGGCGAGGATCTTGCGCGACATGCCCCGCCTGGCGCGGGCGCCGCGCACCCGGTCGCCCAGCACCTTCAGATAATCCTGATGCAGTTCGGCCGCGCAGGGCGCGCGCCTGCCCCCGTCCCCGCCGGACCGGCTCGGACGTGGCAGTTCGGTGTCGATCAAGCGTTGCGTCATGCCACGGAATCCAATAGGAACCAAACCTCAGCGATCCGGTACATTATGCAATATATTGCTTGTTTGCAAGCGGCGTCTGCACTATGTTCCTTCCATCCTGACAGCGGAATTGAGAACGGGAGGGGTTCTGTGGAACTCAAGATCCTTGTGGGAACGATGACCGGCACGGCCGAAATGGTGGCCGACGAGATGAGCGACGCGCTGTCCGACGCCGGGCACGAGGCCGAAGTCCTGGCGATGGACGACCTCGACGCGTCGGTGTTCGCGGACGGCGGCGTGTTCCTGATCGTCACCTCGACCTACGGTCAGGGCGACGTGCCGGACAACGGCCTCGCCCTCTACGAGGGTCTCCTCGAGCAGAAGCCCGACCTCGCCAACGTGACCTACGGCATCTTCTCCCTCGGCGACATGACCTATGCCGACACCTTCAATTTCGGCGGCAAGAAGTTCGACGAGGCACTGACCGGCTGCGGCGCCAAGCGCGTCGGCGACATGTTCGCCCACGACGCCAGTTCGGGCACGATCCCGGAAGAGGACGGCGTCGAGTGGGTGAAAGCGTGGATCGAAAATTTTAAGAAGGCCTGCGAAATCGCCGCCTGAACGGCGCGTTCCGCAGGCCTGAAACCGGCCGGATTTAGCGACAAGCCAAGCAGCGCGATCCGCCGGCACCCGGCGCCGGAAGGACCGCGCCCGACAAGGGGGACACGGTCATGAAGCTTCAGAACTACGTTTCCGGCGGCTGGACCGAAGGCGCGGGCGACGGCGCCGCGCTGGTCGATCCGGTCAAGGGCGAGATCATCGCCCACGCCTCGACCGAAGGCATCGACATGGCCGCCGCGCTCGACCATGCGCGGACCAAAGGCGGACCCGCCCTGCGCGCCATGAGTTACGGCGAGCGCGCCGCGCTGCTCGGCAGCATCGCCGAGACCCTGATCGCCAACCGCGACCGCTATTTCGAGATCGCCCAGGCCAACTCGGGCAACACCAAGCTCGACGCCGCGATCGACATCGACGGCGGGTCAGGCACGCTCAAATACTATGGCGCCATCGGCAAGGGGCTGGGCGACGCCCACTATCTGCGCGACGGCGGCTTCGAGCGGTTCGGCAAGGACGACACCTTCCAGGCGATCCACATCCGCGTGCCGATCCAGGGCGTCGCGGTGCACATCAACGCCTTCAACTTCCCGTCCTGGGGCCTTTGGGAGAAGGTCGCCTGCGCGTTCCTGTCGGGCGTGCCGGTGCTCGCCAAGCCGGCGACCGCGACCGCCCTGCTCTCCTACGAGATGGTCAAGGACGTGATCGCCGCGGGCACCGTGCCCGAGGGCGCGCTCAACCTGATCTGCGGCAGCGCCCGCGACCTGCTCGACCATGTCGACCGGCGCGACGCCGTCGCCTTCACCGGTTCGGCGGACACCGCCAGCCTGCTGCGCTCGAACCCGGCCGTCATCAGGAAGTCGGTGCGTTTCAACGCCGAGGCGGACAGCCTGAACACCAGCATGCTCGGCCCTGACGCCAAGGCCGGCTCGCCAGAGTTCGACCTGTTCGTGCGCGAGGTCGCCCGTGAGATGACCATCAAGGCCGGCCAGAAATGCACGGCCATCCGCCGCGCCTTCGTGCCGCGCGCGCTGCTCGACGACGTCGCCGGCGCGCTGGAAGCGCGGCTGGCCAAGACCGTCGTGGGCGACCCGCGCAACGAGAGCGTGACCATGGGTCCCATCGTCGACAAAGGCCAGCAGCAGGGCGTGCTCGACGGCATCGCCACCCTCGGCCGCGAGGCCCGGACCGTGGTCGGTGGCGGTGCCTTCGCGCCGGTTGACGCCGATCCGGACAAAAGCGCCTTCGTGCCGCCGACCCTGTTGCGCTGCGACGACCCCGAGGGCGCCTCGGTGGTTCACGAGATCGAGGTCTTCGGGCCGGTATCGACCCTGATGCCCTACGACACGCCCGAGCAGGGCTTTGCCCTGTCGGCTCGCGGCGAGGGCTCGCTCGTCGCCTCGGTGTTCACCGGGGACGACAAATTCGCGGGCGAGGCCGCCCTGGGCCTAGCGCCCAGCCACGGCCGGGTCATGGTCATCGACGACTCCGTCGGCAAGCTTCAGACCGGCCACGGAATCGTCATGCCGATGTGCGTTCATGGCGGTCCGGGACGCGCCGGCGGCGGCGAGGAACTGGGCGGATTGCGCGGGTTGCGCTTCTACCACCAGCGGCTCGCCGTGCAGGGCAACAAGGAAAGAGTTCAGGCCCTCGCCGATGCCGCCGCCGAAGTCACCGTATAGAGACGGATGTCAACAACTCGAAAGAATCCGGGCATGAAACTCATCTCCACCCTGATCCCCGCCGCGCTGATCGCCCTCGCCGCCACCCCGGCGCTGGCCGAAACGACAGCGGTCGACGTGACCAAGGCCGACAGCATCACCTGCGCGCCGGACCGCATGGCCCGCTGCAAGTCGGAGACCGAATGCAGCTGGAAGACCGCCAACGAGAAGGACAAGGAGCAGCTCCTGGTCGTCGACTTCAAGGCGAAGACGGCCTCCTTCATGCACCAGGGCAAGACGCGCGGCGGCGGCCTCGTGCTCGAGGACAAGATGAACGGCGAGGCGCGCAGCTTCGTCATCAGCAAGGACGCCACCCGCAAGCCGCGCACCACCATGGAAATGACGGTCGACAAGACGGGCAAGCTGACCGGCACCCGCAACGCCGGCAAGATCAAGATCGAGGCCACCTGCAAGGCCTCGTGACCCGCCGCCCCTGAGTCGCCTGCAAACGGAACCGAGCCATGCCCTTCGTCGACGCCGGCGGCCACCGCCTCGAGTACGCGTGGCTGGGCCCCCAGCCGGCGGAAGCACCGACCATCGTCATGCTCCACGAGGGGCTGGGCTCGGTTTCCCTGTGGCGCGACTTTCCGCAGAAGGTCCAGGAGGCGACCGGCCTGGGCGTGCTGGTCTACAGCCGCTGGGGCTACGGCAAGTCGGACCCGTTCCACGACTACCCGCGCCCGGTCGACTACATGACGCCGGAGGCCCAGGAAGGCCTGCGCGACGTGCTGCGCGCGCTGGGCGTCACCCGGCCGATCCTGCTCGGCCACAGCGACGGCGCGTCGATCGCCATCATCTATGCCGGCAGCGACATCGAGCCGGCGCCGCTCGGCGTGATATTGATGGCGCCACACGTCTTCGTGGAGCATATCTGCACGGTCAGCATCGCCAAGGCCCGGGTCGCCTATGAGGCCGAGGGGCTGCGCGACAAGCTGGCGCGCTATCACGACGACGTCGACAGCGCCTTCTATGGCTGGAACACGATCTGGATGCGCCCGCAATTCATCAACGACTGGAACATCGAGCGCTTCGTCGACACGATCGCCTGCCCGATCACCGTGATCCAGGGCGAGCAGGACGAATACGGCACCGAGGCGCAGTATAATTCGATCCGCGACCATAGCGGCGGCCGCGCCGAGATCGTCGTCCTGCCCGACTGCGGGCACACGCCGCAGAAGGACCAGCTCGACATGACCCTGAAAGCCATCACCGCGCACGTCGATGCGCTGAAAGCGCGAACGTGAACGATCTCCATTATCCGTTTGGCGACACCCTGCCGCCGGAGGGCGAGTCGATCGAGGTCGCGCCGGGCATCCGCTGGCTGCGCATGCCGCTGCCCTTCGCCCTCGATCACATCAATCTCTGGCTGGTGGACGACGGCGACGGATGGGCGATCGTCGACTGCGGCCTCAAGTCCGACGCGACCCGGGAATTGTGGGTCCGGGTGCTGGACCATGCCGGCGGCCGCAAGGTCACCCGCCTGTTCACGACCCACTTCCACCCGGACCACATGGGTCTGGCCGGCTGGCTGTGCGAAACCCACGACATCGAGATGTGGACGACGCGCACCGAGTGGATGATGGCCCGGGCGCTCTATCTCGACGGCGACGACGGCAACCGCCGCGAGATGGCCGAATTCTACCGAGAGAACGGCGTCCCCGATGCCTGGTATGCGAGCAGCATCAAGACCGGCAACACCTACCGCCAGGCGATCGTCGAGCCGCCCGCCCGCTTTCGCCGGGTCCATGACCGCCAGTCGGTCGACATCGGCGGGCGGCGCTGGGAGGTCCGGGTCGGCGAGGGCCATGCGCCCGAGCATGCCGCCCTCTATTGCGCGGAGGCCGGCGTGCTGATCTCCGGCGACCACATCCTGCCGCGGATCTCGCCCCACATCGGCCTGTGGGCCAGCGAGCCCGAGGCCAATCCGCTGCGCGACTATGTCGAGTCGATCGAGACCTTCCGGGATATCCCGGCAGACACGCTGGTCCTGCCGTCCCACATCGCCCCCTTCACCGGTCTGCACGACCGCATCGAGGGGATCCAGGCGCACCACCGCGACCGGCTCGGCAAGCTGCGCGACGCCATCGGCGACGAGCCGATGACCGCCTATGACGCCATCCCGCACATGTTCGGGCGTCAATTCGAGGATTTCCATCTCGGACTGGCGATGGGCGAGTGCCTGGCCCACCTCGCCTTTCTGGAGAAAGAGGGCGCGCTCGCCCTGGTGTCGGGCGCGGACGGAATCCGCCGGTACCGCCGCATACACTAGACCTTCCCGGCACCCGTCCGACGGCCGTTGCGTGCAAGGGCACGAGAACGTGCGGACCCGCATGGGTGAATCGCCTTGACCGCTATTTCTTATTTGAGTAGCTAGAATCAGCCCGTCAAAAAACCAACAAGCGGGCTGTGTCTGGGAGATTTGCGCCGATCGGCCTGTGTTGCCTTCGATTCGTCCGGCCACCGGTCGCAAATCCGATCTGACTCCGGGGTAACCGGTAAACGGCTGATCGCCGCGATCGGTACCCATTGCCCGACCCGCCCCTTCCTGGGCGACGGGCGTCGTCTGGGGAGGCGATCATGTCGACGGCCGACACGTTCCCGAAACTGCTCGAGGAGAATGCCCGGCTGCGAGGCGACAAGCCCTCTATCCGGGAGAAAAACCTCGGTATCTGGCAGTCCTGGAGCTGGCAGCAGGTTCGCGGCGAGGTCCGCGCGATGGCCCACGGCCTGGCCGCCCTGGGCCTCAAGCGGGGCGACCGGATCGCGGTCATCGGCGACAACCGGCCCCAGCTATACTGGGGCATCGTCGCCGCCCAGGCGCTGGGCGCCGTCCCCGTCCCGGTCTACCAGGATGCGGTCGCCCGCGAGCTCCAGTTCGTCCTCAATCACGCTGAAATCCGCTACGCCCTCGCCGAGGACCAGGAGCAGGTCGACAAGCTGCTCGAGGTCAAGGACGAGTGCGCGCTGCTGGAGCAGATCGTCTACGACGACCCGCGCGGCATGCGGCACTACACGCAACCGTTCCTTCATTCGCTGGCCAGCGTCGAGGCGATGGGCCGCGAGCACCTGAAGGAGCATCCCGACTACTATGACGAGCAAATGGCGCAGGGCGGCGGCTCGGACACGGCGATCTTTCTGTACACCTCGGGCACCACGGGCAGCCCCAAGGGCGTCGTGCTGACCTTCGACAACCTGATCTCCGTCTCCCGGATGTCGGTCGAGATGGAAAATCTCAAGGAGGACGAGGAGACGCTGGCCTACCTGCCGATGGCCTGGGTCGGCGACAACATCTTCTCGATCGGCCAGTCCTTCGTCGCGGGCTTCTGCGTCAACTGCCCGGAGAGCGGCGCGACCGTGATGCAGGACCTGCGCGAGGTCGGCCCGACCTATTTCTTCGCGCCGCCGCGCATCTTCGAGAACATCCTGACCACGGTGATGGTCCGGATGCAGGACGCCGGCTGGCTCAAGCGCAAGATGTTCGACTTCTTCATGGGCCACGCCCGCAAGGTGGGGGTCCGCCTCCTGCAGAAGGAAAGCGTCGGCCTGTGGGACCGGATTCTCTACCGGGTCGGCGAGGTGCTGGTCTACGGACCGCTGAAGAACACGCTGGGCTTCAGCCGGGTGCGCCGGGCCTATACCGCCGGCGAGGCGATCGGGCCGGACATCTTCGACTTCTACCGGTCGATCGGCCTGAACATGAAGCAGCTCTACGGCCAGACCGAGGCCTCGGTGTTCGTGACCATGCAACCCGACAACGAGGTCTATGCCGACAGCGTCGGCGTCGCCTGCCCGGGGGTCGAGCTGCGCATCGACGACGATACCCGCGAGGTGCTCTATCGCAGCGCGGGCGTCTTCAAGGAGTATTACAAGAACGAGGAAGCCACCCGGGAGACCAAGACCGACGACGGCTGGGTCCATACCGGCGACGCCGGCTTCATCGACCACAACGGCCACCTGCGGATCATCGACCGGGCCAAGGACGTCGGCAAGCTGACCGACGGCACCCTGTTCGCGCCCAAATATCTCGAGAACAAGCTCAAGTTCTTCCCGTTCATCCGCGAGGCCGTGGCCTTCGGCGACGGCCGCGACTTCGTCACCGCGATGATCTCGATCGATCTCGAGGCGGTCGGCGCCTGGGCCGAACGCAACAATGTCGTCTACAGCGGCTACCGCGACCTGTCGATGAAGCCCGAGGTCTACGAGATCGTCCGGGAGAATATCGCCCAGGTGAACCGCGACCTCGCCGAGGACAGCGCGCTCGCCGGTTCGCAGATTCACCGGTTCGTCCTGCTGCACAAGGAACTCGACGCCGACGACGGCGAACTGACCCGGACCCGCAAGGTGCGGCGGAACTTCGTCGCCGAACGCTATCAGCCCGTGATCGACGCCCTCTATTCGGGCCGCGACCAGGTGCGGTGCGAGGTGGAGACCACCTTCGAGGACGGCCGGACGGGCACGACGGCGGCCGATCTGGTCATCGCCGACGCCGAAACCACGGCCCCCTCCGGGGACCTGCGGGCGGCGGCCTGATGCCCCGGCGCGCCCGGCGGACACCCCTTCGATCGGATTGAGCATGGATGAAGCCGCAGCGACCGCCGAAGACCACACCGACGACAAGGCCGGCCCGGCCACCGGTGAGGACAAGCGGTTGGGCGACATCCTCCTGAAGGTCGACAACATCTCGCTGTCGTTCGGCGGCGTCCAGGCGATCAGCGAGGTCAGCTTCGACATCCGCGAGCACGAGATCCTGGCGATCATCGGCCCCAACGGCGCGGGCAAGACGTCGATGCTCAACGTCATCAACGGCTTCTATCACCCGCAGCTCGGCACCATCACCTACAAGGGCAAGACCCGCCGCCAGATGAAGCCGCACGCCGCGGCCCGGCAGGGCATCGCCCGGACCTTCCAGAACGTCGCGCTGTTCCGGGGCATGACGACGCTCGACAACATCATGACCGGCCGGGTGCCGCGCCTGCCCGACAACCTGTTCAGCGACATCGCCAACATCTTCCTGCAGGCGGTCTGGCTCGGCCCGGCGAAGAAGTCGGAGATGGAACAACGCGCCTTCGTCGAGCGGATCATCGACTTCCTTGAAATCCAGGCGATCCGCCGGGTGCCGGTCGGCCGGCTGCCCTATGGCCTGCAGAAGCGGGTCGAACTCGGCCGCGCGCTGGCCATGGAGCCGGACCTGCTGCTGCTCGACGAGCCCATGGCGGGCATGAACCTCGAGGAAAAGGAGGACATGTCCCGCTTCATCCTCGACGTGAACGACGAATTCGGCACCACCATCGCGCTGATCGAACACGACATGGGGGTGGTGATGGACATTTCCGATCGGGTGGTCGTCCTCAACTACGGCCGCAAGATCGCCGACGGGACCCCCGAACAGGTGCAGTCCAATCCGGAGGTCGTCGATGCCTATCTGGGCGTCGGCCATGGTTGAAGCGCCGGCCGTTCAGTTCCGCAAGAAACGCAGGTAGAGGCTCTCGCGCATGGAAAAGGCACTCGCCCTGCCGGACACCGGGTTTGCCGACCGACTCCGCGGCCTGAAACAGCCGTACAAGACCTTCGTCTATATCGCGCTCACGCTGATCGTCCTGGCCGCGATCCGCTGGGTCTTCGCCACGCTGTTCCCGGAATCGGTCTACCCGTTCCTGACCGAGCCGTTCGAGAAGATCTACGCCGACTGGCCCTCCTTCTTCTTCGAGGTGGTCATCAGCGGGGTGCTGACCGGCGTGATGTACGCCCTGGTCGCGCTCGGCTTCGTGCTGATCTTCAAGGCGTCGGGCATGTTCAACTTCGCCCAGGGCATCATGGTCCTGTTCGCGGCGCTGATGCTCGTCGGCCTGATGGGCATGGAGCTGAAGCTCGCCGCGGCGTCGACGCTGTGGTTCGTCTATCTGGTCTTCGCGGCCGTCGGGCTCGTTCTGCTCGGCCTCTACTTCGCGCGGACACGCGGCGGCCCGACGGACGAAAAGCCGGCGGCGCCGTCGCGCTGGACCCAGACCCTTCGCATCGTGGGTTACGCGCTGTTCTATTGGGGCGCCGGGCTCGGCGTCATCTACCTGCTCAGCGACGGCGGACCGAGCCTCGGCTGGGCGGTGATCTACCAGGCCGCCATCGTCATCGCGGCGGCGATCTACCTGCTGAAGACATGGGGCGTCTTCGGGGTCGCCGGCGGCCTGCCGTCGATCAGCGAGGCCGGCCGGGTGATCCTCAGCGTCACGCTGTTCATCGGGGTCGTCCTGGTGCTCGTCGGCTTGTGGACCACCAAGATGCCGACCCTGATCGCCCTGCCGCTGACCGTCATCGTGATGATCGCGCTGGCCCGGGTGGTCGAGGCGCTGGTGCTGCGCCACCTGGTCAACCAGCACGAGATCATCCTGTTCATGGCGACCATCGGCCTCGCCTTCTTCCTGGAAGGCTTCGGCGAGATGATGTGGGGCGGCAACGTCCGTAAACTCGACGTCGGCCTGCCGCAGGGCCACTGGGAAGTCGGCGGCATGCTGCTCCAGCAGTTCGAGATCGCCGCCGCGGTCATCGGCGCCGTCATGGTCGCCTTCCTCGCCTTCTTCTTCCAGAAGACCAAGATCGGCCGCGCCCTGCGGGCGGTGGCGGACGACCATCAGGCGGCCCTGTCGGTCGGCATCTCCCTGCGCACCATCTGGATCTTCGTGTGGTCGACCGCCGGCATCGTCGCACTGGTCGCCGGCATCGTCTGGGGCGGCAAGAGCGGCGTGCAGTTCTCGCTGTCGCTGATCGCGCTCAAGGCCCTGCCGGTGCTGATCCTCGGCGGCCTGACCTCGATCCCCGGCGCCATCGTCGGCGGGCTCATCATCGGCGTCGGCGAGAAGGTGGCGGAGGTCTACTGGGGCCCCGCCGTCGGCGGCGCCATCGAGAACTGGTTCGCCTACGTGCTGGCGCTGACCTTCCTGCTGTTCCGGCCCCAGGGCCTGTTCGGCGAGCGGATTATCGAAAGGGTCTAGGGGATGCTCTATCGCGAATCCGGCCAGTTCAAGACGAGCTACGCCGCCGATCAGGCGATCTTTCCGATCCTCCAGGACAAGGTCATCGTCTGGGGCTTCATCGTCCTGGTGTTCCTGTTCCCCTTCTTCGAGACCACCGGCGACCTGAAGTCGCTGTGGATCCTGCTGATGGTCAACGCGATGGCCGCGCTGGGGCTCAACATCCTGACCGGCTATTGCGGGCAGGTCTCGCTGGGCACGGCCGGATTCATGGGCTGCGGCGCATTCGCCGCGTTCAAGCTGGCCAGCGAATTCCCGGAGTTGAACATCATCATCGTCGTCCTCCTCTCGGGGCTGGCGTCGGCGGCGATCGGCATCCTGTTCGGCCTGCCCAGCCTGCGGATCAAGGGCCTGTACCTGGCCGTGGCCACGCTCGCCGCGCAATTCTTCCTGACCTGGTCCTTCATCAAGATTCCGTGGCTCTACAACCACAACACCTCGGGCACGATCACGGCGCCGCCGCGAACCCTGTTCGGGCAACAGGTCACCGGGCCGATCCCCGGACGCGGGCTGAGCGCCGCCGAACTCGACGTGATCAAGCGCGACGTCGTGATCTCGCAATACATGATCTGCCTGGTGCTGCTGATCGTCTTCGCCCTGATCGCGAAGAACCTGGTGCGCGGCCGGCTCGGCCGGTCGTGGATGGCGATCCGCGACATGGACATCGCCGCCGAGCTGATCGGCATCCGGCCGCTGCGCACCAAGCTGCTCGCGTTTGCGGTCAGCTCCTACTATTGCGGCGTGGCGGGCTCGATGCTGTTCCTGTTCTACCTCGGCTCGCTGGAAGGCGGCGAGGCGTTCAGCATCAACGATTCCTTCCTCTACCTGTTCATGGTGATCATCGGCGGGCTGGGCAGCATCGCCGGCTCCTTCATGGGCGCCGCCTTCATCACGCTGCTGCCGATCCTGCTGATCCGGGTGCCGGGCTGGCTGGGGCTGACGATCCATGTCGAGACCGTCACCCACCTCCAGTTCATGATCCTCGGCGCGCTGATCCTGTTCTTCCTGATCGCGGAGCCGAACGGGCTCGCCCGTCTCTGGCAGATCGCCAAGGAAAAGCTTCGGCTATGGCCGTTTCCGCACTAGCCGAGCCCCCCATTCGCCGCCTCCCGCGGCGTTTACGCGCCCTTTGGGCGCATGCTAGGCTTGCATATCCACCTATTGTGGAAAAGCGAGTGTTACTCGTGCTCAGGGAGGAAATGAAAACATGATCAGAAAACTCACATTGGGGCTTGCCGCGACCGCCATTCTGGCCACGACGCCAGCGGTCATCGCCCCCGTCAGCGCCGAGGACACCCAGTTCTTCCCGGCGCTCGTGTACCGGACCGGCCCGTACGCGCCGAACGGCATCCCCACCGCCAACGGCATGATCGACTACATCAAGTACGTCAACGCCAAGGGCGGCGTTAACGGGGTCAAGCTGACCTGGGAAGAGTGCGAGACCGGCTACAACACCAAGCGCGGCGTCGAGTGCTACGAGCGCCTGAAGGCCAAGAAGCCGGTCGTGGTGTTCCCCTATTCGACGGGCATCACCTACCAGCTCATCCCCAAGGCGCCCTCCGACAAGATCGTGATCCACTCGATGGGCTATGGCCGCACCGACGCGTCGGACGGCCGGGTGTTCCCGTGGGTGTTCACGACGCCAACCACCTACTGGAGCCAGGCTTCGGCCTTCGTGAAGTATATCGGCGCCCAGGAGGGCGGGCTCGACAAGCTCAAGGGCAAGAAGATCGCGCTGATCTACCACAACAGCGCCTACGGCAAGGAGCCGATCCCGACGCTCCAGACCCTGGAGAAGAAGTACGGCTACAAGCTGACCCTGCTCGCCGTCGACCATCCGGGCCAGGAGCAGAAGTCGACCTGGCTGCAGGTCCGCCGGCTGCGTCCCGACTGGATCCTGCTGTGGGGCTGGGGCGTGATGAACCAGGTCGCCATCAAGGAGGCCGTCAGCATCGGCTTCAAGATGGATCACATGATCGGTGTGTGGTGGTCGGGCGCCGAGCCGGACGTCACCCCGGCCGGCGAATCGGCCAAGGGCTACAAGGCCGGCACGTTCCATGCGCCGGGCGCCGACTTCCCACTGCACAAGGACCTGGTCAAGGTCGTCTATGACGCGGGCAACGGCACCGGCAAGAAGGAAGGCGTCGGCGACGTTCTGTGGAACCGCGGCATGTTCAACATGGTGATCGCCATCGAGGCCATGCGCGCGGCGCAGGCGAAGTACAACGTCAAGGTGGTCAACGGCGACCAGTTCCGCTGGGGCATGGAGAACCTCAACATCACCGACGCCCGGCTGAAGGAACTCGGGCTGGAAGGCTTCACCAAGCCGATCAGCACGTCGTGCGCCGATCACGAGGGCAAGGGTCCGGTCCTGATCCAGCAGTGGGACGGCAAGACCTGGAAGGTCGTCAGCGAGTGGATCGCGCCGATGGACGACGTCGTCCGGCCGATGATCGAGGCGTCGGCGGCCAAGTTCGCCAAGGCCAACAACATCCAGATGCGCGACTGCAAGTAAGGCAGCCGCGCTCTCGATGACAACGTCTGAACAGGCGAAGCCGGTGAGCGAGACCAACGGGGCGCTGTTGAGCGTCAACAACATCGAGGTCATCTACGACCACGTGATCCTGGTGTTGAAGGGCGTTTCGCTCACGGTTCCCGAGGGGGGCATCGTCGCCCTCCTCGGGGCCAACGGCGCCGGCAAGACGACCACGCTCAAGTCGATCTCCAACATCCTGGGGGCCGAGCGCGGGGACGTCACCAAGGGGTCGATCACCTACCGGGGGGAGCAGATCCAGAGCCTGAACCCCAACGAACTGGTCAAGCGCGGCGTTATCCAGGTGATGGAAGGCCGCCACTGCTTCGAACATCTGACCGTCGAGGAAAACCTGATGACCGGGGCCTACACCCGGACCGACGGCGCGTCGAAGATCCGCGACGACCTGGACATGGTCTACGGCTATTTCCCGCGGCTCAAGGAGCGGCGGACGTCCCAGGCCGGCTATATCTCCGGCGGCGAGCAGCAGATGTGCGCGATCGGCCGGGCGCTGATGTCGCGGCCCCGCATGATGCTGCTCGACGAGCCGTCGATGGGCCTCGCCCCCCAGCTCGTCGAGGAGATCTTCGAGATCGTCAAGCAGTTGAACGAGAACGAAGGCGTCTCGATCCTGCTGGCCGAGCAGAACACCAATATGGCCCTGCGCTACGCCACCTACGGCTACATCCTCGAAAGCGGTCGCGTCGTCATGGACGGCGAAGCCAAGGCGCTGCGCGAGAACGAGGATGTGAAGGAGTTCTATCTCGGCATGTCGGGCGAGGGCCGCAAGAGCTTCCGCGACGTCAAGCATTACAAGCGCCGCAAGCGCTGGCTGTCCTAGCCGCGCGTTCCGGGGGCGGGCCCGGCGCCCGGCCCGTCCAAATCCGTTCGGGAGGCCCGCCGATGGGCGAGTATTACGACGACCTCGAAACGCGCGCGCCGCACGAGCGCGAGACCCAGATGATGGCCGCGCTGTCGGCCCAGGTCGCCCGCGCCAGGGCGAATGCGCCCTGGTACGCGGAGGCCTTCAAGGAGGTGGACCCGGCCTCGATCACCAGCCGCGCGGCGCTCGCCACCCTGCCCGTCACCCGCAAGCACGAGCTGATCGAGCTGCAGAAGAAGAAGCCGCCCTTCGCCGGCCTGAACGGCATCCCGGTGGGCGAGGCGGCGCTGATCTTCACGTCGCCCGGGCCGATCTTCGAGATGGCCGGGGACCGTCCCGACTATTACGGCGCCGCCCGCGCCTTCTTCGCCGCCGGGGTGCGCAAGGGCGACATCGTCCACAATAGCTTCGCCTATCACCTGACGCCGGGGGCCTGGCTGGTCCACTCGGGGGCGCGGGCACTGGGCTGCCCGGTGATCCCGGCCGGCGTCGGCAACACCGAGCAGCAGGTCGAGGTGATCGCCCAGATCCGCCCGACCGCCTTCTCGGGCACGCCCGACTTCCTCAAGATCCTGCTGGAGAAGGCCGACGAGATGGGCGCCGACGCCAGCTCGATCAAGCGCGCGCTGGTCGGCGGTGGGCCGCTGTTCCCGCAGCTGCGCGAGTGGTACAAGGACCGGGGCATCGCCGTTTTCCAGACCTTCGCGACGGCGGAGCTCGGCAATATCGCCTATGAATCCGAGGCACTCGAAGGCCTGATCGTCGCCGAGGACAAGATCGTCGAGGTGCTGGTGCCCGGCACCGGCGACCCGGTCGCCGAGGACGGCGACGTCGGCGAGCTCGTCGTCACCGTACTCAATCCCGAATACCCGCTGATCCGCTTCGCCACCGGCGACTTGACCGCAGTCCTGGCCGGACCCAGCCCGTGCGGGCGGACCAACATGCGGATCAAGGGCTGGATGGGCCGCGCTGACCAGACCACCAAGGTCCGCGGCATGTTCGTCCACCCCGAGCAGATCGCCGCAGTGGTCGCCCGCCACCCGGAAATCGGCCGCGCCCGCCTCGTGGTCGACGTGGCCGACGGCCGCGACCAGGCCCTGTTCCGCTGCGAGTTGACGGCGGCGGACGACGCCCTGAAAGCCCGGATTTCCGAGAGTTTCCAGGCCGTGTGCAAGGTCCGTTGCGAGGTCTTGGCGGTCGAGCCGGGCACACTGGCCAATGACGGCAAGGTCATCGACGACGTCCGCAAGTTCGACTGAGCCGACGCAACGGGGCCGGCGGAACGGGGCCGCCTCCCCGCAATCGGGCAATTACCCCATTCTTGCCACATTCTGTGCCCGTACGTGCCTTATTCCGGCGTCATAAACATCACCATTGAATTGCTTATCTCCCCTCTGAACAGAGGCTTCCCCGAGCCTCAACCAGCCGCCCCGGGCTGGAATTAATCGGCGGCCAGCCCCCCTCAGGCTGGCCGCCTTTTCTTTGCGCGCGTCTTTCCTTTGCGCATTGCCTAGGTGCGGCGCCCTGGTCTATGCAGCCGGGGCCGCCGCTTTTCACAACGGGCGCCTGGGAACGAACATGCGTGACGACTCCCGCAAGCCG
Source organism: uncultured Alphaproteobacteria bacterium (assembly GCA_947259335.1). Classification (GTDB taxonomy): domain Bacteria; phylum Pseudomonadota; class Alphaproteobacteria; order Bin65; family Bin65; genus CAMYMQ01. The sequence goes on along the minus strand of CAMYMQ010000165.1, from coordinate 252 downwards.
CACCGGCTGGCCGCCCAGGGCCTTGCCTGCATCCGCGCCGACCGTCTCGTGTTCGGCGACCTCCACTTCGACCTCGGCGCGGGCAGCGTCCTGCGCCTGACCGGCCCGAACGGCAGCGGCAAGTCGAGCCTGCTGCGCCTGCTCGCCGGGCTGGGACGGCCGGCCGCCGGGGCGATCCTGTGGGACGGCGACCGCATCGACGCCGATGCCGAGGCGCACCGGAGGCGGACGGTCCATGTCGGCCATGCCGAG
>CAMYMQ010000164.1 GCA_947259335.1 uncultured Alphaproteobacteria bacterium | reverse complement strand
TACTGAGCGGCCGGCTCCGGCGGCGCGTCCCCGCGGACCCCGCGGCCCGGCGTCGTGAAGGCGCTGGCGGGCGCTCGGCGAATGCCGAGCGACTTCGGCTCGAGGTTCCGCTTCTCGATCAACGCGGTGACGGTGGTGACCACTTCGCCGAGCAGGATGCGTTCGTCGCGGGCGACCGAGGCCTTCTCAATCTCGATCCAGCGCCCGTTCTCGCGCACGCAGGTGCCGTTGGTGCTGTCGAGGTCGACGAGGACGCAAGAATCGTCCGAAACGCGCAATTCCGCATGACAACGCGAGACGGAACTGTCGTCGACGACGATGTCATTGGCCGTGTCACGGCCGATCTTGTAGGCGACCACGATGACGCCCCCCGTTCCCTGCGCTCCCGAAACCCGGCCCGCGGCGAACCCCTCATTCGCCCGGCTTTTCAGTTGGTTATACGCCGCGCTCGGGGCGGCCGTTCCCGGAACGGCATCAGCGAGTTCCGGCTGCGGCCACTTAACGCATGACGCTCGCTTGCAAGCACTAGGGGGCTGTGTTAGGTAACCCGCGCCGTTCGGTCGGGGTTACTCGGCCGCGGTGTCGTTTGGGGAAATCACCAAAAATTTCAATAGGTTCCGGGCGCGGCGCGCCGCAGGTCCGGGGCGCGAAATCACCGTGTCAATTTGCATCGGGGCTCGTTCAATTGGCCGCAGGTACAACCGGTTCGACTGAGATTGCCAAGCGCTACGCATCCGCCCTCTACGAGATGGCGGACGCGGCTCAGCAGCTTGACGCGGTCGCTGAGGATTTGCGGGGGCTGCGCCAGCTCATGTCGGAGAGCGACGAGCTGCGCCGCTTCATCCTGTCGCCGATCTACGGCCGGGACACGCAAACCAAGGCGATCCTCGCGGTTCTCGAAGCCGCGAAGGTTGGCGATTTGACCCGCCGATTCGTCGGGGTGATCGGCCAGAATGGCCGCCTGTCGGCCCTGCCGGCGATGATCGAGGCGTTCCTCGACACGCTGGCGCGGCACCGGGGGGAAGTGACCGCCAGGGTGTCATCGGCGAGCGCGCTCTCCGGAGCACAGCTCGAGTCGTTGACCGAGTCGCTGCGTAAGGCGGTTGGCAGCAAGGTCGTCGTGGAAACCGATGTCGATCCGGAATTGATCGGCGGGCTCGTGGTGCGGGTCGGCTCGCGCATGTTCGATGCGTCGCTCCGCATGAAACTTCAGAAGATGCAGCTCGCCATGAAGGGAGTTGGGTAATGGATATTCAGGCCGCGGAAATCTCTGCAATCCTGAAACAGCAGATCGCCGATTTCGGTACCGACGCGGATGTCGCCGAGGTCGGACAGGTACTCTCGGTTGGCGACGGCATCGCCCGCGTCCACGGGCTGGACAACGTCCAGGCCGGCGAGATGGTCGAATTCCCGGGCGGAATTCAGGGCATGGCGCTGAACCTGGAGGCCGACAATGTCGGCGTCGTGATCTTCGGCGACGACCGGACGATCCGCGAGGGCGACACCGTCAAGCGCACCAGTTCGATCGTGGACGTGCCTGTCGGCGACGGCCTGCTCGGCCGTGTGGTCGACGCCCTGGGCAATCCGATCGACGGCAAGGGCCCGATCAAGTCGGCCGAACGCCGCCGCGTCGAGGTCAAGGCGCCCGGCATCATCCCGCGCAAGTCCGTGCACGAGCCGATGCAGACCGGCCTCAAGGCGCTCGACGCGCTGGTGCCCGTCGGCCGCGGCCAGCGCGAGCTGATCATCGGCGACCGCCAGACCGGCAAGACCGCGGTGGCCATCGACACCTTCATCAATCAGAAGTCGATCAACGAGGCCAACGACCCCAAGACCAAGCTGCACTGCATCTATGTCGCGGTGGGGCAGAAGCGGTCGACCGTCGCCCAGATCGTCAAGACGCTCGAAGACTACGGCGCGATGGAATATTCCATCGTCGTCGCGGCGACCGCGTCCGAGCCGGCGCCGATGCAGTTCCTGGCGCCGTACACCGGCTGCACGATGGGCGAATATTTCCGCGACAACGGCATGCACGCGGTCATCGTCTACGACGATCTGTCGAAGCAGGCGGTGGCCTACCGCCAGATGTCGCTGCTGCTGCGCCGTCCGCCGGGCCGCGAAGCCTATCCGGGCGATGTCTTCTACCTGCATTCGCGGTTGCTCGAGCGGGCCGCCAAGATGAACGACGAGCTCGGCGCGGGTTCGTTGACGGCGCTGCCGGTCATCGAAACGCAGGCGAACGACGTGTCGGCCTACATCCCGACCAACGTGATCTCGATCACCGACGGTCAGATCTTCCTGGAATCCAGCCTGTTCTATAAGGGCATCCGCCCGGCCATCAACGTCGGCCTGTCGGTGTCGCGCGTCGGCTCGGCCGCCCAGATCAAGGCGATGAAGAAGGTCGCCGGCAGCATCAAGCTGGAGCTCGCCCAGTATCGCGAAATGGAGGCCTTCTCCCAGTTCGCGTCCGATCTCGACGCGTCGACCCAGCGATTGCTGGCCCGCGGCGCCCGGCTCACCGAACTGCTCAAGCAGGACCAGTACAAGCCGATGGTGGTCGAGGAGCAGGTCGTGTCGATCTACGCCGGCGTGAACGGCTATCTCGACAAGGTGCCGGTCGGCGACATCACCCGCTTCGAGGCGCAGTTCCTCGACGCGGTTCGCGACAAGGGCGCGGATATCCTGGCGGATATTCGCGACAAGAAGGAACTGACGGAAGAAATGGAGAAGAAGCTCCGCGCGCTTCTCGACGACTTCGTCAAGACCTTCGCCTAGCACCCGCGCCACCGTCAGAGCTCGACCCGATGGCCAGTCTCAAGGAACTCCGCAGCCGGATCGCCAGCGTCAAGTCGACGCAGAAGATCACGTCGGCCATGAAGATGGTCGCGGCGGCGAAGCTCAAGCGCGCCCAGGAGCAGGCGGAGGCCGCCCGGCCCTATGCCGAGCGGATGGAACGCATGCTCGGTTCGCTCGCCGCCAGCCTGGCGGGGAGGGCCGGCGTGTCGCCGATGCTCGCGGGCACCGGCAAGGACGACGTTCACCTGATCGTGGTGATGACCTCGGACCGCGGCCTGTGCGGCGGTTTCAACACCACGATCGTGCGCCGGGCCCGGATCCTTGCCCGCCAGCTCACCGGCGACGGCAAGACGGTCAAATTCCTGTGCGTCGGCCGCAAGGGGCGGGACCAATTGCGCCGGGACTGGCGCGACGCGATCGCCGATTCCTTCCTGGACATTGGCCGTCCGACGCTCGAATTCGCCAATGCCGACCAGGTCGCGCAGCGCATCACCGATATGTTCGAGGCCGGCGAGTTCGATGTCTGCACGTTGATCTACAACCGATTCAAGTCGGCGATCAGCCAGATCGTCACGGACCAGCAGCTGATTCCGTTCGCCCTGCCCGAAGCGCCTGCCGGCGGCGATGGGGACGAGGCCAGCGGCAGCACGGCGGTCTATGAGTATGAGCCGGAAGAGGCGGAAATCCTGGAAGCGCTGTTGCCGCGCAACCTCGCCGTCCAGATTTATCGCGGCCTGCTGGAGAGCACGGCCAGCGAGCACGGCGCGCGGATGACCGCGATGGACAATGCGACCCGCAACGCGGGCGACATGATCGGCAAACTGACGATGACCTACAACCGGACGCGTCAGGCGCAGATCACCAAGGAACTGATCGAGATCATCTCGGGCGCTGAGGCGCTCTAGAGCAAGGGCCAACGGGAGCACACGATGGCAAAGAATAATGTCGGCAAGATCACCCAGGTCATGGGCGCCGTGGTGGACGTCCAGTTCGAGGGCGACCTGCCGCAGATCATGAATGCCCTTCATACCAAGAACGGCGACAGTCTGCTGGTGCTCGAATGCGCCCAGCACCTGGGTCAATCGACCGTCCGGACGATCGCCATGGACGGCACCGAGGGGCTGGTCCGCGGCCAGGAGGTCGAAGACACGGGCGAGCCGATCAGGGTTCCCGTCGGGCCGGAAACGCTGGGCCGCATCATGAACGTGATCGGCGATCCGATCGACGAGCGGGGGCCGATCGGCGCCAAGACGCTGTCGCCGATCCATCGCGCCGCGCCCGAGTTCGTCGAACAGTCGACCGAGCAGGAGATCCTGGTCACCGGCATCAAGGTCATCGACCTGCTGGCACCGTACGCCAAGGGCGGCAAGATCGGCCTGTTCGGCGGCGCCGGCGTGGGCAAGACCGTGCTGATCATGGAACTGATCAACAACGTCGCGAAGACCCATGGCGGCTATTCGGTGTTCGCTGGCGTCGGCGAGCGCACCCGAGAGGGCAACGACCTCTATCACGAGATGATCGAATCGGGCGTCATCAAGCTCGGCGAGGGCACGACCGAAGGCTCGAAGGCGGCGCTGGTCTACGGCCAGATGAACGAGCCGCCGGGAGCCCGCGCCCGCGTCGCACTGAGCGGCCTGACGGTGGCCGAATACTTCCGCGACGAGGAAGGCCAGGACGTGCTGTTCTTCGTCGACAACATCTTCCGTTTCACCCAGGCCGGCTCCGAGGTTTCGGCGCTGCTGGGCCGCATTCCCTCGGCGGTGGGCTACCAGCCGACCCTGGCGACCGACATGGGTACGCTGCAGGAGCGGATCACGACCACCAACAAGGGGTCGATCACGTCGGTGCAGGCCATTTACGTGCCCGCGGACGATCTGACCGACCCGGCGCCGGCCACCTCCTTCGCGCATCTCGACGCGACGACGGTGCTGTCGCGCCAGATCGCCGAGCTGGGCATCTATCCGGCGGTCGATCCGCTCGATTCGAGCTCGCGCATGCTCGACCCGCGGATCATCGGCGAGGAGCACTACAACACCGCGCGCCGCGTGCAGGAAGTGCTGCAGAGCTACAAGTCTTTGCAGGACATCATCGCCATCCTGGGCATGGACGAGCTGTCCGAAGAGGACAAGCTGGTCGTGGCACGGGCGCGCAAGATCCAGCGCTTCCTGTCGCAGCCCTTCGACGTCGCCGAAGTGTTCACCGGTTTCCCCGGCGTCCAGGTGCCGCTCGAAGACACCATCAAGGCCTTCCAGGGCATCGTCGACGGCGAATACGATCACCTGCCGGAGGCCGCCTTCTACATGTGCGGCAAGATCGACGAAGCGGTCGAGAAGGCGCGCAAGATGGCCGCGGAAGCGGCCTAGCACGGGACGGGCGAAGCCATGGCCGAAGAAGGCAAGGTCGAATTCGAGCTGGTCTCGCCGGAACAGCTCCTGGTGTCGGAAGCGGTCGACATGGTTGTCGTGCCCGGCGCCGAGGGCGATTTCGGCGTGCTGCCGCGGCATTCGTTGCTGATTTCGGAGGTTCGACCCGGTGTCATCCAGGTGCATGACGGCGGCGCGGTGAAGGACCGGATCTTCGTCGCCGGCGGCTTCTGCGAAGTCACGGGCGAACGGTGCACGGTCCTGGCCGAAATCGCGGTGCCGGTGGAGGATATCGACCGCGCCAAGATCGAGGCGGAACTCAAGGATCTGCGCGAAGACGTCGCCGACGCCAAGTCCGAAGAGGCCCGCGCCGCGGTCGACGCCCGGATCAAGGTCCGCGAAGCCATGCTCGCGGTCGCGGCCTGAAACGCGACTGATTCGCACCGCCGCGCTGGACTCATCCCTACTGAAAGATTAAATAGCGCTTCGTTGCGATTCGACCGGGGGCCGCAGTCATGGTCGGGGCCGCGCCGGAAGCTGGTCATGACGATCAGAGGGCCGCAATGGGACATTGGACGCTCGAAGACATTCAGTGGGACCGCTTCGATCCCTCCAAGGTCGATGGCGATCTCATCAAGGTCATCAAGGCCGCCGCTCTGGTCGAAAAGAACGGCCGCGATTACGCGCGCTATCTCCAGGAAGTCTTCGCCGACGATCCTGAGTTCGTGAAGGACGCCTGGATCTGGGGCGACGAGGAGGTCCAGCACGGCGACGCGCTCGGCCGCTGGGCCGAATTGGCCGATCCGGACTTCGATTTCCAGACCGCCTTTGCCGATTTCGCCGCCACGATCAAGCTGCCGGAGCAGGTGGACCGCTCGGTGCGCGGCTCGAAGACCGGTGAACTGGTGTCGCGCTGCCTGGTCGAATGCGGCACGTCGTCGATGTATTCCGCTCTCGCGAAAGCCAGCGACGAGCCCGTGCTCAGGCAGATATGCCAGAAGATCGCCGCCGACGAGCTGCGCCACTACAAGCTCTTCTATTCCTATGAAAAGCGCTATCTGAACCGCGAGAAGATCGGCCGCTGGAAGCGGTTCTGGGTCGCGATGGGCCGCGCCCGCGAGACCGAGGACGACGAGCTCGCCTACGCCTACTATGCGGCGAACCACAACGGCGACGGTCCCTACGACCGCAAGGCCTACAATACCAAATACGCCGCGCGGATTTACGCCTACTACGAGCTCGGCCACGTCGAACGGGCGACCGCGATGGCCTTCAAGGCAATCGGGTTCAAGCCCCATGGCCGCCTCAGCAAGATCCTGGCGCGCGCGACCTTCGCGCTGATGCGCCACCGGGCCCGCCGTGGCCAGGCGGTCGAGGCCCGCGCCGCTGCCGCGGCCTGATCGGCTTGACGCGCCTGCCGCCGATTTCTTCAATCCGCCGACGGGCCTCCCGATGATCCGAAAGCTCCTGGTCCTGACGGGCGACCACGGCGCGCCCGACCCGACCAAGCGCGGCGGCGCCTATCACGAGGAAGACCTCGCGACCCACGCGGCGATGGCGGAGGCCATGACGGCCATGTCAGGCTTCGAGGTCGAGGTCGTTTCCCGCCATGAGGGGTTGCTCGACCGGTTGCGCGCCGATCCGCCCGACCTCGTGGTCAATTTCTGCGACACCGGCTTCTTCAACGTGCCGACCCAGGAATTGCACGTCGCCGCCTATCTCGAGCTGTTCGGCATTCCCTATACCGGCGCGCCGCCGGCCGCGATGGTGCTGTGCTACGACAAGCAGGCGGTGCGGGTGATCGCCGAGGCCATGGGCGTCCCGGTCCCGTGGGAGCGGATGGTGCCGGGCGACGGCCCCGCGGAGCCGCCCGAGGATCTGGCCTATCCCGCGCTGATCAAGCCCAACCGCGCCGACGGCAGCGTGGGCATCACCAAGGACGCGGTGGTGCATTCCGCCGGAGAGGCGCGTGACTATCTCGCCTTCCTGCGCGACCTGTTGCCCGGTGCCGACGCCCTGATCCAGGAGTATCTGCCCGGACCCGAATACGGGCTCGGTGTGATCGGCAACCCGGAGCCCGGTCTGACCGTGCTGCCGCCGCTGGAGGTCGATTTTTCGCGTCTGCCGGCCGGCCTCGCGCCGATCCTGTCGTTCGAATCGAAGGCCATGCCGGACTCGCCCTACTGGACGGACATCGCCTTCAAGCGCGCCGACCTGCCCGCGGCGGAGGTCGAGACCATGGCCGGGGCCGTGCGCCGTCTGTTCCGCCGCTTCGGCCTGCGCGACTATGCGCGGTTCGATTTTCGCCGCGGCGCCGACGGCCGCGTCAAGCTGATGGAGGTCAACCCCAACCCCGCCTGGGCCAACGACGGCAAGCTCGCCTTCATGGCCGGGTTCGCGGGCATCGCCTATCCCGCCATGCTCCGGATGATCGTCGATGCCGCGATCGAGAGGCTGGGCCGCCCCGCCGCCTAGGGTGCCGGGATCACAGGAGCCGCCGGGGAATCCGGAGGGCCCAGTTGCGGGTGGCGAAGGGCTCGCCGTCCTCGAAGGCTTCCAGTTCCGCGGTGAAGCGAAACGCGTCCGCCTCCGCGGCGAGACGCGCCTTCATCTCGATCCGGACCTCCCACCCGTTGCGCCGGAACAACGCCCGCTGATTGAACTCGGTCTCCGCGCTCAGCGGATCGCCCTCTCTGATCCGATAGCGCTTCATCATTGTGTAGCCGAGGTCGAGGCCGATCTCCTCGAGCCGGGCCAGCGATGCCCCGCCCAGCTCGCCACCGTCGCCGCTCAGCGTATAGACCATCTCGTTGGTCGCGAGGTCGATCTCGATCCGTCGCTGCATCGGATGCGGCCGCAGGATCTGGCTGCCCTGGCTCGGCGCGGCTTCGGGGTGCTGGAAGTCGGGCAGATCGGCGTCTTCGGGCGCGGTCGGTCGGACGGGCAGGGTCACGGCGCTGGTTCCGGTGCGCAGGGTCGCGATGACCGGCGTCGGCGACGGCCAGGCGACCGGCCAGTAGGCGGTCGACAGGGCCAGCCGGATCCTGTGGCCCGCGGGAAACGCGTGGGCGACATCGTTGAGCGCCAGTTTCACCCGATACCAGCGTCCCGGTTCGAGCGCGGCGGGCGCCTGGTGGCTTTCGTGGTGGCACAGGTTGAGCAGCCCGTAGGTCACGCGCAGGGACGACCCGTCCGGCGCGATGTCGCAGATCCGCGCGGCCAGTTGGGCGGCCGGCCGGTCGAGCATCAGGTCGATGTCGAGGGTCGGCGCGCCCAGGATCTCCATGCGCTCGGACAGCGTGTCGCTGTCGAACACCAGCGATCCGCCGTCGTCGGCCCGCTGGTCGCGCGGCATCTCGCCGTCGGCGCCGAACCCGCACCATTCGCCGGCGCGCACGCCCGTCGTTTCGGGCGACGAGAAAGCGATCTCGGTCGGGGTCTCGGCGACGGCCGCAAGGTGATTGGCGTTGAGCCAGAGCGACGTCGGCACGATGCGCGGGCTGGGCCACTCGGCTTCGGCGACCCAGCGGCCCGGCCTGTTCTCGTAGAACGGCCGGGGCGGGACGCTCTCCTGCATCCAGACGCGATAGGCCGGCTCATCCATGATCCCGGTGTCGCGGCCCTTGAGCCACTGGTCCCACCAGCGGACCGCCTCCTGCAGGAAGCCGATCGCCGGCCGCGGCACGCCGTCGTGCGGGAAGACGTGGGCCCAGGGCCCGATCAGGCCCTTGCGGGGACAGTCGAGGTTGGCGAGCAGGCGCGGCACCGCGTTCGAATAGCCGTCGGCCCAGCCGCCGATGGCATAGACCGCGCAGTCGATCGCGCCATAGTCCTCGCAGACCGAGCCGTGCTTCCAGTAGTCGGTCCGCCACTGGTGTTCCATCCACAGGGCCGGGAAGGGCTCCAGGGCGTCGAGGCGCTCGCGCCACATGTCCCGCCAGCGGTCCCCGACGATCTCCGGATCCGGCGGATAGGCGCAGTTGAGGGTCAGGATCGCGCCCCACTGCATGTTCTCGTTCAACAGGCAGCCGCCCATGTAGTGGGCGTCGTCGGCATAGCGGTCGTCGGTCGAGCACAGGGTGATGATCGCCTTCAGCGGCGGCGGCTTCAGGGCCGCGACCTGGAGCGCGTTGAACCCGCCCCAGGAGATGCCCATCATCCCGACCGCGCCGTCACACCAGGGCTGGGCGGCGATCCAGTCGATGATCTCGAGCGCGTCGCGATGTTCCTGAGCGGAATATTCGTCGTGCAGAACGCCGTCGGAATCGCCCGACCCCCGAATGTCGACCCGCAGCGCGGCATAGCCGTTGGCCGCGAAATAGCGGTGGATCGGCTCGTCGCGGCCGCGCATGAAGTCGCGCTTGCGGTAGGGCAGGTATTCGAGGATCGCCGGGACGGGATTGTCCCGCGCGTCGGCGGGTAGCCACACGCGCGCGGCCAGCCGGACCCCGTCGGCCAGCGGGATCCACACATTCTCGATCTCTTCGATACGGTCGAGCACGGACGCCGGCGTCAGGGTGTCGCCGGGGCGGCGGCCGTGGGGTGGCCGCGCTTGCGCGCCAGGGTGTGGGTCGACCAGAAGCTCAGGGCCAGCTCGTTGCGGGTCTGCCGGCCGATCTCGATATCCCAGCAGTTGACGATGGCAAGCCGGAAGCCGCCGGGCGGCATCGAGTGGGCGGCGGGCGGCCGGTCCTCGTGGAAGGTGATCTGGATGCTGGTGATGCCCGGCGTTGCGCGCAGCCGTTCGACGAGGTCGTCCGGCGGGTGGCGGTAGACGATGCCGTGTCCGCCGAACAGCACCACGGAATAGCCGTCGCGGCGGTCGTCGTCGGCATAGGTCCACTCGCCCCGGGCGTAGAGCCCGACCAGGGCGTCGAGCCAGCCCGCCCCGTAGAGATCGGGCCATTGGTCCGAGAAGCGCAGATGCGCCTCGATGATCCGGCCGTCGATGGTCTCGAAGTTGGCCATCCCGGAATAGCCGGGCAGGTTGCGGGCGACCCAGTCGGAGAGCGCCTCTTCCAGCGCCTCGCGGTGGGCGGCCTCGACCACCCAATGGTCGAACATGCCGCCTTCGAGCGGGTGCCCGATGGTGTGCCGCGACCAGCACAGGGCGCCCGAGACCACCGCGACGTCGGTCGAGACATGTTCGCCTTCGAGCAGTTCCGACCACATGTGGCCGGGGCGCATCGCCGTCCGGTATTCCTTCGCCGAGCGGATGACGCGGCTGCCGGCGCCCATGCCGCGCATGTTGTAGATCGGCTTGGAAAAGACGGGATAGGCGTCGGGTTCGATCCCGTGAGGACCGCAGGCGAGCCCCTGGCTCTCGGCGATGAGCAGCTTGTTGTAGACCCAGCGGTAGCCGGGAAACCATCGATAGGCGTCGCCGTCCTCGGTGGGGATGTTCACGTCGGGCGGACACTCGAGCCCTTCGAAATACTGCATGCGCCAGGGGTCGGCCTCGCATACCGGCATTCCGTGATCCTCCTGCCTAGGGTCGCGGGCCATGATAGGGCGCGGGGACGTGGCGGGCGAGCCGTCAAATCCCCGGTCCGGATGCGGCTCATGCGAATTCACGTGGGGCCGGAATGGCACTAGACTGACAGGGTTTGCCGAAATACCGGAACGGATGTGATGACCGACAACGCCGCCGATGCCGACACCCTGCTTCTGACCCGACAGCGCGGCGCGGTGCTTCACGTCATGCTGAACCGGCCCGGCTCGGGCAACGCGCTGTCGCTGGGCCTTCTGGCCGAGCTGCAGGCGCTCTGGGACCGGCTGGAGGACGACCGCTCGGTGCGCGTCGTCGTGCTCGAAGGCGCGGGCAAATTCTTCTGCACCGGCCACGACCTCAACGAGATCCTGGCCAGCAACGAGGACGCGGCGGAGTTCGCCCGCGGCATGGCGGACCGGTGCAACCGGATGATGCAGACGATCACCCGGTTGCCGCAGCCGGTCATCGCCAAGGTCCACGGCGTGGCGACGGCGGCCGGGTGCCAGCTCGTCGCCACCTGCGACCTCGCCGTCGCCTCGGCCGAGGCGCGCTTCGCGACGCCGGGGGTCAACATCGGCACCTGGTGCTCGACCCCGTCGGTGGCGCTGAGCCGCGCGGTCGGCCGCAAGCATGCCATGCAGTTCCTGCTCACCGGCCGCCTGCACGATGCCGAGACCGCGCTGCGCATGGGACTGGTCAACGAGGTCGTCGCCCCCGACCGCCTCGACGCGGCGACCGACGAACTCGCCGACGAGATCGCGACCAAGTCGCCCTACGCCATCGCCCTGGGAAAGCGCAGCTTCTACCGCCAGCTCGAACTCGACACCGCGGCAGCCTATGACTTCGCCGGCGAAGTCGCCGCCCGCAACGCCGGGGCCGCGGATGCCCAGGAAGGGGTCGCGGCCTTCCTGGAGAAGCGGCCGGCTGACTGGCCCGGCCGCTAGGCGCGCGACCCTGAAGGAAGCCTTTCGCGGACCGGCCATGCCTCTCAATCTCTCCTATCACCTGACCCGCGCCGCCCGGCGGCATCCCGACGCGCCCGCGATCCTCCACGGCGACGTCGAACGCAGCTATGCCTGGCTCGACGACCGGGTCGGGCGGCTGGCGGGGGCGCTGCTCGCGCTGGGGCTGAAGCCCGGCGACCGGGTCGGGCTGGTTGTCGAGACCGAGCCGCGCTCGATCGAATGCCTGCTCGCGCCGCTGCGCGCCGGGCTCGCCATCGTGCCGGTCAATCATCGGCTGCATCCGGCCGAGCACGCCTTCATGCTGGACGACTGCGGCGCCCAGGCCGTGCTGTGCAGCGCCTCGCGGGTCGAGCCGCTGCTGGGAGTCCGCGACCGGATGCCCGCGCTGGAGCATGTCGTGGCGATGGACGGCGCGGGCGCGGGCGCGCCGGGCGTCCACGACTATGAGGCGCTGATCGCCGCTGCCGCGCCGGTGCCCGACGCTCGGGTGGACACCGACACGGTCTCCTGGATCTTCTACACCTCGGGCACCACCGGCCACCCCAAGGGCGCGGTCCACACCCACCGGTCGCTGGGCGCCATGGTCGATGCCCAGATCATCGACATCTGGCCCAACGGGCGGCAGGAGCGGCTCGGCCTGGTGACGCCGATGAGCCACGCCGCCGGATTGCTCGTCTTCCACCACTGCGCCGGCGGCGGCGCTTATGTCTTCCCCGATTTCAAGCGTTTCGAGCCGGAGTCCTTCTACCGCATGGTCGAGCGGCACCGGGTTACCAAGGTGTCGCTGGTGCCGACCATGATCCAGCGGCTGCTCGACGGGCCGTGGCCGGTGCCGTTCGACATCTCCAGCCTGCAGACGGTTCAGTATGGCGGCGCGCCGATGTATCTGGAGCCGCTCAAGCGGGCGCTCGACCGGTTCGGCCCGATCTTCGTCAACGTCTATGCCCAGGGCGAGGCTCCGCTCGCCTGCACGGTCATGCCCAGGGAAGAGCATGTCGGCCCGGACGCGGCGACCCGGCTGGGCTCGGTTGGGCGCGAATGCCACGGGGTCGAGGTCGCCATCGTCGATGGCGACGACAGGCCGGTCGCGCCGGGCGAGGCGGGCGAGATCGTCGTGCGCGGCGACCTGGTGATGACCGGTTACTGGAACGCGCCCGAGGCGAATGCCGAGACCCTGCGCAACGGCTGGCTCCATACCGGCGACGTCGGCTATCTCGATGCCGACGGCTACCTGTTCCTGACGGACCGGGTGAAGGACATGATCATCCGGGGCGGCACCAACATCTACCCGCGCGAGATCGAGGAGGTGCTGCACCGTCACCCCGCCGTCGAAAAGGCTGCGGTCTTCGGCGTTGCCGACCTGGAATGGGGCGAGCAGGTGGTCGCCGCCATCGTGCTGCGGTCCGGGGCGACGGCGGCGGATGGAGACCTGGTGGCCTGGTGCCGCGACTCGATCTCCGCTTTCAAGACGCCCTCGGCCTTCCACTTCCTGCCCGAGCTGCCGACCAGCGGCTACGGCAAGATCCTCAAGCGCGACCTCCGCGCCCGGCTCTATCCCGATGGCTGACCGGACGGCGCGGCGGCGCCCGTGACCGCAGGGCTCGTCAACGGACTCGTCGTCGCTGTGGTCGCCACCGGCGCCGCGATTCTGCTGTTCCTGCCCGGCTACATGCGGTCCGACGGCTGGCGGGCGACCGTCACCCCGCTCGCGTCGATCATCGGCAGCGGCTTTCTGATCCTCGGTCCGCTGCTGACCCGGACCTATGGCCACATGGCCGTGGGCGTGATGGTGCTGCTGTGCGTCGTCGCCTTCGGCTTCGGCAGCGCGATTCGGTTCAACATTCTCGAGCTCGACCGGCGCGGGGCGTCGGAGCTGCCCGGTCCCATCGCGGCGCTCGACGCGACCGCCTCCTGGGCGCTCGCCTTCGCCTATATCGTCTCCGTCGCCTACTATCTGCGCCTGTTCGGGTCGTTCGCCGTCAGCCTGACCGCGGTCGACGACGCCTTCCATGCCAAGCTGGTGACCACGGCCGTGCTGGCCTTCGTGGGCCTCTACGGCTACGCCCGGGGATTGCGCGCGCTGGAGGGACTGGAGAGGGTCTCCGTCGGCGTGAAGCTCGCGATCATCGCGGGCCTGCTGGCGGGGCTCGCACTCTATGCGGTCGAACTGGCCTCGGCCGGGACGCTGCCGATCAACGGAACGCCGCCGGTCACCTGGGGGACCCTGACCATCGGCCTCGGCCTGCTGGTCACGGTGCAGGGGTTCGAGACCTCGCGCTATCTCGGAGCCGCCTATGACGCGCGTATGCGGGTCCGCACGATGCGCCGCGCGCAATACATCGCCAGCGCGATCTATGTCGTCTACATCCTGCTGGTCGCCCTGGCCTTCCCGGCGGATCAGGTCGACGTCAGCGAGACCGCGATCATCAGGATCGCCGCCGTGGTGGCTCCCCTTCTGCCGGAGTTGCTGATCGCCGCGGCGCTCGCCTCCCAGTTCAGCGCCGCGGTCGCCGACACCAGCGGCGGCGGCGGCCTGGCCGAGGAACTGAGCCGCGCCGGACTGCCGTCCCGGGTCGCCTATCTGCTGATTGCGATCGTGGCGATCACCCTGGTCTGGGCCGCCGACGTGTTCCAGATCATCGCCTTCGCCTCGCGCGCCTTCGCCGTCTACTACGCGCTGCAGTCGGCGCTTGCGGCCTGCCTGGCCTGGTGGCGGCCCAGCGGGCGACGGCCGGGAATGGCGGCCCTCCACGGGGCGTTCGCCCTGTTCGCCCTGGTCATCGCGGTGTTCGGCGCGCCGGTCGAATGACCCGCCGCGCGGCAGCGCGGGGTGTGAAGGTTGTCTTCGGTTATCATTGGTTATCATCGGTTATCGTCCCGGGTCCGGCATCGTCGGGAAACGGCGCCGATCCTCTCCCCAAGATCGGTATTCTAGGAATTATTTCAAGATACCGCCGGGACTTCGCGCATGTCAGGCGTTACCGCGCAGACTCTTGGCACGGCGCGCGCGCGCACGCTATTGGAGGGGCGTGCCCGCCCGGCGGGCGTTCATCCACCCCGTGCGCCGGAGGCGATCCATGAAACTCGCGACCCTTCCAAATGGCCTGCCCGATGGCGCTCTGGCCGTGGTCTCCCGCGACCTGAGCCGGGCGCTGCGCGTGCCCGAGATCGCGCCGACCCTTCAGGCCGCGCTAGACGACTGGGACGAGCTGGGACCGCGCCTGACCGAGGCCGCCGCCGGGCTCGAGCGCGGCGATGTGGCGGGGGCCGAGAGTTTCGATCCGGCGCGGGCCCTGGCGCCGCTGCCGCGCGCCTATCAGTGGTGCGACGGCAGCACCTATCCCGGCCATATGGAGCGGATGGCGGAGTGGCGGGGCCTGCCGATCCCGGAAGCCTTCTGGTCCGAGCCCTTCCTCTACCAGGGCGGCTCCGACGGCTTTCTCGGCCCGGGGGAGGATATCCCCTGCGTGTCGACCGACTTCGGCGTCGACTTCGAGGCCGAGGTCTGCGTCGTCACCGATTCGGTGCCGCTGGGAACGGACGCCGCCGGGGCGCTCGACCGCATCCGGCTGGTGATGGTCTGCAACGACGTCTCGCTGCGCAACCTGATCCCCCACGAGCTGGAAAAGGGCTTCGGCTTCGTCCAGTCCAAGCCGGCCAGCGCCTTCTCGCCGGTGGCGGTCACCCCGGACGAGCTCGGTGGCGCCTGGCGCGACGGCCGGGTCCACCTGCCCGTGCGCTCGGCCCTGAACGGCACCCGGATGGGCGATCCCGACGCGGGCGAGATGCAGTTCGGCTTCCATGAGCTGATTGCCTACATCGCGCGGACCCGGAGGCTGGCGCCGGGGTCGATCATCGGCTCGGGCACGGTCGCCAGCCGCGATCCAGCCCGCGGCGTGAGCTGCCTGACCGAGCAGCGCATCATCGAGACGATGGCGCATGGCGAACCGCGGACAGATTATCTGCGCCCGGGCGACCGCGTGCGGATCGAGATGCTGGACGCCGAGGGCAGGGCGGTGTGCGGCGCCATCGACCAACGGGTGGCGGCGGTTCCGGAGTAGGGCTGGAAAAAGAAGATACCCCTCTCCCCTTGGGGGAGAGGGGTAGGCGGTGAGGGCCTGTCAGTGACGGGCTGAGCCGCGATCGTCGTGGCGCCTCCTATCGATATTCACTGAAACCAATGTTCGGGGGTAAGTGAGGCTTCTGCTGTGCCCCGTGTCCTGCGGCAGGCCCTCACCCCCGGCCCCTCTCCCCCGAGGGGAGAGGGGGGGCTCCGGCCACCGCCGCCTCCACCGCCGGCCCCAGCTCCGCCACGATGGCGCGGTAGAGCGGCCGCTTGAAGTCGACGATCAGGTGGGGCAGCGATTCGAGCTCGGCCCAGCGCCAGGTCGTGAATTCGCGGTGATGATGGGCGTTGAGATCGATGTCGGCGTCCTTGCCGGTGAACCGGGCAGCGAACCATTTCTGCGCCTGTCCCCGGAAGCGCCCCTTCCAGACCTTGCCGCGCAGGTCCTCGGGCAGGTCGTAGGTCAGCCAGCCGTGGGTCTCCGCGACGATGTCGGCCTTGGCCGTGCCCGTCTCTTCCTCCAGCTCGCGCAGGACGGCGGCGCGCGGGTCTTCGCCCTTGTCGATGCCGCCCTGGGGCATCTGCCAGGCGCCCGGCGTGTCGATCCGCTCGGCGACGAAGACCCGGCCGCCGGCATCGAACAGCAGGATGCCGACCCCGAGCCGATAGCCCTCCGGCGGACCGTCGAGGGTTTCGGCCAGGTGTTCCGCCGCGGGCTGGTCCGTCATTTTGCGGCGGCGACGGCGGTCAGAGGGGCCGCGATCAGGTCGCGCTCCTTCAACGCCTGGGCCCAGCGCCGGACCGCGTCGACGGTCACCGGATAGGCCCGCACGCCGGCGACGACCCAGCCCCGACCGCGGGCCAGCGCCTCGGCCAGGCGCATGCGCC
>CAMYMQ010000163.1 GCA_947259335.1 uncultured Alphaproteobacteria bacterium | reverse complement strand
GGCGGCGGGCGTTGCGGTGCCGTTCTACGACACCGGCAAGCTGATGGCCGAGGCGGCGCTGCTGACCGACTGGTACTATCCGGCCGTCATGGGTGCGCCGCTCTCCGAGGCGCGCGCCGCCGACTATGCCGACCGCTGGCGCGCCCTGTTCCCGCTCGCCGAGGCGCTGCCGCCGACCCTGGTGCTGCGCGACTTCCATGTCGACAACCTGATGTGCCTCGACGCGCGGCCGGGGGTGACCGCCGTGGGCCTGCTCGACTTCCAGGACGCGGTGATCGGCGCGCCGGCCTACGACCTCGTCTCGCTGCTCGAGGATGCCCGCCGCGACGTGCCGCCGGAGCTGGGCGCGGCGATGACCGAGCGCTATCTCGCCGCCTTCCCGGACCTCGACCGCGCCGCCTTCGGGGCCGCCGCCGCGATGCTGTCGGCCCAGCGCAACGCCAAGATCATCGGCATTTTCACGCGCCTGTTGGTGCGCGACGGCAAGCCCGTCTATCTTGCCCACATCCCGCGGGTCTGGCGCTGGCTGGAGCGGGATCTGGCCCACCCGGCGCTCGCACCGATGCGCGCGTGGATGGATGACGTGTTTCCGCCCGAGGCCCGGCGGATACCGGAGGCAAGATAGCGTTGGGACGGGAGACGGAGGAGATGGATAGCGCCCCCCTGGATATGGCAGGCGTGGTGCTACCCCCCTCTCCCCTTGGGGGAGAGGGGCAGGGGGTGTGGGCCTGCCGAAGATCAACCTGCTTGCCCTCACGGTCGATACCGCGCGCCCGAGGCGGGCGAAGGCCGGCATCCGGTAGGGCGACCGAGTCGTGGTCAGCGGTGTGCCCGATCGACGAGCCCTCACCCCCGTCCCCTCTCCCCCGAGGGGAGAGGGGGGGCATTCTCGCTTTGCCATTTTCGTCATGACCGTGGCGAAAACATCCCCCACCCACGCGATGGTGCTCGCCGCGGGGTTCGGCACGCGGATGCGGCCGATCACCGACACGCTGCCCAAGCCGCTGGTCCGGGTCGCCGGGCAGACCATGCTCGACCGGGCGCTCGACAAGCTGGCCGCCGCCGGGGTTGGGCGGGCCGTGGTCAACACCCACTATCTCGCCGACCAGATTGCCGATCACGTCGGCGGCCGGAAGGCGCCCGCGATCACGGTCAGCCACGAGGCGGATGTGCTGGAGACCGGCGGCGGTGTCCTCAACGCGCTGCCCGAGCTGGGCGACGGACCCTTCTTCGTGGTCAACAGCGATTCGATCTGGGACGACGGACCGACCCCGGCGCTGACCCGGCTGGCGGCGGCCTGGGACGATGCGGAAATGGACGCACTGCTGCTGGTTCACCCGACCGTCTCCGCCGTCGGCTACCACGGCCGGGGCGATTTCCAGCTCGACATCGAGGGCCGGCTGTCGCGCCGCCGCGAGCAGCAGCTCGCGCCCTTCCTGTTCACCGGGCTGCAGATCCTCCACCCGCGGGTTTTCGAGGGCATGGCGCCGGGTAAATTCTCGCTCAACCGGATCTACGACCGGGCGCTCGAGGCCGGCCGCCTGTTCGGCCTGCGCCACGACGGCGCCTGGTATCATGTCGGCACCCCGGAGACGCTCGACCAGGTCGAGGCGATCTTCGCCGCGCCGATCCATTCGCTGTATGCGTGAGGCAGGGTTGCGTCAGCTGTAGGGGCGGGTTTCAAACCCGCCCGTCGCAGAGGCGTGCCTCGGGGCCGCCGGGGTGGCGAGGTGGTCGCCCCCGTGCAAATATCCGTCTTGCCGCCATCGGCGGCGGGCGGGTTTGAAACCCGCCCCTACGGAATGTCGGGGCCGCGCCCAGCAAGGAGCCCATCGTGAACGACGACGCCAACCTCGCCCTGTTCTGCGATTTCGAGAATATCGCGCTGGGCGTCCAGGATGCGAAATACGCCAAGTTCGACATCCAGCCCATCCTCGAACGCCTGCTGGTCAAGGGCAGCATCGTCGCCAAGAAGGCCTATTGCGACTGGGGCCGCTACAAGGACTTCAAGCGGGTCATGCACGAGGCGGCCTTCGAGATGATCGACATCCCGCACGTGCGCCAGGCCGGCAAGAATTCGGCCGACATCCGCATGGTCGTGGACGCGCTCGACCTCTGCTACACCAAGGAACACATCGACACCTTCGTCATCATCTCGGGCGATTCGGACTTCTCGCCGCTGGTCTCCAAGCTGCGCGAGAACGGGCGCACGGTGATCGGCGTCGGCGTGCGCAACTCCACGTCCGATTTGCTGATGGCCAACTGCGACGAGTTCATCTTCTACGACGACCTGATCGCGGCGGAGAAGCCGGCGCGCCGGTCCGCGCGGGGCCGGGGCCGGGGCAAGGCCGTGGGTGGCGCGGACAAGGCGGACACCTCCGACGCGGAGGCGAAGACGAAGGCCAAGGGGAAAGCGGCCGCCAAGGAGGACGCCGGGGACGACCCGGCCCAGGAGGCGATCGACCTGGTCATCGAGATCGCCGACGCGCTCCACGCCGAGCGCGGCGACCGGGCCGACCTGTGGGGCTCGATGGTCAAGCAGACCCTCAAGCGCCGCCGTCCCAGCTTCAGCGAATCGGCCTACGGCTTCCGGTCGTTCACCGATCTGCTGGAGGAAGCCCAGGCCCGCGGTCAGCTTGAGCTGGAGCTGGACGAGAAGTCGGGCGGCTACCTGATCCGCCGGATCGAGGGCGGCAAGGGCAAATAGGCCGCTCCTCAACCCATGCATCCCCCGCAGTCCCGCCGCGCGTTCCGGCAATTGCCCATCGGCGTCCCGGCTGCCATGGTCTTCGTTCGATAACACGCGCCTACACGCAACGGACCGAAGCCCGCCGCATGTCCGCCTCTGCCACGACCGAGACGCCCCAGACCCCGCCGGCAATGCCGCCCGACCGCAAGCGGTACACCGTGCTGTTCGGGTCTGTATGGCTGTTGTTCGTCACCGCGGGCGGCATGTTCCTGATCGCGGTGTCGCTCAAGCATATCGCCACCGACTTCGGCTGGCCGCGCGAGGTGCCGTCGCTCGGCTGGTCGCTGCAGTTCGTCGGCTCGGGCCTGGGCGGGCTGGTGATGGGGCATATCCTCGACCGCTTCGGCTTCGGCATCCCCGCCATTACCGGCGCGCTGATGATCGGGTCCGGCGCGATGCTGATCGCCCAGACCGACGCGGCGTGGCAACTCCACCTGATCTATTTCATCATGTTCGGGCTCGCGGGACAGGGAGCCCTGGTGGCGCCGGCCATGGCCAACATCGCGCGCTGGTTCGACAAGCGGCGCGGCCGCGCCGTCGGCATGGTGGCGGCCGGGCAGAGTCTCGCGGGCATCATCTGGCCGCCGATCTTCGGCGCGGTGATCGACGACATCGGCTGGCGGCAGCTCTATTTCTGGTTCGGCGCCTTCGCCCTGGTCGTCCTGCCGCCGGTATGCTGGCTGATCCGCCATAAGCCGCCCTTGCCGGCCCCCGCCCCCCGGGCGGCCCCCGGCGGCGACGCGCCGACTTCGCT
>CAMYMQ010000162.1 GCA_947259335.1 uncultured Alphaproteobacteria bacterium | reverse complement strand
GTCTGGGGCAGCGACCGCTACACGGCCGACAGCTCGGTCTGCGGCGCGGCGCTCCACGCCGGCGCGATCCCGCCGACCGGCGGCATCGTCTCGCTGACTACCGCCCCCGGCTGCGGCCGGTTCAACGGGTCCTCGCGCAACGGCATCACCACCCGGCGGTGGGGGTCGTACAACCGGACCTTCTATTTCGGCCCGCAGGCCCCCGCCTGCCAGTAGCCGTACGCGAACGGGGCGTGCGGTGTGGACAAGAGCGTTCACGCCGCGCGTCCTCGTCCCCTTCGCCCGCGGGCGCTCGTCCGGAACAACCGTCCGCATCCACCACCCGGACAGGTACGCGGCGCTCGAGACGAGCTCGGCGGACCTCGGTGTCGCCCCGGGTCGATCCGCGTCCGGCCCCGTGTGATCCGCGGACCTAGGCCACGCCCGGCCGGTTGAGCGCTTCCTTCGAATAGCCGGTTACGGCCTTGTAGTTGTCGTTGATCCGCGCGAGTTCCTCGTCGGAGATCACGTCCTCGCGCCGGGCGAAGGGCTCGCCGCCCGTACGTTCCTCGACGAGATTGATCACGGTGTCGGGCGGGACGCTCCGGTTGGTGCGCACGATCCGCGCCGTTGCCGGCAGCCGCTCGGCCTCATAGGCCTTGAGCGCAGCTTCCGGCTCGCCGCCCTCGCTCAGAGCCGAGGCCAGCAGCCGCGTCAGCAGGTCGGCGTCGAGGATGGCCTGGGCCGCCCCGTTCGAGCCGCGCGGATACATCGGATGGGCCGCGTCGCCCATCAGCGTGACCCGGCCGACACTCCAGAAGTCGACCGGGTCGCGGTCGACCATCGGGTATTCAAGGATCATGTCCGCCCTCTCGATCATGGCGGCGATGTCGAGCCAGTCGAACCGCATATGGGCGTAACGGTCGTAGAAATCCTCGAGCCGTCCCGGGGTGTTCCAGTCGTTCGGCTTGCGGGTGTCGGATTCGATCTCCGCCGCCCAGTTGACCAGCTGGTTGCCCGTCGCGTCGATATCGTTGCGGATCGGATAGACCAGCATCTTGCCGAGCTTGAGCGATCCCGCCCGCGCCATGGTGGCGCCGGTCAGGAAGGGCGGCATGCGGGTCACGCCGCGCCAGATGTTGATGCCGCCATAGGCCGCCGGCCCCTCGTCCGGGTGGAGCTGCTTGCGGAAGACCGAATGGAAACCGTCGCAGCCGACGGCGACGTCGCCCCGGACCGGCTCCAGCGCCGCGCCGGTGGCGGGGTCGTCGAAGCGGACGGTGACCCCGGTCTCGTCCTGGTCGAAACCCGTGCACCGGTGGCCCAGGACGATCCGGTCGTCGCCCAGCTCGCGCCGGGCGGCGTCGAGCAGGATGGTGTGCAGGTCGGCGCGGTGGATCGAGAATTGCGGCCAGTCGTAGCCGGCGGCGAGGCCGCAGGGCTCGGTGTAGATGAGCTGGCCGTGACGGTTGAAGAAGGCGTTTTCGCGCGTTTCGACCGCGACGGCGGCGAGCGCCTCGCGCAGGCCGAGGCCGGACAGCATCCGGCAGGCGTGGGGCAGGATGTTGATGCCGACGCCCAGTTCGCGGAGCTCCGACGCGGCCTCGAACACGCGGCAGGCGATGCCGGCGCGGTGGAGCATGAGCCCCAGGGTCAGCCCGCCGATTCCGCCGCCGGCGATGATCACGTCCATGAATTGCTCCTGTCGGGACCGGGCCCGTAAGTCAGGTCGGGGAGGGGGGCTGATGAGTAGGGTTTTGTCATGTCCGGTCAGGTTGGGTAGGGGCCCAGTATGCAGGGTTTTGTCATGTTCTGTCAGGTTCGGGCGCGGCTCTGTAAGGTTCTTTTGGGCCCCGTCGGGCCTGAGGGGGGCTCGTATGTCAGGTTATGTAGGGTCGCGCCGGCCTATCGGCCGTAGGGGCGAGTTTCAACCCCGCCCGACTGCAACGACGTTTTCATGAATATTTGCCTATTCGACGGGGCAGATTCAAGGATTGGGAGCCTCGCCGTCCGGCATGGGGAGTAAGGCCGCGGCATCCGCCTCGCGAGCCTTTGGCTCCGGCGGTGACCCCTCACCCTCCCATTGCTGCGCAATCGGCCCCTCCCTCTGCCCGAGGAGAGGGAGTATCGGCACTGCCGTGAAAACCAATTCCTTTCCCGTGGGGAGAGGGTTGCGCAGGGTCGGCGAGGCGATTGCCGAGCCCTACCCGGAGCCGGGTGAGGGGGCCCCGCCGGCAGGGGGACACTGGCGCCTGTAACTCGGTATGTCCCTAGGGCCAGTGCCGAATCCGGCGCGAGCGGGCTTGACCGCCCTTGCGGTAACCGCGTCAGGCGGACGGTTGGCCTACTCCGCCGCCACGGCGCGGGCGACCTCGACCTTGCCGCCGAGGCCGGCCTCGGCATAGAGCCGCCGCAGCACGCGGTGGACCTCGATCAGGGTCTTGTCCTGCTTGACCGGCACGTCCTGGACGTCGCCGAACAGGTCGTAGTTGCGCTGCTGGGCCTCGACGATGGGGATGTCCTCGACCTCGATCAGGGCGCGCTGCTCCCGGTCGACGTCGGCATGGGTCGGGTAGTCGTCGGGCGCGCCCCAGTCCCAGGTCCATTCCAGGAAATAGTGGCAGGTCCGGTCGGTCTCCGGGGTCATGATGTGGTCGAGGTTGATGGTCCGCCTGATCGTCCCGTCCGGCTCCGCGAACTGGAGCTTGAGGATGCAGTGGTTGGGCGGCTCCCAGCGGCCGGTCGAGACCCGGGTGACCGGCCCCTCGGTGCCGGCCCACAGGGCGGCGACCCCGGCGAGCATCGTGTTGTGCACCCGGCGCAGGCTGTGGACGACGTCGCCCTCGACCGTGACCTCCATCGTCACCTTGGGGGCCTCAGTGGCCTTGGCGGTCGGGTCGATCCGCGAGCCGATCGAGCCCTTGTGCAGGAAGTCCGTGTGCGACACGTCGAGCAGGTTGTCGGCCATGAGCTGGAAGTTGGCGTTCACGTGCCAGTAGAAATAGACGCTGCGGTTGCCCGGCGTCTCGGTCCAGGGCAGGGCGGGGATCGTCGATTCGTCGGCGCGCTCGGGGTCGCCCCACCACACCCAGACGAAGCCCCAGCGCTCGACCGCCGGGAAGGCCCTGATGTGGTTGCGCGCCGAGATGCCGTCCTGGCGCGGGATGTGGACGCAGGTGCCGGCGCCGTCGAACAGCAGGCCGTGATAGTTGCACTGGATCGTGTCGCCGATGACGTTGCCCATCGACAGCGGCGCCTGGCGGTGCGGGCAGCGGTCCTCCAGGATCGCGACCGTTCCGGACGTGCCGCGGTAGAGCACCATCGGCATGCCGCAGATGATGCGGGCCAGCGGCTTGTCGGCGATCTCCTGCGAGTGCGCCGCCAGATACCAGATGTTTTCGAGGACCTGCATCTTCTTCATGGGATGACCCGCCTGGTCGCCTGTGACGAATGCGGAAGCGCGCCGTTCGACCGCTTCCGATCCGCCGCATGACAGGCCCCCGGCCCCTGTCTGACAAGGTGCCTGCGGAATCTGTCCGTATATCGGGCAGGAATGATCGGGATGCGGATGGCCTGGACCCCCGCCTTCGCGGGGGTGACGTCCGAGAAAAGGTTCACTTCATCCGTCATGCCCGCGAAGGCGGGCATCCAGTCGGCTGCCGCGCCGGCATCAGGCGTTCAGGTCGTCTGCCAAGTCGCGCCACTCCGGATTGAGCGCCTCGATTTCCCGAAGCTTCCAGGCGCGCAGCCACTTCTTCATGGCCTTTTCGCGCGCGATGGCATCGCGGATGTCTTCGTGGCGCTCGTACCAGACCAGACGATGGACGCCATAGGTCCGCGTAAATCCCGGCACCGCGCCAGACCGATGCTCCCCGATGCGGCGCCCGAGGTTGTTGGTCACCCCGATGTACAGCGTACCGTTCCGCTTGCTCGCAAGAATGTAGACGTAGCCGCCGCGTTCCATGGCAGGCGATCATAGCAAAGCGGCCAGTTGCTGGATGCCCGCCTTCGCGGGCATGACGGCGAGGGAGAAACCTTAATATCGGCGTCACCCCCGCGCAGGAGGGGCCAGCAACCGTCGAGGGCGGCCGAACCCCCGTTCCGGCGAGTCGCTCGCCGCCTACTCCGCGTCGGGATCCCGCGTGGCGCTCCACGACTTGGACGTGCCCTGGACCATGTGGCGGACGTTCTCCAGCCCCTCGGGCTCCTCGAAGAACAGGGTCCGCTTGGCCGCCATCTCCGGCATGTCCTGGGTGACGTACATGATCGTGTCCTCGTCGCCGAAGGCCTCGTGCTTGTGATAGGCCCAGGCGGGGCACACGATCGTGTCGCCCTTCTTGTACGGATATTTCACGTCCTCGACGGTCGTGAAGCCCTCGCCCTGGAGGTAGTGGTAGATCGCCACCGAGTTGTGCCGGTGGTTGGGCACGACCTCGCCAGGGTGGATCATCTGGATGCCGATGAAAATGCCGGGCGACGCGCCGCACAGATCGCCGTGGTCCTCGTTGACCAGCGAGACGAAGCGGCGCTCGGCGTGGCGGATCGGGTCCTTGCCCAGCTCGCCCAGCAGTCCCTGCCAGTCCTCGGCCGCCCATTTCGCGCCGCGCACGTGCGGGTGTCGCACCCGCTGGAAATACTCGTCCGCGCTGATGACCCGGTCGTTGCCGTGGCCGAGCTTGGCGTCTTCGGTGTCGCCCCCGGCGGCTGGTGCCCCGGCGTTTTCGGCGCTGGTGTCGCGGTCCATTGGGTGCCTCCCTGGTTCCTTGCCGTTATCCAACACTGTATGATTTATTGCATGATGTTTAACAGATGCGTCCGCACGTGCCAACCGGAAGAGTCGCCGCGATGAGCCCGAACGATCTGCCCGCAGCCCCTCGGGGACAGGCCGACGCCGAGACGGACGCGGACCGCCCCGGCATCCAGTCGGTTGAGACGGCGGCGCGGATCGTCGCCGCGCTGGCCCATCTGGGCGCGCCGGCGAAGCTGCGCGACGTCGCCGC
>CAMYMQ010000161.1 GCA_947259335.1 uncultured Alphaproteobacteria bacterium | reverse complement strand
GCGGCGTACGGCACGGCGGCCGCCACCGCGGCCCTGAACGCCTCTTCCCGGCCCGGCATCGACGCCAGGCCCGGCCCGCCGTCCAGCATGTCGCCGATCGGGAAATTGATCACCGATACGCCCACGCCGGCGTCCTCGATCGCGCGTGCCCAGGCGTCGACCGGGGTGTCGTAGGGGAACTGGATCTCGACCGCGCCGAAGCCGGCGTCGGCCGCCGCCTTGGGCCGGTCGAGATCGGCGTATTCGGTGAACATCATCGAGATGTTGGCGGAAAAACGGGGCATGGGCAGGCTGCTTCGGCTGTTGTTCGGCGTCGTGCCCGATGACCGCATAGCAGCGCATCGCAGTCAACCGCGCGACAGCGCTCGGAATGACTCAGAACTCGCTGAAATCGTAGACCGGCGGCGGGGTCGGCGTCGTAGGCGCCGGCGGCGCAACCTGGGGCGGGCGATTGAGCCCGTTTTCGATGTCCTGGATCAGGCTAAGCAGTTCGGTAAGGCCGGCAATCGGCCCGCGCGGTGGTTCCACGGTAAACGGCGGCACGGTCCCGGGATCGAGCCCGAGGGCGTCGAGGTTTTCGCCCAGGAACCGGAGAATCGCGTTGATCGCCGCCTGGTCGAAGCTGATCGGGGTCCCTGGCGGCGTGTCCGGCCCCTGGATGATGATGCCCCACCCCGTCCGGTAGATGGTGACGGTCTGCCCGCCGGCGGTGACGGTGATGCTGCTCGCCGCCTCGCCGATGTTGTTCTCCGGCCCGATGCCCTCGAGGACGGCGACCGAGCGGGTGCCGTCGGCGATGCCGAGCACGACCGTGCCCCGGATGCCGATCACCGCGGTGGGCAGCTTCAGCGTGACCGCCGATGGGTTCTGGTTGGCGACCTTGCCCGAGACGAAGCGGAAGGCGCCCTTGAGGATGCGCGCGCCCAGCTTGCCCTTGGACGTCTTCGGGTCATAGACGAACTCGTCGATGACCATCGCCGCGTTCGGGCCGATGGTGAAGGTGGTGCGGTCCTCCAGCAGGATCTGCAGGCGGGACTTGGGCCCGGTGGTGATCCGGTCGCCGAGATAGATGGCATCGCCGCTGGCGACCGCCCGGCCGACTTTGGCGCCCGGGGTTCTCAACGAGACCTGCTTGACCGCGCCGGCGATGGCGGCGGCGACCCCGGCGCGCACGTCCTTGGCCGACTGGCCGACCGCCGGTCCCGCCAGGCTGACGGGGGCCAGGGCAATGATGGCGAGCGCGACGGCCGCGCGGGTGATCCGCTTGTTGCGCATCGTTTCGCTCCTCACAGATCGAACCGTTTGGTGAGTCCGATTACGATCCGCCAGTTGTCATTCGTGTACCGGCCGATGTTCGAATCGGTCGTCCAATAGTCCACATTCAGGGTCAGCGCGGTCCGATTGAAGAAGGAGGGCAGGCTCCGGTCGATGGTCAGCAGCGGCAGGCCGAACAGGGTGCCGACGTTGAAACTGGAATCGCGCCGCGCGCCGCCGACGCCGTCGGCGGGGTTGCGGCCGTCATACTGGTCGAGCCGCCAGACGAACCGGCTGAGCAGGAACATGCCGTTGCGGAACCGCCACCGGTGGCGCGCCGACAGGCGGTAGCCGGACAGGCTGTAATAGTCGGCCGCCGCTGAGTCGCGGATGAACTCGGCCTCCAGCGTCACCGCCATCGTGTGGTCGAGGTTTCGCCGCAGGCGCAGGCCGCCGCGGTATTCCGCCCCGGTCCGCTGGCGCTGGTCCGGCGATTCGGCGAGGTCGTCGAACAGTCTCGGCCCGGCGGCCACATAGCCCGACAGGCGGGTCTGGCGGTCGATGTCGCGCCCGACGGTCAGCCGCGCCTCCAGGCTCCGCATGAACTGTTCGTGGGACAGGGACATCCACCGGCCGGTCAGCTTCGGGGTCACCCGCCAGGGGCCGAAGTTGAGGCGGGCGCCGGCCTCGCCGGTCAGGATCAGATGCGAGGAGCGCGGGGTGTCCTTGTATTCCATGTGATAGGTCGAGACCGACCCGAACAGGGTCTGGCGCTGGGGCATGTTCAGGTCGTGCTCGACCGACACGCGCATGTAGTTGACCAGCGCGACGTCGGCCTTGCGCCGCTCGGACGTCGACAGGTTGAGGCCGCCGAAGCTGTTGCTGTCCGGCAACCGGCTCGGGTTGGTGTCGACGGCCAGCCCGCTGGAGACCATGAGCTGCGCGTTGGTGCGGCGCAGCCGCCGCTCGATCTCGCCGCGGTAGATTTCCAGCTCCTTGCGAAGCTGCTTCGGCAGTTTCGGTTGCGCCAGGAGCAGGTCGAGTTGCCGCCTGGCCTCGTTGAAGCTGTCGAGCCGGTAGAGGACGACGGCGTAGAGGACCCGGGCCGAGAGGCTGCCGGGGCGCAGCAGGATCAGCCGATGGAGGACGGTCGAGGCGCTCTGGAACTCGCCGCGCCGGATCTCGGCGCGGGCGAAGGTGAGGTTCAGATCGAAGTTGTCGGGATCGCGCAGGATGTCCGAATAGGTGACGTCGCGCGGGGGCTTCTCCGCCGCGGGGCTGGTCGCCGCACCCGCGACCAGCCCCGCGGCAGCCGCAACGCCAACCGCCAGACGCCGGCAATTTCCGAGGGGGCCGTATCGCCGACCGTCACAGGGGGTTCCACCCACTCCCACCATTGTTCCAGGTCGCCTTTCGATTTGCCCTCGAAGAGTATGCGCGCGGCGTCGGACTCCCATCCCTTCGCACCCGCACCACTATAGGAGCGGGCCCGGCGCGGCGCGAGTCCGGCGGCGCCCGAAGGCCGTCCTAGGGGCTGGCCTGGGCCGCCTTGTAGCGGGCGATGGCGTCGGCGGGCCAATAGTCCGACCGGCGATAGTAGTCGGGCACCGCGGGCACGTCGTCGGGCAGGATCACCCACGGGTGTTTGGTGGCGGTGTAGATGTGGATGTCGGGCGGCGCCGCCCCGGGGTCGTCGAGCGTGCCCGCCCGAACGAAGGCGACGTGCCCGCCCAAGCCGCTGTAGTGGCTCCACAGGGTCAGGCCGCAGTCCGGGCAGCGCGCGAAGACCTGGCCCCTGCCGCTCGGCGACGGAAGCGAGGCCCGCGTCACCGCCCCCGTCAGCACGTCCACGTGGGCCGTTTCGATCAGCGCGTTGACCGCGAAGGCGGACCCGGTCTCGCGCTGGCACCAGGTACAGTGGCAGCAGTGGACGAACAGCGGCGCGGCCTTGAGGCGGTAGCGTACGCCGCCACAGGTACACCCGCCCTCGAGTTCGTGTCCTGTACCAACCGTCATCCTGGGCCTCGGCAATCGTCCACCGGCATCGGCCCGTAACCGAGGCCTCCCTGACGCGATTCTATCGCCGGGGCCGGCGGAAGACCATCGCGCAAGCCTTATGACGCCGGGGCCGTCGCCGCTTCCGTCGGCCGGTGGTCGCCGGCCAGGTAGGTATAGATGGTCGGCACCACGAACAGGGTGAACAGCGTGCCGATGGTCATGCCGGCCGCGATCACCAGGCCGATGTCAAACCGGCTCTTGGCCCCCGCGCCGGACGCAATCAGCAACGGCACCATGGCGACGACCATGGCAGCGGTGGTCATCAGGATCGGGCGCAACCGGATCGAGGCGGCCTTGAGGATGGCCTCGCGCCGGTCGAGGTTTTCCTCTTCCTGGAGCTGGTTGGCGAACTCGACCATGAGAATGCCGTGCTTGCTGATCAGGCCGATCAGCGTGACCAATCCGACCTGGGTGTAGATGTTCACCGTCGCCAGCCCGAGGTTCATCGGGATCAGCGCCCCGGCGATCGACATCGGCACGGAGATCAGGATGATCAGCGGATCGCGGAAGCTCTCGAACTGCGCGGCGAGCACCAGGAAGATCACGATCATGGCGAAGGCGAAGGCGATCGCCAGCGTGTCGCCTTCGGTCACCAGCTGGCGGCTCTCCCCCTGGAAGTCGTAGGTGAAGCCTTCGGGAAACAGCTCCCGGGCCTTGGCACGCAGGAAGTCGAGGCCCTCGCCCAGCGACCGGCCCGGGAACATCACCCCCTGGATGGTCGCCGAGTTGAGCTGCTGGAAGGTGGTCAGCGCGTTGGGCTCGATCGAGCGCGCGGTGTTGGTGACCGTCGCCAGCGAAACGAGCGTGCCGCTCTTGGTGCGGACGTAGATGTCCTTGATGCTGTCCGGATTGAGCCGGAAGTCGCGCGGCACCTGCGGGATCACCTGGTAGCTGCGCCCGAGCATCGAGAAGCGGTTGGTGTAATTGCCGCCATACATGGTCGAGAGCGCGATGCCGATGTCCTGCATCGTGATGCCGATCTCGTTCGCCTTGGCGCGGTCGATCGACACCTTGAGCTGCGGGTTGTCGAACTTCAGGTCGGAGTCGACGAAGATGAACAGCCCGCTCTGCCGCGCCGCGGCCTCCAGCTTCTCCAGCACGCCGAACAGCGTGCGGTAGTCGGCGGTGGTCTTGATCACGAACTGGACCGGCGGGCCACCGGTGCTGCCGGGCAGCGAGGGCAGCGGGAAGGCCAGCACCTTGAGCCCGGCGATGGTGTTTAGCTGCGGCTGCAGCGAGCCGAGGATCTGCGCCTGGCTGCGCTTGCGGTCGCCCCACGGCTTGAACAGGATCGCGGCGATGCCCTGGTTCACCGTCGGCGAGCCGTTGATCAGGAAGAAGTTGGCGTATTCCGGGACCTTCTGGAGGATATCGCCGAGCTGGGCCGAGAATTTCTCCAGATAGTCCAGGTTCGCGAACTGCGGCGCCTTGAGCAGCATGAAGACCGCGCCCTGGTCCTCGGTCGGCGCCAGCTCCTTGCGGGTTCCGGTATAGAGGAAGACGCAGCTGGCCAGCACGACGGCGGCGACCATCACCACCACCGGCCGGAACAGCAGCACCCGGCCGAGCCGGCGGGCATACCAGTTCTTCAGCCCCTCGAACCGGCGGTCGAGGAACCGGCTGAACCGGCTCGCGCCCGTCTCGGCGCGCAGGAGATTGGCGCACATCATCGGCGACAGGGTCAGCGCGATGACCCCCGACAGGATGACCGCGCCGGCCAGGGTGAAGGCGAACTCCTTGAACAGCCCGCCGGTCAGCCCGCCGAGGAACCCGATCGGCGCGTAGACCGCGGCCAGCGTGATGGTCATCGTGATGACCGGCACCGCGATGTCGCGCGCGCCCTTCAGCGCCGCCTCGCGCGGCGCCATGCCCTCCTCGATGTGGCGGTGGATGTTCTCGACCACGACGATGGCGTCGTCGACGACGAGGCCGATCGCCAGCACCATCGCCAGCAGGGTCAGAAGGTTGACCGAGTAGCCGAGCGCCATCAGCAGGAACAGCACGCCGATCAGCGACAGGGGAATGGTCACGATCGGGATCAGGGTCGAGCGGAAGTTGCCCAGGAACAGGAAGATGATCACGATGACGATGATCGCCGCCTCGACGATGGTCGAGACGACCTCGTCGATCGAGGCCTGGATGAACAGGGTGGCGTCATAGGCGATGGTGGCCTTGAGCCCGACCGGCAGCTGCTTGACCACGTCGGGCATGGCCTTGCGCACGTCCTCGATCACGGTCAGCGGGTTGGCGGCGGGGGTCGAGTAGATGCCGACGAAGACCGCCTTCAGCCCGCTGAACACCGACGACGAGTTGGCCGACTGGGGGCCCAGTTCGATGGTCGCCACGTCGCGCAGGCGGATCAGCGTGCCGTTGCGCGCGGCCACCACCAGCTCGGCGAAGGCGCGGGCGGTCTGCGGGCTGGTCGCCGCGCTGATGTTGGTCTGGACGTAGTCGCCTTTGATCTGGCCCGGCGCGGACACGAAGTTGTTGGCCTTCAGCGCGGTCTGGATGTCGGTGGGGGTCACGCCCAGCGCGGCCATGCGCTTGGGGTTCATCCAGATGCGCATGGCGAAGGTCTGGCCGCCCAGGATCTGCGCCTCGGCGACGCCGTTGACCGTCTGAAGCTTGGGCTGGACCACCCGGGTCAGGTAGTCCGTGATCTGCGACGGATTCATCGTGGCGCTGTTGAAGCCGATATACATCAGCGCCGTGGTCTGGCCGGTCTTCTTGAGGACGACGGGTTCGTTCGCCTCCGACGGGATCGTGTTGCGGACCTGGTTGACCTTCGAGAGAACCTCTGTCAGCGCCTTGTCGCCGTCGGCGTCGAGCCGCAGGTTGAGCGTGATGACGCTCGTGTTCTGCGTGCTCGACGAGGTCATGTAGTCGATGCCCTCGGTGCTCGCGACCGCCTGCTGGATCGGCGTGGTGATGAAGCCCTGGATCAGCTCCGCGTTGGCGCCGGGATAGGCCGTGGTGATCGTGATCTGGGTGTTGGTCAGCTTGGGATACTGGCGGACCGGCAGGTTGAAGAAGGCCTGCACGCCGAGCAGCAGGATCAGCAGGCTGATCACCG
This sequence comes from uncultured Alphaproteobacteria bacterium, assembly GCA_947259335.1. GTDB lineage: Bacteria > Pseudomonadota > Alphaproteobacteria > Bin65 > Bin65 > CAMYMQ01. The sequence continues at coordinate 6,489 of CAMYMQ010000161.1, read as the reverse complement.
TCGCCAGCACCGGGCGCCGGATGAAGATGTCGGTGAAGCCGCGGCCCCCGTTCGGGTGCGCGGGGCCGCCGGTGGTGGGGCCGGGCGCGCTCAAGGCTTGGGCCGATCCTTGGGCGGCGACAGGTCGACCGTGTCGCTGATCGCGACCCGGGCGCCGTTCTGCAGCTTGATCTGGCCGGAGGTGACCACCGTGTCGCCGGCCTTCAGGCCCGACAGGATGGCGACCACGTCACCGCGCCTCGGTCCCGCCTTGACGCCCCGCCGCTGGACGATCAGCGGCGGCTTGTCGCCTTCCTTCGTCGCCTTGCCCTCGACCACGACGAAGACCGAATCGCCATAGAGGCTGTAGGAGATCGCGGTCTGCGGCACGGTCACCCGCTCGATCTCGTTGGCGTAGAGGACCTCGACATTGGCGAACATGCCCGGCACCAGCTTGGAGCCCGGGTTGCGCAGGGTCGCCTGGACCAGGACGTTGCGCGTGCTCTGGTTGACCTCGGCGTCGATCGAGGTGATCCGGCCGCGGAAGCTCTCGCCGGGATAGCCGTCGACCTTGAGCATCACGGTCTGGCCCGTGTTGAGCTTGGGCAGGTCCGTTTCGGGCAGCGAGAAGTTGACGTAGATCGGATCGAGCGCCTGCAGCGGCACGATCGCCGTGCCCGGGGACAGGAACTGGCCGAGGTTCACCTGGCGGATGCCGAGCCGTCCGGAGAAGGGCGCCAGGATCTTTTTCTGCCGGATCGTCGCCTGCAGCGATTCGACCTTGGCCTCGGCCTGGTCGCGCTGGGCGCGGGCCTTGTCCAGGCTGGCCTTGGCGAAATTGTTCTTCTGGAACAGCTCGAGCCCGCGCTGGAAGTCGAGCTCGGCGAGCTTGAGCGCCGATTGGGATTCCTTGAGCTGGGCCTGTTCGATCGAGTCGTCGAGCGCGACCAGCAGCGCGCCCTGCTTGACGGACTGGCCCGATTCGAAATGGATCGACTTGACCCGGCCGCCGACCACGGGCGAGACCGACACACCCCGGATCGCCGCCACGGTGCCGATCGACGACAGGGTCGGCTGCCACCGTTCGCTCTTCGCCCTGGTCGCCGAGATGGTCACCGGCGGCGGCTTCATCCCCGCCACGAAATCGGCGATCAGCTTGGGCTTGATGACGTACTGGAAGACGGCCAGCCCGCCGAACACGACGGCAAGCAGAATGCCGACGATGATGAATCGTTTGATCATGACCTGTCAGAGCCCCCTGGCCGCCGCCGGCCGGAACCGGCGCGCCCAAAATTCGGTGCGGGATACTGCTGCGATTTCGGCGGCCTTACAACCCCACCGGGCGGTCCGCAGGGCGGTCGCGCAACCGTCAATTCATGTACCAGCCGTGGCTGACCACGAGCGACTGGCCGGTCAGCGCGTTGGTCGGGAAGGCGGCGAACATCAGCGCGACCTCGGCGACGTCCTCGATGGTGGTGAATTCCTTGTCGACGGTGCCGCCCAGCATGACCCGCTCGATCACCTCCTGCTCGGAGATGCCCAGGTCCCGGGCCTGTTCCGGGATCTGCTTCTCGACCAGCGGCGTCTTGACGAAGCCGGGGCAGATCACGTTGGCGCGCACACCGTGGGCTGCGCCTTCCTTGGAGATCACCCGGGCCAGGCCGAGCAGCCCGTGCTTGGCGGTGACATAGGCCGACTTGAGCGGCGAGGCCTCCTTGGAGTGGACCGAGCCCATGTAGATCACCGAGCCCGACCCCTGCCTGTACATGTGCGGCAGGCAGGCCTTGGTGGTCAGGAAGGCGCCGTCGAGGTGGATCGACAACAGCTTCTTCCATTCCGCGAAGGGGAAGTCCTCCAGCGGGTGGACGATCTGCACGCCGGCGTTGGAGACCAGCACGTCGACCGTGCCGAGCCGGGAGACCGTCTCCTCGACGCCCGCGTTGACTGCGGCCTCGTCGGTCACGTCCATGGTCACGCCGATGAACCGGTCCTCGCCGCCCAGTTCCGCCGCGGCCCGTTTCGCGGCGTCGGCATCGATGTCGGCGATCGCGATCTTCGCGCCGGCGGCGGCGTACCGCTCGGCGATACCGTGGCCGAGGCCGCTGGCCGCGCCCGTGATCAGGGCAACCTTGCCGTCGAGTTTCATGCCGTTCTCCTTTGCTTTTGTTTCGGCCGCCGGTCGCGGGCCGCCGGGACGGGCATCTCGCCGCCCGGATGGTGCCTGCGGCCGAAATCGAACACCCGGACGCCCGAGCCGTCGCCCGGCGGGGCGTGCCATTCCTCGTGGGCCAGGGCCCGCTCGGCGTCCGCTTCGCCGGCGCGCCAGTGGTCGTCCATCGAAGCGCGCGAGAATTCGTAGTCCTTCGAGGCGAGCTCGTGCTCGCGGGTGCGGTAGATCAGGTGGACGATGGTCATGTCGCCCCGGGTCGCGAGCTGGCGCGCCGCGAGCGCGGCCTCGTCGTCGGCCAGGTCGGGCGGCAGCTTGTCGAGCAGGCGGCGGACGCTGTGGCGCAGCTTCTGGATCTCGCCATAGGCATCGGTGTTCATCCGGGTCCGGCTGGAATAGACGATGTCCTTCCGCCGCTCGATCACGTCCAGCATGGTCTTCGGCACCGGGCCGCGGGCGCTGAACAGGTCGACCTGGAGGACGAGCTGGGTCTGGTGCCGGTGCTCGTCGAGCACGTATTGCAGCGGCGTGTTCGAAACGATGCCGCCGTCCCAGTACCAGCGCCCGTCGATCTCGACCGGCGGGAAGCCCGGCGGCAGGGCGCCGCCGGCGAGGATGTGGTCGACCGTCACCCGTTGCTTCTCGGTATCGAAATAGACCGAGTTGCCGGTCGCGACATCGACGGCGCCCAGGCTCAGCCGGGTCTCGCCGTCGTTCAGCCGGTCGAAGTCGATCAGGCCCTCGAGCGTCCGGCGCAAGGGCGAGGTGTCGTAAAAGCTCAGCGCCGCGGCTGTGCCCTCCGGCTGGAACCAGGCCGGCGGCATCCGCGGCTCGAAGAAGCCGGGCACGCCGGTGAGGATCGACGCCATGGCGCTGACCTGGGTGAAGGCGCGGTCGCCATGATCGTTGAGCCCGTAGGCGAGGTAGGGGATGTCCGGGGTGACCGCCTCCCAGAAGGCGCGCAGCCTTTCCGCCCGGTGTTCCGGCGGGTTGCCGGCGATGAGCGCCGCGTTGATGCCGCCGATCGAGACCCCGGCGACCCAGTCGGGCGGGTGCCCGGCACCGATCAGCGTGCAATAGGCCCCGGCCTGGTAGGCGCCCAGCGCGCCGCCGCCCTGCAGGACGAGGGCGACCGAATCGTACGTGTGGGTGCGGTTCGTGCGGCGTGCCATGACGGATGCCGGAAAATGCGGGCGACGGGGTGTCGCGGTGTGACGGAACTGGGAATTGGGATTTTGTTGCACCGCAATCAAGTGCGGCACGATATCACCAATACGCGCGGCTATAGGGCCAAAACATGCTTGCTGCAACGCGGCAAGTCTGGACGGCCTAGCCGAACGGCCTCTCGCTGTAGATCTTGGTCAGCGCGGTGATGTCCTCGTCCTGGAGCCCTTTGCTGGCGAGCAGGCGATAGACCTGCAGCACCTGGCTGGTCACCGGGATCGGCACGTTGTTGGCGCGGGCAACATCGGCGATGGTGTCGAGGTCCTTGATCATGGTTTCCAGCGCGCCGAGCTTGGGTTCGTAGGTTTCCGCCGCGAACCGGGGCGCGAGCAGCTGGAGCAGGGTCGAGTCGGCGAAGCCGCCCTTGAGCGCCTCGGGGATCAGCGCGGCGTCCACGCCCGCGCGTTTGGCGAAGCCGACGCATTCGGCGATGATCATCATCATCGAGCCGGAGATGATTTGGTTGGCGAGCTTGGTGACCTGCCCCGCGCCGTTCGGGCCCATCAGGGTGAAGCGGCTGGCGACGGCGTCGATCACCGGGGCGACGCGGTCGTAGTCCGCCTGGCTGCCGCCCGCCATGATCGCGAGCGTCCCTTTCTCCGCGCCCGGCACGCCGCCGGAGACGGGGGCGTCGATCCAGGCCATGCCGGTCTCGGTGCGCAGCTTCTCCGCCCATTCGCGGGTCAGGTCCGGGCGCATCGACGAGAAGTCGACCAGGATCTTGGTGTCGTCCGCCGCCTCGGCGACGCCGCCCGGGCCGAAGACGACCGCGTTCACCGCCGGCGCGGCGGTCAGGCACATCATCACGATGTCCGCGTTGGCGGCGACCCCGGCCGGTCCGTCGGCGGCCACCGCGCCCTTGGCGACCAGCGGGTCCATCTTCTCCGGCGACCGGTTCCAGATGGTCACGTCGTAGCCGGCGTCGAGCAGCCGCGCCGTCATCGGCCCGCCCATCAGCCCGACCCCGATATAGCCCAGGCGCGGTTTGGTGTCGGTCATGGGGCGGGTCTCCGGGGTGGTGCGTGAGAAGGTTTGCGTGCGTTTGTTTAGCCGGTGGCGGCAGGGCGCGCCACCGACCGGTCCGCCGAGGAGAGGTGCATTCAGTGCTCCTCCCACTCCCACTCCACATTCCCCGAATGCGTCACCGCGCCCTTATTCGCGGGGCCGACCAGCCGGGCGTATTTCTCCAGCGCGCCGCCGAGGTGGCGCGGGTCGGGGGCCTTCCAGGCGGCGCGGCGCTTGTCCATTTCTTCCTCGGATAGCTCGACCGAGATCTTTCGCGCCTGGGCGTCGATCTCGATGATGTCGCCGTCCCGGATCAGCGCCAGCGGGCCGCCGGTCGCGGCCTCGGGGCTGGCGTAGCCGATCATCATGCCCCGGGTCGCGCCGGAGAAGCGGCCGTCGGTCAGCAGCGCGACCTTCTCGCCCATGCCCTGGCCGTAGATCACCGCGGTGGTGCCGAGCATTTCGCGCATGCCGGGGCCGCCGGCCGGGCCCTCGTAGCGGATGACGATGACGTCGCCCTCGTTGTACTCGCGGTTCTGGACCACCTTCGTGCAGGCATCCTCGCTGTCGAACACCCGGGCCGGACCCCTGAAGGTGAGCGACTTCAGGCCGGCGACCTTGAGCAGCGCGCCGTCGGGGCACAGGTTGCCCTTGAGCACGACCACCCCGCCGTCGGGAGAGATCAGGTTGTCCTTGGTGCGCACGACCTCGCCGTCGGGGTCGGGGAAGGCCTTGAGCGCCTCCGCCATGGTCTCGCCGGTCAGGGTCAGCGCCGAGCCGTCGAAGCAGCCCAGCTCCATCAGCAGTTTGAAGATTACCGGCGCGCCGCCGATGTTGTTGACGTCCTTGGCCAGGAAGCGGCCGCCCGGCTGCAGGTCGGCGACCAGCGGCGTCCGGTCGAACACCTCGGCGACGGCGGCCATGTCGAAGTCGATGCCGGCCTCGTGGGCGATCGCGGGCAGGTGCATCGCCGCGTTGGTCGAGCCGCCGGTGGCGGCGACCACGGCGGCGGCGTTCTCCAGGCTCTTGCGGGTCACCAGGTCGCGCGGCAGCGGTCCGCCGTTTTCCAGTGCCGCCATCAGCGCGTGGCCGGCGGTCCGCGCGACGCCCTTGCGTTCGGAATAGACCGCCGGGATCATCGACGAGCCGAGCGGGGCGAGGCCGAGCGCCTCGGAGACCATGCCCATCGTGTTGGCGGTGAACTGGCCCGGGCAGGCGCCGATGGTCGGCGCGCAGACCAATTCCAGCTCCTTCAGCTCCTCCTCGCTCATCGTGCCCGCGAGCACGCCGCCGACGCCCTCGTAGGTGGTGAGCAGGGTGATGTCCTTGCCCTTGTAAGTGCCGGGCAGTTTCGAGCCGCCGTAGATGAAGACCGACGGGATGTTGAGCCGGACCATGGCCATCATCATGCCAGGCAGGTTCTTGTCGCAGCCGCCGAAGCCGATCACCGCGTCATAGACGTGGCCGCGGATCGCCGCCTCGACGCTGTCGGCGATCAGCTCGCGGGAGAGCAGCGAGAACTTCATGCCCTGGTGGTTCATCGAGATGCCGTCGGAGACGGAGATCGTGGTGAACTCGCGCGGGGTGCCGCCGGCCTCGGCGATACCCTGCTTGGCAAAGGCCGCCTGCTCGCGCAGGCCCATGGTGCAGGGCGTCATCTCGCCGTCGGTCGTCACCACGCCGATCATGGGCTTGGCGATCGCCTCGTCGTCCAGGCCCATGGCGCGCATGAAGCCGCGATGGGGCGTCCGGTCCATGCCGTCGGTGGTGATCCGCGAGCGGTATTTGGGCCGGTTGGTGCGCGCGGGGCTGTCGTCGGGCATGTCGGATCTCCTGCTGCGGCCGGCGTCCTGCGGTCGCGCGCGCCGGCTGTGTTCGGGGCGGCATGGTGCCCGCAGCCGGCCCACAAAGACAAGAGGCGGGACCGTGCCCGCCTCCTTGCACCCGGCACCGGGCTCGCGGCCCGGCCGGGCAGGCTATCGGGTGGTCACTTGACGAACTGCGGCAGCCAGAGGGACAGCACGGGGAAGGCCACGATGACGGTGAGCCGGAACAGGTCGGCGATCCAGAAGGCGGTGACGCCGCGGAAGATGGTCGAGGTGCGGACGTCGGGC
>CAMYMQ010000160.1 GCA_947259335.1 uncultured Alphaproteobacteria bacterium | reverse complement strand
GCTCGACCCGAGCAAGGCCGGCCCCGGCGTCCCGGTCAAGGTCGCGCTGCTGCTGCCCCTGTCCGGCAAGTTCGCCAAGCTCGGCAAGGCGATGCAGCAGGCCGCCGAGATGGCCGTCTTCGAAACCAAGAGCAAGAACCTCCAGCTCGTGCCGCTCGATACCGCCGGCACCGGCCCGGGTGGCGCCGCGGCGGCCGAACGGGCCGTGGCCCAGGGGGTCAAGCTGATCATCGGCCCGCTGTTCGCCGAGGCCGTGGCGGGCGCCAAGCCGGTCGCCGCCCAGGCCAAGCTCAACATCATCGCCTTTTCGAACACCCCGTCGGTGGCCGGCGGCAACGTCTTCCTGCTCAGCTTCCTGGTGAAGCAGCAGGTCGACCGGATCGTCGAATACGCCGCCAGCCAGGACAAGCGGCAGATCGGCCTGCTCGCGCCGAACAGCGACAGCGGCCGGCAGATCGCCGACTACGCCCGCGCCGCCGCCCAGCGCAACAACGCCTCGATCACCCGGCTCGGCTACTTCGCCGGCAACATCACCAAGATGCAGGAGCAGGTTAAGGCCTTCACCGGCTCCCGCGGCATCACCCGCAAGGGCAAGGCCATTCGCGGCGCCCTCGGCTTCGACGCGCTGCTGATCCATGCCGGCGGCGCGCAGCTGCGGACCATGACCAGCCTGCTCGCCTTCTACGACGTCGATCCGGACAAGGTGCAGTTCCTCGGCACCGGCCGCTGGGACCATCCCAGCACCCGGTCGGAGACGAGCCTGAAGGGCGGCTGGTTCGCCGCCCCGCCGCCGGAGCTGCGCGAGCGGTTCACCGCGCGCTACAGGGAGGCCTACAGCGAGGCCCCGCCGCGGATCGCAAGCCTTGCCTACGACGCGGTCGCCCTGGCGGCGGTGCTGGCGCGCGGCGCCCGGTCAGAAGAAGACAATCCCTACACCGCCGAGGCGATCACCAACCCGAGCGGCTTCCTGGGTGTCGACGGCATCTTCCGCTTCACCGAGGACGGCCTGTCCGAACGCGGCCTCGCCGTGCTCGAGGTGACGCCGGAGGAGTTCCGCATGATCGGCCCGGCGCCGAACAGCTTCGCGCCGCCGCCGGCCTCGACCGATCAGCCCCCGCCCGCGACGAAACCGGCCGACAAGACCAGCCAGCGTCACGACAGCAGGAAGGTCAGTATCGCGTCCATGCGCTGACGGCCCTCGGGCGTCAGCCGCAGCGCCCGGCCGTCGAGCCGGGCGTAGCCTTCGTCGAGGATCGCGGACAGGCGGTCGGCGGCGACGACGTCGGTCAGGTCGACGCCGGCCTCCGCCGCGAAGCGCTCCCGGTCGACGCCCTCGGCGAGGCGCAGCCCCACCATCAGCATTTCCGCGCCGCGGTCGGCGGGCGGTACCGGGTCTTGGGTATCGGTGCCGACGCCCGTCCGCTCGACGTCCTCGAGCCATGCCTCCGGACTGCGCCGCTGGCGGGTCGCCAGCTTGGCGCCGTCCACGGTGAGCCGGCCGTGGGCGCCGGGGCCAACCCCGACATAATCGCCATAGCGCCAATAGGTCAGGTTGTGCCGCGATTCGCCGCCCGGCGCGGCATGGTTCGATACTTCGTAGGCCGGCATCCCGGCCTCGGCCAGGATCGCCTGGGTCGTTTCGTAGAGTTCCGCCTGGGTGGCCTCGTCGGGCAGGGTCCAGGCGCCGCGCCGGTGGGCGTCGTAGAAGGCGGTGCCCGGCTCGATGGTGAGCTGGTAGACCGACAGATGATCGCCCGCGTGGTCCAGTGCGCGCGTGAGTTCCGCCTCCCAGGCCGCCACCGTCTGGCCGGGCCGGTTGTAGATCAGGTCGAAGGAGTGGCGCGGGAACAGCGCCGCCGCGCGGCCCACCGCGGCCAGCGCCTCGTCCGCGGAATGGGTCCGGCCGAGGAAGGCCAGCGCGTCGTCGTCGAGCGCCTGGACGCCGATCGACAGCCGGTTGACGCCTGCGTCTCGGAACGCCCTGAACAGGTCGGCCTCCGAGGCGCCGGGGTTGGCCTCCAGCGTGATCTCGGCGTCGGTGGCCAGCGTCCAGTTCGCGGCCACCCGCGCGATCGCCCGCCCGGCCGCGTCCGGGGGCATCAGCGAGGGCGTGCCGCCGCCGAAGAAAATGCTGGTCACGGTCCGCCCCGGCGTCCGTCCGGCATAGTGATCGAGCTCGGATTCGATGGCGCGGACCCAGCGCTCGCCGTCGACCGTGTCGCGGACGTGCGAATTGAAGTCGCAATAGGGGCATTTCGACCGGCAGAAGGGCCAGTGTATATAGATTGCGAAGCCCGGTTCGCCGGGGGATGGTTCGGGGGTCCGGCCGCGAATCATAGAAGTCGCACCTGGGGTGGGATGCAGGGGCCGTCCTTCATTGTCGGGGGTTACCATGTTTCGTTGCACCACCACTGCTGCCGTGGCGATCGCATCCGCCTTGCTCTACGTCCAGACGGCGGACGCCCAGACCTACCGTAACATGCGCTACACCAATTGCCGGGACGCCGCCGGTGTCCGGGTCGTGGCCTACAACACGACCCGCCTGCGCAACGTCGGCATGGCCGGCCGCGTCCGCGGCCGCCCGGTCATCCTGTTCAACCCGGTCGTCCTGAGCCGCTTCCAGCCGGCGACGCGAACCTTCTGGTACTATCACGAATGCGCCCATCATGCGCTCGGCCATTCGCTGGGCCATCGCCCGGTCAGCCGCGAGCGCGACGCCGACTGCTGGGCGATCCGCCAGATGAAGGCGCGTGGCCTGCTGTCGACGGCCCAGCTGCGCACGATCCAGCAGGACCTCTACCCGCTCAACGGCGACGGCTACCTCTACCTGCCCGGGCCGCAGCGCGCCGCCCATGTCGGCTTCTGCGCGACCGGCCGCCGGACGCTGCCCCGGATGGTCCGCCAGCCCGGCTATCGGCAGCCGACCCGCCGCCAGATCCGGCCCTATGCCGGCCAACGCCCGTCGCGGATCAACCGCTATGGCAGCGAGCAGCCCGTGCCGCGCTATCGTCCGCGCCGCTACTATTCGCCCGAGCAGGCGAACCGGCAGCCGATGGCGCGCTATACCGACCGCCGCCGCCTGAGTCCGGCCGGCGGCACCCGCTGACCAGCTCCCGGCCTCAACCGGAAAAGCAGGCCGCGATCAGCTTGGCGAAGGCGTCGGCCCGGTGGCTGATGGCGTGCTTGGCCGCCGGCTCCATCTCGCCGAAGGTCACGTCGTAGCCGTCGGGCACGAAGATCGGGTCGTAGCCGAAGCCGCGGTCGCCGCGCGGCGGCCACACAAGGGTTCCCGCCACCGTCCCCTCGAAGCTCTCGCAATGGCCGTCGGGCCAGGCCAGCGTGAGCACGCACACGAAGCGCGCGCGCCGGTCCCCATCGTTGCCTTGGCCCGCATCACCCAGGGCCTCGTTCACCTTCGCCATGGCCATGCCGAAGTCGCGCTCGGGCCCGGCCCAGCGGGCGGAATGGATCCCCGGCTCGCCGCCCAGGGCGTCGACCGCCAGCCCGGAATCGTCGGCCAG
>CAMYMQ010000159.1 GCA_947259335.1 uncultured Alphaproteobacteria bacterium | reverse complement strand
CCGCGACAGCGCCTCGGCTTCCGCATGGGGACGCCCACCCGGCTGGGTCCACCCCCGGCCGACCACGCGCCCGTCGCGCACCAGAACGCAGCCCACCGCCGGATTCGGCCAGGCATTGCCAAGCCCCCGGCACGCGAGGCCGATGGCGAGGGTCATATGGTCCTGGTCGAGCTGGGCCGTGTCAGTCGTCGACGTCGACACGTTCGTGACCGCCGAGGCTGCCGAGGAAGTCCTCGAAATCCTTGGCCTCCCGGAAATTCTTGTAGACCGATGCAAACCGCACGTAGGCGACCTGATCGAGGCCGGCAAGGGCTTCCATCACCAGTTCGCCGATGTGCTTGGACGGAATCTCGGTCTCGCCGGAACTCTCGAGCCGGCGGGTGATCGAATTGACGATGCGTTCGATCCGCTCCTCGTCGATCGGCCGCTTGCGGACCGCGATCGACAGCGACCGGAACAGCTTGTCCCGGTCGAAGGGCACCCGCTGGGCATTGGCCTTGACCACGACGAGATCCCGGAGCTGGACCCGCTCGAAGGTCGTAAAGCGCGAACCGCAGGCAGGACAGAAGCGCCGGCGCCGGATCGCGGAACCATCCTCGGTCGGCCGCGAATCCTTGACCTGGGTGTCCTCACTTCCACAAAACGGACAACGCATTCTATTCCCCCCTGCCCCCGCCGATCAAAGACCGGGATAGACCGGAAAGCGCCGGCACAGCTCGGCCACGCGCTCCCGGGCAGCCTTTTCGGCGGCCGAATTGTCGTCTGGATTGTCGACGAGGCCGTCGAGCACGTCCCCCATCAGCTCACCGACGGTCTCGAATTCCTTGACGCCGAAGCCCCGGGTGGTGCCCGCCGGGCTGCCCACGCGCACGCCAGAGGTCACGGTGGGGTTCTCCGGGTCGTTGGGCACGGCATTCTTGTTGCAGGTCATCAGGGCTCGTTCGAGGCTCGCCTCGGCCAGCTTGCCGGTGAGCCCCTTGGGGCGCAGGTCGACCAACGCCAGATGGGTGTCGGTGCCGCCCGATACGATGTCCAGGCCACGGTGCTGGAGCGTCCGGGCCAGGACCTTGGCATTGTCGGCCACCGCCTGGGCATAGGACTTGAAATCGGGCTGCAGCGCCTCGCCCAGGGCCACGGCCTTGGCCGCGATCTGGTGCATCAGCGGGCCGCCCTGGGTGCCGGGGAAGACGGCGCTGTTCAGCTTCTTGCCCATGTCCGGGTCGTCGCTGAGGATCATGCCGCCGCGCGGGCCGCGCAGGGTCTTGTGGGTCGTCGTGGTGACGATATGGGCGTGGGGGATCGGGCTCGGATGGACGCCGCCGGCGACCAGTCCCGCGAAATGGGCCATGTCGACCATCAGGACGGCGCCGACCCTGTCGGCAATTTCGCGGAACCGCTGGAAATCGATGATCCTCGGATAGGCGGAACCGCCCGCGATGATCAGCTTGGGCTTGTGCTCCCTGGCCAGCGCCTCGGCCTGGTCGTAGTCGATCAGGTGGCTGTCCGGCGTCACGCCGTACTGAACGGCGTTGAACCATTTTCCCGACATGTTGAAGGGCGCGCCGTGGCTGAGATGCCCGCCCGAGGCGAGCGCCATGCCCATGATCGTGTCGCCCGGCTTGACCACGGCCATCATGGCCTCGGCGTTGGCCTGCGCGCCGGCGTGGGGCTGGACGTTGGCGAAAGCGCAGCCGAACAGCTTCTTGGCGCGCTCGATCGCGACGCTCTCGGCGATGTCGACGAATTCGCAGCCGGCATAGTAGCGGCGGCCCGGATAACCCTCGGCATACTTGTTGGTCAGGACCGTTCCCTGGGCCTCGAGCACTGCGCGCGAGACGATATTCTCGGATGCGATCAGCTCGATCTGGTCCTGCTGGCGGCCGAGCTCACCCTGGATCGCCTGGAAAATCTCGGGATCCTTGGTCTCCAGCGAGTCGCCGAAGAACGAGTCGCCGGTAGCTTCGATCGGCGCGGTGCCGGTGGATGTCATGAATGCACTCTCTCCATTACTGTTATGAGCCATCGTCGATCTTGGCGACGCGACGCGCGTGCCGACCGCCCTCGAATTCCGTGGTCAGGAAGGTCCGCACGCAGTCCTTCGCAACCTCGACGCCAATCAGCCGCGAGCCGAGGGCCAGCGCGTTGGCGTCATTATGCAGGCGCGAAAGGCGCGCCGACACCGTGTCGTGACATACCGCCGCACGAACCCCGGGATGGCGATTCGCCGCGATCGAAATGCCGATCCCCGATCCGCAGACGAGGACGCCGCGGTCCGCTGCTCCATCGGTCAACGCCCGGGCCAGCCGATGCCCGAAGTCGGGGTAGTCGACGCTCTCCGAACTGTTGGTTCCGAGGTCGAGCACCTCATAGCCGAGCGCCCTGATCTCCTCCTCCAACGCCGATTTCAACTCGAAACCGGCGTGGTCGGCGGCGATCGCGACGATGCCCTTGGATGTGTTCTCGGCGCTGGACGCCATGTTCGCCCCTGGATCCCGGGCTGTGTCTTGGGAGACCCAGCTTCTACCATATGTGGCGCGGGACGCACGGAAAAACACAATCAGTCTTGTCGGTTCCCGCAGAGCCGCACAGGGGTCAAAACCCGGCGGCACCCTCGCCGCGGCGGGCTTGCTGAAGACGAAGCAAGAACAAATAGGAATACATTTAGTGTTCTAGGAGCATTTTGAACACTAAATGAGGGATTATGGGAATTAAGTTAACCATGATGCCAATAACGACAAAAAGAATGCAGTAATACCTTTTCTACTCTGAATTGACTTGAAATGGATTATATGCAATCTCTCCCAATGCTGTAATGGACGTAAAAAATGTCCAAACAGTCAAGCCCATAGGGCAGCAAGCCTTAAATCAAAAAAGGATGCGGGGAATGAGTAACGAAAGCCAGGAGCGCATATCCGATGAGGATATGCTGAGAATGACTGCTGACGTGGTTTCGGCTTACGTCGGCAACAATGCCTTAGCACCACAGCAAATCCCGGACGTTATCAAGACGGTCTACGGTTCCCTGACCAACTTGAGCGAGGAGCGCAAGCTCCACGAGGCGCCGAAGCCGGCCGTGCCGGTCCGTCGGTCTGTCACGCCGGAATACATCATCTGTCTCGAAGACGGCAAAAAGCTGAAAATGCTGAAACGCCACCTTCGCACCAACTACGACATGTCGCCCGAAGAGTATCGGGCCAAGTGGAGCCTTCCGGCCGACTATCCCATGGTCGCGCCGAACTACGCCCGTCAGCGGTCCGAATTTGCCAAGCGCATTGGCCTGGGCCGCCGGACCTCGGGTTCGCCTGCGGCTCACGTCACCAACTAGGCAGAGCCTGTCGCAGAAATTCCGGCGCGCGGGCTTCGGCCTGCGCGCCGAATTTTTTGCCCGGATCACGGGGCTCGGCCCCAAAGGAAAAGGCCCGGCGGGCAATGCCGCCGGGCCTTCTTTCCGTGAACGACGGGGTGCGGCTACTTCGCGTAGTCGTACTTGCCGCCGTTCCAGACGTACCAGACATAGCCGGGCGCGGTGACGTCGCCCTTCTTGTCGAAGCCGATCTTGCCGAGAACGGTATCGAACTGCTTCGAGCGCAGCACGCCGACCACCTTGGCGAGGTCGGTCGACTTCGCCTGGTCGACCGCCTGAGCCCACGCCTGCACGGCGCCGTAGGTGTAGAGCGTGTAGCCCTCGGGCTCGTAGTTCTGCTTCTTGAACTCGGCGACGACCGGCGCGGCGGCCGCGTTCTTGCGCGGATCCGGGCTGAAGGTCATGAGCGTGCCCTCGCCCGCATTGCCGGCGATCTTCCAGAATTCGTCGGTGACGAGCGCGTCGCCGGAAACGAGCTGCGGCTTGTAGTTCATCTCGTGCGCCTGACGGATCATCAGCGCGCCCTCGGTGTGGTAGCCGCCGAGATAGAAGACGTCGACGCCGGCGGCCTTCATCTTCGAGACGAGCGCGGTGTAATCCTTTTCGCCCGCCGTATAGGCCTCGAGCATCGCCGGCTTGCCGCCCTTCTTCTTGTAGTTGGCGAGGGTCTCTTCCATCAGGCCCTTGCCGTAGGCGGTCTTGTCGTGGAGGAAGGCGATCTTCTTGCCCTTGAACTTGGTGGCAAGCAGTTCGCCCGCGACCACGCCCTGCTGGTCGTCACGGCCGCAGACGCGGAACACGTTCGGGCCGCCCTCGTCGGTCAGCTTGGGATTGGTCGAGGCCGGCGAGATCTGCAGGATACGGCCGCTGGTGTAGACCTTGGAGGCCGGGATCGACGATCCCGAACAAAAGTGGCCGGCCACGAAGACGACCTTCTGGCTGACCAGCTTCTTGGCGACGGCCACGGCCTGCTTCGGATCGCAGGCATCGTCACCGACGACCAGGCGCAGCTTCTGGCCCATCACGCCGCCCTTGGCGTTGATGTCCTTGACCGCCTGTTCGGCGCCGCGCTTCATCTGCTCGCCGAAGGACGCATACTGGCCGGTGATCGGGCCGACGACGGCGATCAGCAGATCGGCCTTGGCCGCGCCGATCGAGAGGCCCGCGACCGCGGCGGCGGTCACGAGCGAGAGGCTCAATTTTTTCATCTGTGGCTCACTCCCTGGTTGCGGAACGTCTCCCGATCCCATGAGCCGGGAACCATTCCGGATTACTCGGCCTGCGCCACCACGCACGCCATTGACATCACTGTATCACGCATGAAAACCCCGGCAAACCGGGGATTTCCGGTTACCGTCAGGGCTGCCGCTCCCGCCATGAAAACAGGCCGCTGCGAACATAGAGCCACGGATATTGCGCGATCATCTTGCGCGCGCGCGTGATGCGGTAGACACCAAGCGCAACCAGCAGGATGAAAGCGGTGTCGATCAGGTAGCCGCTGACCGACGTGCCGTCGCCGTCGAACAGGCCCCAGATCAGGAACCGATCGACCAGGCCCAGCAGCAGGCTGTAGGGAACGGCGTGCCACATCGGCCGCCAGGTCGCCGCCAGCGCGTTGCCCGTGAGCAGGGCCGCGCCGCCGAGCAGCACGACGGTCACCCCGATGGTCACGATAAACGACGGCACTCCCAGTATCGACAGCATCCCGCGCCCCCTAGTGCCCGCCTTCGAGGTAGGCCGCCCGGACCTCCGCGTTGGACAGGAGTTCCTGACCGGTGCCCGACAGGATGATCCGCCCGTTAGCCATGACATAGCCGCGATGGGCCAGCCGCAGGGCGTGATAGGCGTTCTGCTCGACGAGGAAGACCGTCATGCCCTCCGCGTTGATTTCGCGGATCACCTCGAAGATCTGCTTGACCACCATCGGCGCGAGGCCGAGCGACGGCTCGTCGAGCAGCAAGAGCCGCGGCCGGCTCATCAGCGCGCGGCCGATCGCCAGCATCTGCTGTTCGCCGCCCGACAGGGTGCCCCCGCGCTGATCGGCCCGCTCCTTGAGGATCGGGAACATCTCGAAGACCCGTTCCTCGTCCTGGGCAAAATGAGCGGGATCCGTCGTCGTCGCGCCCAACTGCAGATTTTCGCGGACCGTCATGCGCGGAAAAATGCGCCGGCCCTCGGGTGACTGGGCGATGCCCATGCGGACGATCTCGTAGGTCTGACGCCCCGTAATCTCCTGCCCGTCGAAATCGATCCGCCCGGCAGCGGCCCGGGGTTCGCCGCAGATGGTCATCAGCAGCGTCGACTTGCCCGCGCCGTTCGCGCCGATCAGGGTCACGATCTCGCCCTGCCCGACCTCGACATCGACGCCGCGCAGCGCCTGGATGCGCCCGTAGAAGGTCTCCACGCCCTTGATCGACAGCATCGCGGTCATGACGGGCGCTCCGGGTCGCCGCCCTTTGGCCGGGCGTCGATCTCGCCCAGATCCTGGGCGACGATCTCGGGCAGATCTTCGTCCTCTTCCTCGCCCAGATAGGCGCGGATGACGGCGGGATCGTTGCGGACCGCCTCCGGGTCGCCATCCGAGATCTTCTTGCCGTGGTCGAGCACGATGATGTGGTCGGAAATCCGCATCACCACGCTCATGTCGTGCTCGATCAGCAGCAGCCCGATCTTCTGTTCCTTCTTGATATCGAGCAGCAGATCGTTGAGCGCCGCCGATTCCCGGGGATTGAGCCCGGCCGCCGGCTCGTCCAGGCACAGCAGGATCGGCTCCGTGCACATCGCCCGGGCGATTTCCAGCCGCCGCTGGTCGCCATAGGGAAGGCTCTCGGCATCGTCGTCGGCCCGGTCGACCAGGCCGATCTTTTCCAGCCAGTAGCGCGCGAGGTCGACCGCGTCGTATTCGGCCTTCTTGTAGCCGAGCCCGAACAGTCCGCGCACCGTGTAGCCCGAGGCGCGCATCAGCTTGTTGTGCTGGGCGACGATCAGGTTCTCCAGCACCGTCATCTTCGGGAACAGCCGGATGTTCTGGAAGGTTCGCCCGACCCCGGCGTCGCGGGCGATGCGAAACCCCTCCATCCGTTCGAGCAGCCACTCTTCGCCGCCCTTGGCGAGATGAAGCCGGCCGACCGTCGGCTTGTAGAAGCCGGTCAGGCAGTTGAAGACGGTCGTCTTGCCCGCGCCGTTGGGGCCGATGATCGCCGTGATCTCGGCGTCGTTCGCGGAAAAGGAGACGTCGTCGATCGCGACCAGGCCCCCGAACCGCATCGTCAGATGCTCGACCGACAGGAGCGCGGTCATCGACCCGCCTCCGCCGTCGCCGGATCCCGCCGTCCGCGCCGCAGGCTGTGCAGCCGGATCGTGGGTTCGCGGTGGGCCAGCAGGCCGCGCGGCCGCCACAGCATGATGATGACCATCGAGGCGCCGAAGAACAGCATCCGATATTCCTGCAGTTCCCGGAACAGTTCGGGCAGGCCGATCAGGACGATGGCGGCCACCACCACGCCGATCTGACTGCCGAATCCGCCTAGGACGACGATGGCCAGGATCACCGCCGACTCGATGAAGGTGAAACTCTCCGGACTGACGAAGGTCTGGCGGGTGGCGAAAAAAGAGCCGGCGAAGCCGCCGAACATGGCGCCGAGGCCGAAGGCCGTCAGCTTGGTGTTGGTCGGGTTGATGCCCAGCGAGCGGCAGGCGATCTCGTCTTCGCGCAACGCCTCCCAGGCGCGGCCGACCGGCAGCTTGCGAACGCGCAGGGTGAAGAAGTTGGTCACCAGCGCCATCACCAGGATGATGTAGAACAGAAAGATCGTCGTATCGACCTGATCGAACTTCCAGCCGACCCACTGGTGGAAGTCGGTCGTGTTCTGCATCGTCACGTCGTCCATCTTGGGCTGGGTCGAGTAGCCGAAGATGGTCGGCGGCGGAATGTTCGAGATACCGTCGGGGCCCTTGGTCAGGCTGTAGAAGTTCTGCAGCACGACCCGAATCATCTCGCCGAAGCCGAGCGTGACGATCGCCAGATAGTCGCCGCGCAGGCGCAATACCGGAAATCCGAGGGTCACCCCCGCCATCGCCGCCATGAAACCGGCGATCGGCAGACAGACCCAGAAGCTGAGGCCCTGCTGGATGCCGAGTTCCGCCAGCAGGGGCGAATCGGGTGACGCCAGCAGCGCGAAGGAATAGGCGCCGACCGCATAGAAGGCGACATAGCCGAGGTCGAGGAGCCCGGCGAGGCCGACCACGATGTTCAGCCCCCAACCCAACATGATGTAGGTCAGAACCAGCACGCCGATGTCGAGGTGCTGGAGGTTGACGAAGGGCAGAAACGGAAAGACCGCCGCGATGACGAACATCCCGATGCCGAGCGGCAACGAGGAATGCTGCACGCCGGCGCTGACCCGGTCCATGAAGGTTTCGTCGCCCGATACCGATTCGGGGTGACGCGCGTCGGCGATCAGCTGCCGGCGCCGGACCAGGGCGGCGATGCCGAAGCCGAGCGTGGTGATGGTCACGATCCACTGGACGATCGCCGCCTGGAACGGCAGGTAGGCCTTCAGCGAGGCCCCGCCCGCCCCGAACAGCGTCTCCGACAGAAGGCCGACCAGCAACAAGGCGGCGATCGGAAAGGCTGTCGCATAGACCGGAACCGGCCGGCCGTGGCGCAGCAGGATCAGCCAGCCCCGCCCGACGACGCCGACGATGACCGCCGCCAGCACGTCCATCAAGCGCGTCTCGAGCGAAATGCCGCCCGGGATATCCTTGATGTGGAAGCCGACGACGGTGAGCGTCAGCGCGCCGATGATCAGCGCCGTGACGCCGAGTTCCTTGACGATGGACCGGGGATCGAGCGCGGCAGCGGCCACTGTTACACCTTCTCGATGTCGGGCTTGCCGAGCAGGCCGGTCGGCCGGAAGATCAGCACGAGGACGAGGATCGTGAAGGTCGCGACGTCCTTGTATTCAAGATTGAAATAGCCGGCGAAGAACACCTCGATCAGCCCGATCAGGATGCCGCCGAGCATCGCGCCCGGCAGCGAGCCGATGCCGCCGAGCACGGCCGCCGTGAACGCCTTGATCCCGGTCAGGAAGCCGACGAAGAAGTCGGTCGCGCCGTAGCGCAGCATGAAGATCAGCCCGGCCACCGAGGCCAGGGCCGCGCCGATGACGAAAGTCAGCGAGATCGTCCGGTCGACGTTGACGCCGAGCAGCGCCGCCATACCGCGATCCTGCTCGCAGGCGCGTTGCGCCCGGCCGAGCGCCGTGCGCGTGATCAGATACGTGAACACGACCATCAGCACGACTGTCAGCACGATGATCAGGATCTGGAGATAGCTGAGCGAGATGACATAGGGCTGGCCGGCCTGGTTCGTCGTCTCGACCAGTTCGACCCCGCCCGTGACCATGGGCGGCAGCGGCTTGTTGCGCGCGCCCTGGAGCAGCTGAACGTAGTTCTGCAGGAAGATCGACATGCCGATCGCGGTGATCAGTGCGGCCAGCCGCGGCGACCCTCGGAGCGGCCGATAGGCGATCCGCTCCAGGGTCCAGCCATAGAAGCCCGCGAAGACCATGGCCACGACCAGCACGATCACGATGGCCAGCGGCACCCAGCCGATGCCGAGCAGGCCGAGGAGAAGAAAGCCGATCAGCGAGAGAAAGGTTCCGATCATGAAGATTTCGCCGTGCGCGAAATTGATCATGCCGATGATCCCGTAGACCATCGTGTAGCCGATCGCGACGAGCCCATAGATCGCGCCCAACGTCACGCCGTTGATGAGCTGATCGAGGAAGTAGGCGACGTGATACATCCCCGCCCCGTCTGGTGGAATTCCGGTCGTGCCGGCG
Source organism: uncultured Alphaproteobacteria bacterium (assembly GCA_947259335.1). GTDB lineage: Bacteria > Pseudomonadota > Alphaproteobacteria > Bin65 > Bin65 > CAMYMQ01. Next base: position 11,426 of record CAMYMQ010000159.1, on the reverse strand, counting down.
GAAGGGCCGGCGGCCTCATGACGCGTCTCGGGGATTCCCGCGACGGTCGTCTAAGTTAGACAGAGGTGTCGCGGACGCTCAATCGAATTATGGCCGATTCGTGACCCGGGCGGAATTCGGAGCCCGGCGGCTCAGAAATTCTCGACCCAGGGACGCAGCTCGACCTCCCAGGTCCAGGCGCTCCGGTGCTGGCGATGGATCTGGAGATAGGTCTGGGCGATGGCGTCGGGATCGAGCATTCCGTCCTCGCCCCGCGCGGCGGCCCGGGGGTCGTTCTCCCGCCCGATGCCGCCGTCGATCACGAAATGGGCGACATGGATATTCTTCGGCGCCAGTTCCCGCGCCATGCTCTGTGCCAGGCCGCGCAGCCCGAACTTGCCCATGGCGAAGGGCGCCGACTGGGCATAGCCCTTGACGCTGGCGGACGCGCCGGTGAACTGGATCGAGCCGGAGCCGCGTTCGAGCATCAGCTTCGCCGCCGCCTGGCCGACCAGAAAGCCGCCATAGCAGCTGATCAGCAGCGCATTGCGGACCGCGTCGCGGTCGAGTTCGGCGATCGGGCCGCGCGCCCGGGCGCTCGGGTTGAAGACCACCACGTCGGGCGCGCCGATCGCCTCCGTCGCCTGTTCGAACAGCCGGTCGACCGAAGCGGCATCGGCGACGTCGCAGGCGAAGGCATGGCCGCCGATCTCCCCGGCCAGCGGCACCAGCTTGTCGGCGTTGCGCGAGGCCACGGCCACCGTCATCCCCTCGGCGGCGAACAGGCGTGCGAGGGAGGCGCTCAGTCCGGCCCCGGCCCCGACGATCAACGCGGATTCGCTCATGCTCTCCTCCCCTGTGCGCGCCGCGGCGGGCGCGTTCGATTGGCCTTCTGGACCTACGACCTCTTGCCGCCACCCAGCTTGGACGCCAGCGACGCCTCCAGGAAGTCGTCGATGTCGCCGTCCAGCACGCCCTGGGCGTTGCCCTTTTCCACGCCGGTCCGCAGGTCCTTCACCATCTGATAGGGGTGGAGGACATACGACCGGATCTGGTGGCCCCAGCCGATATCGGTCTTCTGTTCCTGCTCGGCCTGGGCCGCCTCCTCGCGCTTCTGCAGCTCGTGCTCGTAGAGACGTGCGCGCAGAATCGCCATCGCCTGGGCCCGGTTGCGGTGCTGCGAACGGTCGTTCTGGCACTGCACGACGATGCCGGTCGGCAGATGGGTCAGCCGTACCGCGCTGTCGGTCTTGTTGACATGCTGTCCGCCCGCCCCGGAGGCGCGATAGGTGTCGACCCGCAGGTCGGCGTCGTTGATCTCGATCTCGATGGTGTCGTCGACTTCGGGATAGACCCAGGTCGAGGCGAAGCTGGTATGCCGGCGGGCGGCCGAATCATAAGGGGAAATTCGCACCAGCCGGTGCACGCCGCTCTCGGTCTTGAGCCAGCCATAGGCGTTGTCGCCGATGACCCGGACCGTGGCCGACTTGATCCCCGCCTCTTCGCCGGGGCTCTCTTCCATCCATTCCAGCTTGTAGCCGTGATCTTCGGCCCAGCGCGCATACATGCGCACCAGCATCTCGGCCCAGTCCTGGGATTCCGTGCCGCCGGCGCCGGCATGCACCTCGATGAAACAGTTGTTGGCGTCCGCCTCGCCGGACAGCAGGCTCTCAAGCTGCTTCTTGGCCGTGACCGCGCGCAGCGCGACCAGCGCCTTCTCCACCTCGGCCCCGGTGTCCGCGTCGTCTTCCGCCTCGGCCAGGTCGAGCAGTTCGAGATTGTCGGCAAATTCCTGTTCGATGGCGCGGAACTCGGTCAGCCGCCGATCGAGATTGGTCCGCTCGCGCATCAGCGTCTGCGCCTTCTCGGAATCCTGCCACAGGTCGGGGTCTTCGGCCGCGCTGTTCAGTTCGGCGAGCCGCTTCTCGGCCGCGGGCGGGTCAAAGATGCCTCCTCAGCAGTGCGACTGACTGCTCGATTTCATCGACCACGGCCTGTAGTTCAGAATTCATGGACTGCCATTCCCCTGGACGCCTGACGGGTTTCGCGACCGCGAGCGCGCGCATCCGCCGTGTCGCCCGAGCGGCGGTCGCGTGTCAACCAATCGATAGTGTGAAAACGGGGTTCGGCGCAACGCCCCAACCGCGGTGAAAGACGTTGCCGCCGGTCACCGCCCGTACATGTTGACGTCGCTCTCGTAGCGCTTGACCCACGAACGGACGCGTTCGTCGTTGCGGTCCCGGAGATCGCGTCGATTGCCCCGCACCAGATTCGGCTCGCGATCCTCCGGCTCCTTGTCGGTATCGACCTCGAAGGCGAAATAACCGTTTCGGTCAGGCGTGTGGGCGGCCGTCGATGTCGGCTCGCGGCCCGGCTTGAAATACTCGACGATCGTTCGGCCGTGCCGCGCGGGAAGCCCGCTGAACAGGCCGACGCGCACCGGCACCAGGCCGGGCGGCTTCGGGAACGTCTGGACCGGCTTGCCGGCCAGGGCAAGCCGCATGAAGGTCTTGAAGATCGGCGCCGCGGTCCGGCCGCCCTGCTCGATCCGGCTGAGCGAGTAGCGGTGGTCGTAGCCGACCCAGATCGCCACGACGAGTTCGGGTGAATAGCCGACGAACCAGGCGTCGACCCAGTCGTTCGTCGTGCCCGTCTTGCCCGCGAGCGGCCGGTTCAACGACGAGATCACGATACCGGTGCCGCGCTGGATCACGCCGCGCAGCATGTGGGTCAGCTGATAGGCGCTCTGCGGGCTGACCAGCTGTTCCCGTTCGTCACGCAGGCGCGGCATGCCCTGGTTCTCGAAATTCGTCGCCACGCAGCTATCGCAGCGGCGATGGGCCGAGCGGAACATCGTGCTGCCGGTGCGGTCCTGGATCCGGTCGATCAGGGTCGGCTTCACCCGCTTGCCGCCGTTGGCGATGATGCCGTAGGCGGCGGCCATCTTCAGCGGCGTCGTCTCGTAGGCGCCCAGCGCCATCGACATCACCGGCCGCACCCCGCGAAAGACGCCCAGGCGTTCGGCGAGCGCCGCGACCTTTTCCAGTCCGACCCGCAGCGACAGGCGGACGGCCATGACGTTGCGCGACAGTTCGATGCCGCGCCGCATGGTCGTCGGCCCGTAGAATTTGCCGCCGTAGTTGCGCGGCTTGTAGACCTCGCCCGTGTCCGTCTTGAGCGCCGTCGGCGCATCGCGAACCAGGGTCGACGGCGTGAACCCGTTCTCGAGCGCCGTCAGGTAGACGAAGGGCTTGAACGCCGACCCGGGCTGGCGCTGGGCCTGGGTCGCGGTGTTGTACTGGCTGACCCTGAAGCTGTAGCCGCCGACCATCGCCTTGACGCGGCCGGTATGCGGATCGACCGCGACCAGCGCGCCGCTGACGTTGGGCACCTGGCGCAGGGTGTAGGTATTGTCGGGATAAGGCTTGCCGCGCGGGGTGTTGGTCACGCGCTCGACCAGAATGACGTCGCCTTCGGTCAACACCTGCGATACCCGGCCGACCCACGGTCCAACGGCCATCAGCGCATTGATTCCGGAGGGATAGCGGACCTTGCCCTGCTTGCGCGCCCAGACGAGTTCGGACAAGGGAATCTCGCCCTTGCTGCCGTCCTCGAGCCCGATGATTGCCTTCTTGAGCTCGACCTTGAGCACGACAGCCATTGGCCATTTGCCCCGGCCGGCCGGGGCCTTGACCTTTTCGAGGACCGTCTGCCAGTCCTTTCTCCAGCCCTTGCCGACCAGCTTGGTCAGGTTGGCGACGGCTCCGCGATAGCCGTGGCGGCGGTCGAACGCCACCAGGCCGCGCTGGAGGGCGATCTGGGCATAGCGCTGCAGGGTCGGGTCCAGACTGGTGCGGACGGTATACCCGCCCCGCTCCAGTTTCGCCTTGCCGTAGCGCGAGACCAGCGACCGGCGCACTTCCTCGACGAAATATTCGGAGTTGGGATGCACCCGCGGCTTGGGCAGATGCAGGTTGAGCGGCTCGTGCTTGGCCCGGGCCGCCTGCTCGTGGGTGATGTAGTTGTCCTCGAGCATCCGGTCGATGACGTAATCGCGCCGTTCGAGCGCGAGTAACGGATTGCGCCTGGGATTGGTCGCGCTCGGCGCCTTGGGCAGCGCCGCGATCATCGCCGCTTCGGCGATGGTCAGTTCGCCCAGCGACTTGCCGAAATAGGTTTGGGCCGCGGCGGCGACGCCGTAGGACCGGTTCCCGAGGTAAATCTCGTTGAGATACAGCTCGAGGATCTTGTCCTTCGAGAGCGCTTCCTCGATGCGCAGCGCCAGCACGACTTCCTTCACCTTGCGGTCGACGGTCCGATCGGAGGTCAACAGGAACGTCTTGGCGACCTGCTGGGTGATCGTCGAGCCGCCGACGACGCGGCCACCCTGCCCGACGCGAACGTTGGTCAGCACGGCGCGCGCCATGGCCACCGGGTCGACGCCGTTATGATCGTAGAAGCGCTGATCCTCGGCCGCGACAAAGGCGTGGACCACGCGCTTGGGAATGCGCTCGATCGGCACGAACACGCGGTTGATACCGAACTCGCCGATCAGGCGTCCGTCGGTGGCATAGACCCGCGAGGCCACGGGCGGGCGATATTTGACCAGATCCTCGATACCCGGCAGTTCCAGCAGCGCACGCGGCATCTGCGCGCCGACGGGCTTCGCGACCGCCGTCGCTTCAGGCTCGTCGCCCAGGGCAGGACCCGCCAGCAGCGCGATCACCGCCAGCGCGAGCGGAAGGTCCGCCAATGCGGTCCGCACACCGGGTCGCCGTCTTGTCATCGAGCCCTCATCGAGGCAAAAGCGAGCATTGACTGTCTATCCATCCGGCCTGTGCTGCATGAACCGGCGCGACTGCCGGCGGGACAAACCTGCCCCATTCTATCTTGGGTGCGCAAACCTCAATACCATAGTGTGACCCATGGATATTTCCGGTCCCTTAAACTCGGTTAATATTCTTCGCCCGGGATCGCCTCGAACTTTTTGTCGCCACCGCCGGGCTGGATGCCGTCGGGACTGAAGGCGCTCCGGTCGGTGGGTTCGCGACCCGGTTTGAAATATTCGGTGATCACGCGCTTGCCGTCCTTTGACGGCAATCCCGTATCCAGGCTGACCCGGGCCGCGACCAGCCCCTTGGGGACCCGGAACGGGACCTCGGGCTTGTCCCCGCCGATCGCCTTGATCATGAAGTCACGGAAGATCGGCGCCGCGGTGCGACCGCCCTCCTCCCGATAGCCGAGCGACTGCGGCTTCTCGAAGCCGACCCACACGGCCACGACCAGGTCGGGAGAATAGCCGACGAACCAGGTGTCGAGCACGTCGTTGGTGGTGCCCGTCTTGCCGGCCAGCGGCCGCTTGACCGCCAGCACCCGGGTTCCCGTGCCCCGCTGGACGACGCCCTGCATCATCGCGACGAGCTGGAAGGCGCTCTGTGCGCTGAACACCTGCTCGCGCTTGTCCGGCAGGACCGGCATCGTTTGATTGTCCCATGCCTTGGTCCTGCAGGCGGCGCACTCGCGCCGGTCGTGGCGGAAGACCGTTTTGCCGTGCCGATCCTGGATCCGGTCGATCAGGGTCGGGGTGACCCGCTTGCCGCCGTTGACGATCATCGAGTAGGCCGTCGCAATCTTGAGCGGCGTCGTCTCATAGGCGCCCAGTGCCATTGCCATGACCGGCTCGGGCTTGTCGAGAATGTTCAGGCGCGTCGCCATCTCGGCGACCTTCTCCAGGCCGACCCGCTCGGCCAACCGGATCGTCATCACGTTGCGCGACAACTCCAGGCCCCGGCGCATCGTGGTCGGCCCGTAGAACTTGCCGGAAGAATTGCGCGGCTTGTACTTGCGGCCGCTGGACAGTTTCACCACCACGGGCGCGTCGAGGATCAGGGTCGAGGGGGTGAACCCGTTCTCGAGGGCGGTCAGATAGACGATCGGCTTGAACGACGAGCCGGGCTGCCGCTTGGCCTGGGTCACGTTGTTGAACTGGCTGATCCAGAAGCTGAACCCGCCGGTCATCGCGAGGACGCGGCCCGTATGCGGGTCCATGGCAATGATGGCGCCGGTCGCGATCGGGATCTGGCGAAGCGTGAAGGTATTCTCGGGATAGTCCTTGCCCTTGCTGTCCTTCTCGACCGGTTCGACCAGGACGACGTCGCCGAGGGCCAGCACGTCCTCGGGCTTGCGGATGCGCGGTCCGACGACGGTCTGCATGACCACGCCCGACGCCCGTTTGCGCTCGCCCTGCTTGCGCGCCCAGGTCAGCTCCTGCAGCGGTACGGTCCCGCGCCTGCCGTCCTTGAAACCGATCCGGGCTTCGTCCTTCTCCAGGTCGAGGACAACGGCCAGCGTCCAGTCGCCGTGTCCCGCCGGCGGATCGATCTTCGCGAGCCTGGCTTTCCAGCCTTCGGCCCAGGCATCGCCGTACTTTTCCTTCAGGCTCGCGACCGGGCCGCGATAGCCGTGGCGGCGGTCGTAGGTGACGATGCCGTCGTGGAGCGCCTTGTCGGCGAATTTCTGCAGATCCGGATCGAGGGTCGAGCGGACATTGAAGCCGCCGAGCTTGAGCTTGGCCTCACCGTATTTGGCCAGCAGCGTCCGCCGGACTTCCTCGATGAAATATTCCGCGCCGCTGCTGACATACTCCTGCTGCTGGACGACCTTGACCGGCGTGGCCAGCGCCTGCTTGGCCTCGGCATCGGTGATGTAGCCCTCGATCCGCATGCGCTCGATCACATAGTCGCGGCGGCGCTTGGCCTCGGTCGGGTTGCGCTGCGGATTGTACCGGCTGGGAGCCTGCGGCAGCCCGGCGAGCAGGGCGGCCTCGGCGACCGTCAACTCCTTGAGCGACTTGTTGAAATAGACCTGCGCCGCGGCGCCGACGCCATAGGCCCGGTTCCCGAGGTTGATCTCGTTCAGGTAGAGCTCGAGGATCTGGTCCTTGGTCAACGTCTGCTCGATCCGCAGCGACAGGATGATTTCCTTCACCTTGCGCTCGAGCGTCTTGTCCGAGGACAGAAGGAAGTTCTTGGCGACCTGCTGGGTGATGGTCGAACCGCCGACCAGCTTGCCGCTGCCGCCGATGTTGGACACCGTGATCCAGGCGGCGCGGACGATGCCCATCAGGTCGACGCCGTTATGGGCGAAAAACCGCTGGTCCTCCGCCGAGATGAAGGCCCGGACGACGCGCTTGGGAATCCGCGCCATAGGCACGAAGACGCGCTTCTCCGAGGCGAATTCGCCGATCAGCTTGCCATTGCCGGCATAGACGCGGCTGACGATGGGCGGCTCGTAATCCGCCAGCCGCTCGAAGTTGGGGAGTTCCCGGCCGTAGGCCCAGAAGATGACGAAGATTGCGGCGAGGCCGGTGATGCCGAGCACGGACACACCGCTGACGATGCGCAGCAGCCAACGGCCCGCGACGGCCATCTTTCCAGATCGCTTCCGGGGGGCCTCCGGAACGTCGCGGTCTTCCGTATCGGCCACCGCTTCGCTCATGAATACTCCGCTTCGCTTCCTGACCGGCTGGTGCCCAATGATCCGGGACGGCACTCAACCGGCATTTCCCTGCGCTGAAGTCCCGCGTCGCCACAAGCCCCCGGGACGGCGCGGTTAAGTGTTGTATGGCTCTTTGCCGGCCGTCATCCCCGGCCACGACCCTGTCGGGTTCATTTTTTAGTTACGCTTTTCGCGCTTGCTCGCGGCTGTCTGCGGCACACGTCCGCGCGTCGCGAAAAACTTGTCGATGGCACGCACCAGTGCTGCCGCTACCCGGCGGTGATGGCCAGCGTCGCGCAACTTCGTCTCATCGGCCTTGTTCGTCAAGACGCCAAGTTCGATCAGAATCGACGGCACGTCAGGCGCCTTCAGAACGGCAAATCCCGCGGAGCGCCTCGGTTTGTGCAACAGCTCGGTAACCTTCTTCCCCTCCGCGACGACGAGGCCCGCAATACGCAGCGACCGGGCCATCGTTTCGCGGCGGACCAGGTCGATCAAAATCCCGCTGACCGGATCGCTCTGATCCTTCAGGTCCACGCCGGCGATCAGATCGGCGCGGTTTTCGCGATGCGCCATCGCCTCGGCCAGCCGGTCGGAGGCCCGCACCGACAGGGTGTAAACCGACAGGCCGCGCATCCGCTTGAACGGATTGGCGTCGGCGTGGATCGACACGAACAGGCTCGCCTTGGCCTTCCGCGCCATTTCGTACCGGCGGCGCAACGACAGGAACCGGTCGCCGTCGCGGGTGAGCTGGATCCGGAACCGCTTCTTCGCCGCCAACTGTCTCTGCAATGTTCGCGCGAACTGGAGCGCGACGACCTTTTCCTGAAGGCCCCAGGGACTGATGGCGCCGGCGTCCTGGCCGCCGTGTCCCGGATCGAGAACGATCAGCGGTCCATCGGCCGGGCCCACGACCACCGACAGGGCCGGCGCCGCCTGGGCGGGTTTGCCGGACCGTGTGCCCTTGGCCGGATCGCCGGGCTTGGCCCGGGCGACGGACCGGGACGGTGGCCGCGACGGGGGCCGGACCTTGCGCTTGCCGTGGATCCGGTCGAAGGCGTCCCGGCTGATCCGCTCGAGATCGACCACGAGACGCCAGGACCGGCCCTTGCGGGGCCGCAGGGCGAAGGTCTTCTGAACCTTGGCGGGGCCGCGCAGCGTGGCGACGACGCGGGCCCGCCCCTCCTTGGTCTCGTAGCGCAGCGAGGAGATGAGCCCGCCGCCCAGGTTGACCGTGGGCGACAATTGCCAGTCGACCACCTCCATTTCCAAGATCATGCGGTACGGCGCGCCCGCCATCGTCGCCCGAAACCGGACCGCGGCCGTCAGCGACAGGGTCAGGCGCGTGAATCCGCGGTGGTGCCCCACACGGACCCCGGTCACCGCCGGATCGGCCGTCTGAGCGGTCGCCGGAGGACCGCACAGGATCATCGCCGCCAAGACCGGCACGGCCCAAGGCGTTCCGCCCGACGGTGCCAGATCGCGGGAGCGGGCAAACAAAACAGCGACGAGATTTTTGAATTTACTCATTTCGGCTAAGGACTCTGCCTGCTGTAAAATATCCGGTCAAGAATTGACTAAGACAAACAGAGGCAAAACCCTGCGGAATTCGGCAATAGTTATTGACCAACGGAAGCCCGGGCATGCGCGGACGGCGGACCGGACGCCATTTCTAGATTGTCCGGGCTGCGAACACGCCCTATGTTGCGACTGCCGCGGTTCGTTTTCTTTCCTGGGCGAAGGGAAACGGCGCTACGGCCGGTGTAGGGCAGCCAACGCTCGTATTTGTGAGGGCGCCGCTCCGGACCCGTAGCGTTAGGGCCGAGACGGCTGTGTAGGTGCATTCGAGACCGACGGACTGGATTTCTCCCGGTTCTGCGGGACGCCGTGAAGGGATGAACGACATCCAAGCTTCGCTGGCGATGACGCGGTAACCGGATATCACTTGGCGCAAGGCCCGGTGACACATGTGAAAGCCTGCAGGAAGCCCATCCTGCAAAATCTCCGTTTGTCGGTTTCGCCAACCATGGCCGGTGATGGATTGCCCATCTCCGGACCGGAGAAATCGATGGCTAAACGTATGTTGATTGACGCGACCCACCCCGAAGAGACTCGGGTGGTCGTGATGAGTGGCAACCGGCTCGAAGAGTTCGACTTCGAGTCCGAGAACAAGAAGCAGCTCAAGGGCAACATCTACCTCGCCAAGGTTACCCGGGTCGAACCGTCGCTTCAGGCGGCGTTCATCGACTACGGCGGCAACCGGCACGGCTTCCTGGCCTTCAGCGAGGTTCACCCCGACTACTACCGCATCCCGATCGCCGACCGCGAAAAGCTGCTCCGGGCCGAGCAGGAGGCCGCGATCGGCGAGGAGCCGGAGGAGCCCGAGGATCTGGGCGCCACCGAGCCGGAGAATGCGGCGCCGACCAACGGCGGCGCGGCCGTCCGGGATGCCGGCGAAGAGCCGGACGACGACGATGCGGCCGAGGAGCGTGGCGCGGCGGCGGAAAAAGCCGATGAACGCGGCGCCGAAGCCGAAGCCGGCGAGGACACCCCTTCCCGCTCGGTCGAAACCCTCGATCAGGACGACGAGGACGACTTCGAGCAGAGCGAACGGCGCAAGCGCGCCTCGCACCGGCGCTACCGCATCCAGGAGGTCATCTCCCGCCGGCAGATCCTGCTGGTCCAGGTGACCAAGGAAGAGCGCGGCACCAAGGGCGCGGCGCTGACCACCTATATCTCGCTCGCCGGGCGCTATTGCGTGCTGATGCCCAACACGCCCAAGGGCGGCGGCATCTCCCGCAAGATCAGCAACGCCCCGGACCGCAAGCGGCTCAAGACCATTCTCGACGAGCTCAAGATCCCCGACGGCATGGCGGTCATCGTCCGCACCGCGGGGGCGCAGCGCACCAAGGCCGAGATCCGGCGCGACTACGACTATCTCATCAAGCTCTGGGACGACATCCGCGAGAAGACGCTCAGCTCGACCGCGCCGGCGCTGGTCCACGAGGAAGCCAACCTCATCAAGCGCTCGATGCGCGATCTCTATTCCAAGGACATCGACGAGATCCTGGTCGAGGGCGAGGAAGGCTACCGCGCGGCCAAGGACTTCATGAAGACCTTGACGCCGAGCCACGCCAAGAAGGTCCAGTCCTACAAGGACCAGGGCATTCCCCTGTTCCAGCGCTACCAGATCGAAGGCCAGATCGACAACATCCACAGCCCGGTCGTCCAGCTCAAGTCGGGCGGCTACATCGTGATGAACTCGACCGAGGCGCTGGTCGCGATCGACGTCAACTCGGGCCGCTCGACCCGCGAGCGCAACATCGAGGAGACCGCCTACCGCACCAACCTGGAGGCCGCCGACGAGGTCGCCCGCCAGCTGCGGTTGCGCGATCTCGCCGGGCTGATCGTGATCGACTTCATCGACATGGAGGACTACCGCAACCGGCATAATGTCGAGCGGCGGCTGAAGGAGGCGATGCGCAGCGACCGCGCCCGCATCCAGATCGGCCGGATCAGCGCCTTCGGCCTGCTCGAGATGTCGCGCCAGCGGCTGCGGCCGAGCGTGCTCGAGGCCAGTTCCTCCATCTGCAAGCATTGCGGCGGCAGCGGCGTCGTCCGCTCGACCGAATCGACCGCGCTCACCGTGCTGCGCGCCGTCGAGGAGGAAGGCACCCGCCACCGCTCCGACGAGATCACCGTCTACGTGCCGGCCGAAGTCGCCCTCTACATGCTCAATCAGAAGCGCGACATGCTGGTCGGCATCGAGGAACGCTATGGCTTCACGGTCCTCGTCGCCAATGACGACACCCTGATTCCACCCGAATTCCGGATCGAGGTGACCGAGGTCCGCGCCGGCAGCGAGGATGCCGAAACGGCGGCCACCGCCGAGGCGGCCGACGACGGGAGCAAGCGGCGGCGCAGCCGGCGCGGAGGGCGGAAGCGCCGGG
>CAMYMQ010000158.1 GCA_947259335.1 uncultured Alphaproteobacteria bacterium | reverse complement strand
GCTCGACCGCGCGGCCGCCCGGCTCGATCAGCGACACCCGCACCTCGGCCTTGAGCGGCCGGGACGTCTCGGGGACGCCGTCGAGCTTGACCTCCAGCGCCGCGGCGCCCTTGGCGTCGGTGCGCACGGCCGGCAGGGCCTTGCGCTTGGGCCGCCAGGTCTCCTGCACCAGGCCGAAGACGTAGCCCTTGTATTGGGGATAGGGGCGCATGTCCTGCTTGAGGATCAGCTCGCCCTCGACCCGCAGATCGGCGGCGGCGGCGCCATAGAGGAACTGGCCGTCGATCTTGATCGCGGTCGTCGTCTCGGGCTCGACCGTCTTCTGGTCGGAGGACAGCTTCAGCTCGAGCCGCTCGGGGACGAAATCCTCGACCTGGAAGCGGACCGTGCCGATCGGCTTGGCCTTGGGATCGAGATAGGCGCGCGCGATCCACGAGCCGGTCCGGTAGGACTTGGACGTCTCGATGGTGATCTCGTAGCCGCCCGACTTGCCGACGGCGGCGACCAGGGTGAACTGGCGGGCCTGGACCCCGTCGGGCCGGAACAGCTTGATCGTCAGCGGCAGGTCGGTGACCGCGTTGGCCTGGCTGTTGCGCACCAGCGCGGTCAGGTGGACGGTCTCGCCGGGGCGGTAGACGCCGCGCTCGGTGTAGAGATAGGCGTCGACCGGGCCGGGCGCGGCGCGGCCGGCAACGCCGCGGTCGCTAAGGTCGAAGGCCGGGCGGAGCAGGTCGAGGAAGCTGAAGTCGCCCTCGGCGACGGCCATGACGGCGGCGGCCTGGTTGCCGCCGGTGCCGCGCAGCAGGCCGGGCGCGAAGGTAACCCGGCCGTCGTCGTCGGTCTTGGCGGTGCCCAGGACGGTATTGTTGCGGGCGATCAGGCGAACCGTGACGCCCTCCTTCGGCTCGGCCGACTGGAAGGAGCGCACGAAGATGGAGAGCCCGTCGCGGCCGATATAGGTCGACACGCCGAGGTCGGAGACCACGATCCACTGGGTCGCCCAGCTGTCCCACCGGTTGCCCTTGATGTCGGCGTCGCGCGCCATCAGCACGTAGATGCCGGGCTTGGGCGCCTTGACCATTTCCTTGAACGGCACCGCGGTGGTCACCCGGCGGTTCTTGCGCGACTCGATGTCGAGCTGGCCGGTCCAGACCGCCTCGCCGGTCTCGTTCTCGATCTTGCGGGCGTCATAGAGCGACAGCAGCTCGCGGACGCGCTTGTTGTTGATCTCGTTGATCAGGTTGCGGTCGTTGATCCGGTACAGGCGCAACGAAGCCTTGGTCACGTTGACCGAGGTCAGCGGCACGGTCTGCGGCCCGGTCCGGGCGAGCACGTAGGACTTGCCGCGGAAGCCGACGCTGGGCGACCGGTCGGGCACCGAGACGGTCAGGGTCTCGGTCTTGAGCGTGCGGAAGGTGTCGTCCTTGTCGCGCAGGCCGGCGCGCACGGTGACGCGATAGGTCTTGTCGTGCTCGACGCCCTCGATGCACAGCTTCTTGTCCGAGACGGAGAAGGCCGCCTTGATCTTGGGCTCGACCGCGATATAGCGCGCGTACAGGCCGAGATCCTCGGTGGGCAGGGGCCGCGAGAAGGTGACGCACAGCTGGGGCGAATCGCTCTCGTGCACCGTGCTCGTCGACATCACCTGCTGGCGGGTCCGCGCGACCAGCGCCTCGAGCTTGCTGACCACGCGCGTGTTGCGCTGGATACGGACGGAATCCTCGTAGGCCGAGATCGCCTCGTCGGTCTGGCGCAACCGTTCGTGCCAGAAGCCGATGTAATAGAGCGCCTGGGCAAGCTGCGGCCGGGTCTTGGCGGTGTCCTTCGCCAGATAGGCGGTCACCAGGGCGGTCCGGGCCCGCGACGGGGTGACGGCGCCGAGCGCGTAGGAAAACTGCAGCCAGAAACGGTGGTCGTTCTGCCCGTATCCCGCGGCCCGCTCGAGCAGCGGGATCGCGCCCTTCCAGTTGCGCTGGCGCGTCAGGTTGCGGGCGGCGGCCCAATTGGTGGCGGCCTGGCTGGCGCTGGGCCGGTTGCCGTATTTCTTGACGAGGGTCTCCCGGAAGGCTTCGGCGGAGGCCGCGAGATCGAGATTCTTGTATTCGGCGCGGACGGCAGGCTGCCATCCCGCGGTCGCGACGACCGAGAAGAGGCCGATCAGGGCGGCTTGTAAAATGCGCATGTGGGGTCCCTCGAATTCCAACCGTGCGTCGCGGCGTATTCGGCTACCGCGCCCGACGCATCCTTTCATTCATACGGGTGTATACGATAACAATATGTCCCCAGTGCGGCGCAAAACTTAACTCTTTTGGCAAAACCCAGGGAAAACATGACGGTTGACGATATCGTCAGGCTGCTGGCGCTCGAACCCCATCCGACCGAGGGCGGCTATTTCGTCGAGACCCACCGGACCGACGAGTCGGTGGCGGCGGATGCCCTGCCCGGCCGCTATGGCGGCGAGCGCGACCACGGCACCGCGATCTATTATCTTTTGACCCCCGACACGTTTTCCGCCCTGCACCGGCTGGCCAGCGACGAGGTGTTTCACTTCTACCTGGGCGATCCGGTCGAGCAGCTTCAGCTGTTCGAGGACGGCAGCGGGCGGACGGTCGTGCTTGGCGCCGACCTCGCCGCGGGCCAGCGGCCGCAGCAGGTGGTGCCGCGGGGCGTGTGGCAGGGCGCCCGGCTCGCCGCGGGCGGG
>CAMYMQ010000157.1 GCA_947259335.1 uncultured Alphaproteobacteria bacterium | reverse complement strand
CTGGCCGTGAGCAGCTCGTGCAGCCGCTCGGCGGCGCCGATCGCGCGCTGGAACTCGGCGGCGAATTCGCTGAGCGAGCCGACCGCGCCGGCCGCCAGCACCGCGAAGAACAGGAAGGCGGACAGGTCGCCGGCGGTGATCGTCTTGTCGAGCAGATCGTGGCCGCCGGTCCACAGCAGCGCGCCGATTGCCACGAAGACGAGGAAGATCACGCAGGCGCTCAGCAGCGCCCGGGCGCGGACCCGCCGGACCGCCGTGTCGAAGGCGTCCGCGATCTGCCCGTCGAAGGTGTCGCGGGCGGCGTCCTGCCGGTTGAAGGCCTGGACGGTGCGCACCGCGTTCAGGGTCTCGTCGATCTGGGCGCCGAGATCGCCGATCCGGTCCTGGGAGGCGCGCGAAAGCCGCCGCACCTTCCGGCCGAAGACGACCAGCGGCAGGATGACCAGCGGCACCACCACCAGCACCAGTGCGGTCAGCTTGAGGCTGGTGATCGCCATCATGACGATGCCGCCGGCCAGCATCAGGATGTTGCGCAGCGCCATCGACGCCGAGCTGCCGATGATCGACTGCAGCAGGGTGGTGTCCGTGGTCAGCCGCGACAGGACCTCGCCGGTGGGGGTCGTCTCGTAGAAGGCGGGGTCGAGGCGCGTCACGTTGTCGAACACCGCCCGGCGGAGGTCCGCGGCGACCCGCTCGCCGATCCAGGATACCAGGTAGGCGCGCCAGAATGTCGCCACCGCCAGCACGGCGACGATCCCGGTCAGGCCGATCAGCGCCTCGTCCAGCCGGTCCGCGCCCGGAGTCAGGCCGGTGTCGACCAGCCAGCGCAGCCCCAGCCCGAAGGCGAGCACGGTTCCGGCGGCGATCGACAGCGCCACCGCGGCGGCCGCAATGCGCCCCTTGTAGGGCGCGGCGAAACTCAGCAGGAACCTCAGCTCGGCGGCGCGGCGGGTTTCCCGCGCGCGTCGCGGACGGGTGTTGGTGTTGTCCCGATCCATGCGTTTGATCGAAACCTCTCCTTGTCTGGGCTTGAATGCTTGAACGTGGGGTCCGGCTTCTTTATATAGCCGCCCACGCGATGAGAGACATGCGATGAAAAAAGATATCCATCCCGAGTATCACGAAGTCACGGTCCTGATGACCGACGGCACCGAGTTCACGACCCGGACGACCTGGGGTCAGCCCGGCGCGACGCTGCGCCTGGACATCGACCCGAAGTCGCATCCGGCCTGGACCGGTGTGCACCGCCTGCTCGATTCCGGCGGACAGCTTGCGAAGTTCAACAAGCGCTTCGAGAAGTTCGGCATCAGCTGAGCCGGCGCGGAGGCCGCCGGCCTCCTTTCGCCGCCGTGTGACCGACGCCTCCCTCTCCCTCGGAGAGGGAGCGTTTTTTTCGTGCCCGGCACGGCGGTCCCTAGCGCGCCAGCGACAGGGATTCGATCGCGGCGGCGAAGCGGTCGACCTCGGCTTCGCTGTTGTAGTAGTGGACCGAGGCGCGGGCGACCGAGCCCAGGCCGCGCCGGTCCATGTCCAACAGCGTGAAGTTGGCCGGCGACAGGCCGATGTTGATCGCCTGATCGGCCATGGCCTGCTGGATCGCCGCGGGATCGTGGCGGTTGACGGTGAAGCTGACGATGCCGCAGCGGTGCGTACCAAGGTCGCGCAGGGTCACGTCCGGGATCGATGACAGGGCGCCGCGCAACCGCCCGGCCAGGGCGGTGACCCGGGCCTCGATGGCGTCCAGCCCCCAGTCGAGGGCATAGTCGACGGCGACGGCCAACCCGACCTTGCCCGCCCAGTTACATTCCCAGGTCTCGAACCGGCGGGCGTCGGCGCGGATGCGGTATTCGTCCGGACCGGTCCATTCCGCCGCGTGGAGGTCGACGAAGGGCGGCTCGAGGGCCTCGATCAACCCCTGCCGGACATAGAGAAATCCGACGCCGCGCGGACCGCGCAGGTATTTTCGGCTGGTTGCGGTCAGCATGTCGCAACCGATCGCGTCCACGTCGAGGGCCATCTGGCCGGCCGACTGGCAGGCGTCGAGCAGGAAGGGGACGCCGGCCTCCCGGGCGACGGCGCCGATCTCGGCGGCCGGATTCACCAGTCCGCCGTTGGTCGGCACGTGGGAAACGGCGATCAGCTTGACCCGGCCGTCGATCCGCTCGCGCAGCGCGTCGACAGAGACCGCGCCGCTCTCGTCGCTGGGGACGGCCTCGACGGTGCAGCCCGTGTTCCGGGCGACCTGCAGATAGGCCAGATAGTTGCTGGCATATTCCGTCTCGCAGGTCAGGATCCGGTCGTCCGGTCCGAACTTGAACGAATAGAACAGCATGTCCCAGGCGCGGGTGGCGTTCTCGACGACGGCGATTTCCTCCCGCGCCGCGCCGAGCAGGCGGGCGAGCGCATCATAGGCGTGCTCGACCCGGTCCCAGTTCTCCTTCGCCGTCTCGTAGCCGCCCAGCTCGCCCTCCCGGGCGACATAATCACGCACGGCGTCAAGCACCGGCCTCGGCATCAGCGCGGCGCCGGCGTTGTTGAAATGGAGGACGTTGCGGACGCCGGGCGTGTCGGCGCGGGCGCGGCTCAGATCGATGGGCGTCATGCCGGAAGGCCTCTTGTTGACAGCAGGGCGCGGGGGCAGGTTCAACCCGCCTGGACGGCATGGTTTGCGCCGACGATCTGGGCAGGGTCAAGGCGCGGGACCGAGGCGGCGGAAAACCGAAAGGAAAGATGCAAGATGGGATGGCTCTATCTGGCCGTGGCGATCGTGTTCGAGGTCGCCGGCACCACCGCCATGAAGTATTCGGAGGGCTTCACCCGGCTGACGCCGTCGGTGCTGCTGTTCGTCTTCTATGCGTTGGCCTTCGCGTCCCTGACTCTGGCGCTCAAGACGGTCGATCTGAGCATCGCCTACGCGGTCTGGGCCGGCGTCGGCACGGCGATGATCGCCGCGATCGCCTTCCTCTTCTTCGCGGAGTCGATCACGCCGTGGAAGCTGGTCTGTCTCGGCCTGATCATCGTCGGCGTGGTCGGGTTGCACCTGGGGTCGGCCGCGCACCCATCCTGACCGGCCTGCCTTAACTGCCTGCCCTAACTGCCTGATGGGGCCCGCCTATTCGCGGCTGACGGGGTGACGGCGGACGTTCTTGTTCATCTCCACGATGGTCCAGGTGACCAGCCGCTTGAGCACCTTGCCGAGGGCATCGTCGAAGCCCTCGACGATTGCGTCGATCTTGTTGTTCTTCAAGGTCACGCGCCGTTCGATCTGGGTCGAGGCGATGATTTCCCGGGTGCCCCAGCGAACCAGCTTGGCATGGATGCGGACCCGCGCGACCAGGGGCGTGCCCTTGTAGAGCTGGGCCTGGAACTCGCGCAGGTCGGTCTTGAGCAGATAGTCGACGCGCAGGCCGGAGCCCTCGCGCTCGACGCCCTTGACCTTCCCGGCGTTGTCGAAGGATTCGATGATCAGCGTCTGGACCACGTTGGGCGCCACGTCGGTCCAGGCGGAGTTGGCGAAATATTCCAGCGTCGTCGGCTTCAGCTTGATCGCGATCCGCGCCGAGGTCAGCCCCGCCGAGGCCGCCGGCGCCTGGACCAGGAGCTGCGCGTTCACGAAGGGCAGTTCCTTGGGAAAGGTGTTCTTCGGCGACAGCTCGTACAGGGCGGGGTCGCTGTCGCCGCCCAGGAGCGCGCAGGCGGACAGGAGCGGCGCCAGGGCGAGCAGCGGCGCGAGGCGCGCCCGTCTGCGGGGGCCAAGGGCGATGGCGGTCATCACCGGCCCGGAGAGTAGCCGCGGCGGCGGCCGAAGAAGAAGCCGGAGGGGTCACTCTCGATTCTGCGCACCAGTCGCTCCGTTGAGTTCACGAGTTTGCGGAAGTCGGCGATGAACTGTCCGAACTCGAACAGTCCGGTCGCCGTGAAGTTTCGGATCGGGCGCCGGTTCTCGCGGACCATGGCCTCGATCTGGGTGCTCATGTCGCCGAACGACTTGGCGCCCTTCTCGACATTGCCGACGGCGGTGGTCAACCGCTTCACAGCGGGCCTGATCTCGGCCATCGCGGCGTCGGCTTCCTTCAGGATACTGCTGACCCGGTCGGTGTTCTCCTTGCTCAGGATATCGCCGGCGCGCTTGGTCACTGTTTCGATGTTGGCCGACACGGTCTCGACGTTCTTGAGGATGGTCTGGACCTGCTTGCGGTTGTCCTCGTTGAGGAAGGCGCTGGCGCGGTCGACCAGAGTGGTGGCCTGGGTGGCCAGCTTGGTGATCGCGACGACCGCCTTGGGCAGCTCGTCGAACAGCTTTTGCAGGTTCGTCGGCTGGCCCTGGATCAGGTGGGGTTCCTTGAGCTTGCGCAGCTCGTCGGCCGAAAAGGCCGTGGGAACGGGCGCGGCGGCGTCCTTCGACCCGGGGCTCTGGCGCAGCAGTTGCACGAACGGCGACCCGGTGAGGCCCGGGGTTTCGAGACGGGCGACGGTGTCGGTCCAGATCGGCGTATCCTCGCGCACCTCGATGAAGACCTCGATGATATCGGGATCGCGCGGCGAGATCCGGATGCGGGTGACCTTGCCGACCGGAATACCCCGGTAGCGGACGTTCGAACCCTTGTCGAGGCCCGTCACGTCGCCCTTGAAATGGACGCGCAGGGGAATGGCGTTGGTGGTGTCCTGCTGGCCGCCGAGCCACAGGACAAAGAAGATTCCCGCCGAGATCAGCCCGAGCAGGAAGGCGCCGACCAGGACGTAGCTTGCGCGGGTTTCCATGTCAGTGGGCCTTGTGGCTGGCGGCGACGGCCGCCCGGCCCCGGGGGCCGTGGAAATACTCGCGGATCCACGGATCGTTGTCCCTCATCAGGGACTCCACGGTGCCGACCTTCGCCTTCTTGTCGACGAGGACGGCGATCCGGTCGGTCACCGTGATCAGGGAGTCGAGATCGTGGGTCACCATGAATACCGTCAAACCCAGGCTCTGTTTGAGATCGAGGATGAGTTGGTCGAACGCCGCCGCCCCGATCGGATCGAGGCCCGCCGTGGGCTCGTCGAGAAACACGATCTCCGGATCGACGGCCAGTGCGCGCGCCAGGCCGGCGCGCTTGCGCATGCCCCCCGACAGCTCGGAAGGATATTTGCTGCCGGCTTCCAAGGGAAGACCCACCATGTCGATCTTGAGGCGGGTGATCTCGTCGCGCAACTGCGGCGGCACGGTCGTGTGTTCGTTCATCGCGATCTGGATGTTCTGGGCGACGGTCAGCGAGCTGAACAGGGCGCCGTCCTGGAACAGCACGCCCCAGCGCCGAAGGAAGCGCTTGAGGTCCTCGCCGGTCAGGCCGCTCATCTCCTCGCCGAAGACGCGGATCGAGCCCGCGCGCGGACGGTTGAGGCCGACGATGGTGCGCAGGAGAACCGACTTGCCCGTGCCCGACCCGCCGACGACGCCCAGCACCTCGCCGCGTTCGACGTCGAGGTCGAGATCGTCGTGGATGCGCTGCTGGCCGAACTGGTTGATCAGCCCGCGGACCTGGATGATGGCGTCCTGGGTCATCGGTCAGATCCCGAGATAGGACAGGGCGATGGCGAAGGCGGCATCGATGCCGATCACCAGGAAGATCGACTCGACCACCGACGTGGTGGTGCGCTGACCGACGCTCTCGGCGCTGCCCGAGACCTTGAAGCCCTCATAGCAGCCGATCACGGCGATGACGAAGGCAAAGACCGGCGCCTTCATCATGCCGATCCAGAAGGTGCTGGGGTCGATCGCCGTGGCGAGCTGGGTGATGAAGGCCGAGGTCGAGATGTCCAGGACGGTCGCGCAGATCACGGCGCCGCCGGCCAGGCCGACGAGGTCGGCGTAAATGGTGAGCAGGGGCAGGGAAACCATCAGCGCGAGGATGCGCGGCAGGACCAGCACGTCGACCGGATTGAGCCCGATCGTCTGCATCGCGTCGACTTCCTGGTTGACCTTCATCGTGCCGATCTGGGCGGTGAAGGCGCTGCCCGACCGGCCAGCGACCAGGATCGCCGCGAACAGGACGCCGAGCTCGCGCAGGACCGCCACGCCGACCAGGTCGACGGTATAGAGCTCCGCGCCGAATTTCTTGAGCTGAACCGCGCCCATGAAGGCGATGACGACGCCGATGAGAAAGGCGAGCAGGCCGACGATCGGCAGGGCGTTGAGGCCGGTCAACTCGACCTGGCGGATGGTCGCGCGGATCTGGACCCGCCACGGCCGGATCAGGCCGAAGGCGATGGAGGTGACGGTCAGGCCGAGAAAGCTGATCAGCTCGACGACCTTGCCGAAGACGTCGAAGACCGCCTTGCCGATCTGGTTGAGCTCGCGGATGATCGGGTTGACCGGCGGGGCCGTTGTTTGGCCCGTGAACCGTTCGGCCGCCTGGGTGGCCCGTTCGATCAGCGTCTCGAAGTCGGGATCCAGCCCCTTGATCTCGGCCTTGTAGCCGCGCTGGCCGGCGAGCTGGGTGATCTTGAACAGCAGCCACGCGCCGGCGCTGTCGATCGAGGTGAGGCCGCGGGCGTCGACCCGCAGGTCGCCGCTGCCGCTCGACGGCAGGGCGCGTTCGACGGCGCGGGACAGCGTCGCCATCTCGTCGATCCGCCAATCGCCCCCGACCAGGAGCACCGTCGACCCGGCCTCGTCGCTCCGCTTGATCCAGCCCTCGGGGCTCGTCATGCACACTCGCCAGAAATTTCGTCCCTCACGTTAAACTCATACCGGCTATCCGGGACACCGCCAATCATCGCTTGCGACCCGAATGACAAGCGAATGTCAGTGCGCGGAGGGTTGTGCATCGCAGCATCGCGCGTCGAAACGTCGCAATCACCCATTTTTCCTTAGGTATGGCGGGGAACGGCAGCTGTCAGGGGTGTAATTTTTATTTGCTTCCTGGTGCATGAGCTGTCATATTGTGCAGTGCGACATACGCCCATGCAATTGGCTCTGCCGACTGCAATATGTCGTTTTACACTTCTTGGGCGTTTCCTCCCTAGACTTGGGCCGCGCTCTGCGCGGCCCTTTTTTTTCGGGAACTTGGCTGGTTTTTCGGAACCTTGGCCTGGCCGTCCGATGAGCGGCGGCGGGCCGGGCGCGGCGTCAGCCGCCGGCGGGAGGCTGGGTCTTGCCGCCGGCGCCGAGTGTGCGCTGCATGGTGACGCTGTCGACCCAGCGGTCGAACTTGTAGCCGACGGCCTTGAGCGTGCCCGCGTCGGTAAAGCCCGCCTTTTCGTGCAAGCGGATCGAGCCCCGGTTCTCCGAATCCCCGATCACGGCCACCATCTGGCGGAAGCCCATCGCCGTGCAGGTCTCGATCAGCGCGGCGAGCAACACGGTGCCGACCCCGCCGCCGATCGCGTCGGGCGCGACATAGACCGAATCCTCGACGGTGTAGCGGTAGGCCGCCCGCGGCCGGTAGGGCGCGGCATAGGCGAAGCCGACCACCCGGCCGTCCTGTTCGGCGACCAGGTAGGGCATGCCCTTGCCGACGATCTCGGCGCGCCGGCGGGCCATTTCGTCTCGCTCCGGTGGAACCAGTTCGAACGATCCCGATCCGTGGATCACGTGGTGGCCATAGATCGCCTGGATCGCGGGCACATCGTCTTCGCCGGCCGGCCGTACGCTGGCCGTTGTGGCCGTCGGGGCCGTGCCGGCGCTGGCCGCTCCGGCGGCCGGCATCCCGGTCATGCCGCCAGCGCCTCCGGCCGGATCGCCGTGACGACGGAGACCAGTTCCGTCAGATGGTCGGCGAGGCGGCCGAAATAGGGGCGCCGCTCGAAGCTGTCTTCATCCATGTAGAGCGCGCGGTTGATCTCGATCTGCAGCGCATGAACGCCCTTGGCCGGCTTGCCGTAGTGCCGCGTGGTGAAGCCGCCGGCATAGGGCAGGTTGCGTTTGACGACATAGCCGCTGCGCGCCAGCGTCTCGCGGGCGAGATCGGTCAGCCGCCGGTCGCAGGACACGCCGTGGCAGTCGCCCAGCACGAAATCGACCCGGCGCCGGCCGGGATCGGCGTCCATCGGTCCGCCGATCGAGGGCATCGAGTGGCAGTCGATCAGGATGCAACTGCCGAACCGGTCGACCGTGGCGTCGATCAGTTGCTGCACGGCGGCGTGATAGGGCCGGTAGTAGGTCTCGATCCGGCGCAGGGCGTCGTCGAAGCGCAGCTTGTCCTGATAGATTTCGGCGCCCGAGCAGACCAGCTTGGCGACCGTGCCCAGGCCGGCCGCGACCCGCGGGGAGGCGGCGTTGACATAGTCGGGCAGGGGGTCGGAGAACATGGCCGGGTCGAGCTCGAACGGCTCCCGGTTGGGATCGACGTAGGCGCGCGGGAACAGCGCCCGGATCAGCGGCGCGCCGTGCCGCGGCGCGGCCGCGAACAGTTCGTCGACGAAACTGTCCTCGGATTTTCGCAAGGTCAGGGGGTCGAGCTTCGACTGCGCCCGGAACTCGGGCAGATAGTCGATCCCGCTGTGCGGCGACGCGAAGACGACGGGCGCCGTCTGGTCGACCGGGAGTAGGATGTCATAGGCCCGGTTCGCGGACGCGACGGGCCCGTCCGCGGTGGCGTCAGTGAGCGGTTGCGCGTCCATGGTCCCTGCCTGATTAGACCATCGCCCGGGCCTTGTCACCCCGCCGCCGGCGCAGGGCCGCCCGCTCCGCGACGCCGCT
>CAMYMQ010000156.1 GCA_947259335.1 uncultured Alphaproteobacteria bacterium | reverse complement strand
CGCTTTCAACTCGCGGGCCATATCTCTACGCCATTTGGGCTTGCCGCCCTCGATCGCCACGTCGAGCCATTTGTAGGCGAGGTCGATCCGTCCGCCGACCACGTAGCAGGCGGCAGCCTCGCACAGATCGTCCGCGCTCTGGACCACCTCCCGATAGCCGATCCGCACGCGTCCCGGCCCCGGCGCCGGATCGACGAGATAATTGCCGACGTCGACAGGTGACTGGAAGAGATCGAACCACGGCAAGACCTTCTCGCGCAGGCGTTCGGTTATGTCGTCGACCACGGCGGCGACCTTTCGCTCTCGCGCACGAACGGACAGCTCCCACCATATGTCTCGTTCGTCGCCGCAAACGCTGCCGATTCGATCACGCAAGGCGGCCTTGACTTCGGCAGGCCGCTCTCCGATGCACGCGTCCGTCCACACCTCGCGCGCGTGGAGGACAAAGACACCGCAGTTGACAGTGAAGCTGAGCCGCCGCGGCGCATCCCATCGGTCGCGCTGGAACTGGAGACAGTCGACCAGTTCGCCACGGCGGCGCCTGAACTCGGAGCCCGACTTGGCGAAACCCGCTTCCTTCAGCAAAGGCCTGATGCCGAGCGACAGAATTCGATTGAACAGTTCCACGCGTGGGGTGGTCATGGAAGCCATAGATTGCGAAGCCAGAAGGGTTTCAGTCTCCCGAACGAAGGGCGAAGCCGGAAACCTCCGCCGAACGTGCGGCGATGATGGATCGGCTTCACTTTCTTATTCTCTCCGGCATCGCGCAGTGCCTCGTTGTAGATTTTGACTTTTCTTTTGGCTTCTTTTCGCCCCGATTCTGAATCCGGCTTCAGTTCGAAATAATTGCCTCTCCTCGAGCGCAGGTCGGGAAATCGATTGGAAAAGCCCTTCTGATGGATCTTGGGATTGGGTTTCCACTCTTTCTCCGTGGCCAGCTTCTTCACGCGCCTGTCAGCCTCTCGTCCTTGTTTGGCCTTTTTTCTGACCTTCCGGTTTCGCATCCCGCGCGGCTTATCGGCGACCGGTGTCGGTACACCGACGAAGTCATCGAGTTCCGCCCCGGCTATCGCTTCGCCGTGGTCCGATCGCCAAGAGCCCTGATCGATCCAACCCATTGGATCAGGGTGGTAACGGTAGCCGAGTTCGGTCAGCGCTTCTTCGACTTCGCCCCGATCCAGTGGAATATGATACATGACATGCCTACTTGTTCAAGTTATGTTCTCATTTGGATTTAGTGATAATAATCGTAGATTCAAGGTATTTTTTCCTTATACTGCTTCCCTCTTGAGCCTCTGGCATCATCCGTCGTCCGGCGTTTTCACGAGTGAGGCCATTGCCGTTTGCTCCCGATCGACGGGTCCAGTATATTTGTCATGTATTTAATACAATATGCCGCCACTGCCGGGCGGCGCGACTCCGGGACCCGCCATCCATGCAATTCGGCCTCTTCTCCAACGGCTTCCGCCCGCACACGTCGGCCCAGCACACCTACGACGAGGACATCCGCGAGATCGTCCTGGCCGACCAGCTCGGCATGGACATGGTCTTCATCTCGGAACATCACGGCGAGCGACCCTACATCAACACGGTCGACACGATCCCAGCGCCCGAGATGATGATGTGCAAGGCGGCGGCGCTGACCAGACGCATCCGCATGGGCGCGGCGGTCAACCTGATCCACCTGCACCACCCGCTCGACGTGGCGATCCGCACGGCGGTCACCGATCACCTGGTCGGCGACAACCGCTTCATCTTCGGCTTCGGCTCGGGCTTCTCGCAGCCGCTCATGTGCGAGGAACGCGGCCTGCCCTTCGAGCACCGCCACGCCCGGCTGCGCGAATCCCTCGACTTCATCCACAAGGCCTGGGCCAGCGACGAGCCGTTCGACTGGGACGGCGAGCACTGGCAGGGCGAGGGCGTGATCGCGCTGCCCAAGCCGCTGGCCCGGCCGCACATGCCGATGGCGACCGCCACCGAATCCGAGGACATGCTCCAGCGGGCCGGAGAGAACGGCTACATCCTCCTGTCCTCCTTCCACGAGGATCCGGAGAAGCTGAGGGTCAAGGCGGCCAAATACGCCGCCTACGCCCGCGCCGCCGGCCGCGAGAACCCGCTGGCCAACATCACCGCCGCCCGCGCGGTCTATGTCGCGGACACCAAGGCGGAAGCGCTGGAGGACCTGCGGACGGCCGTCACCTACGAGGTCGGCGTCCAGGAACAGCGCGGCTTCCTCAAGGTGATGAAGACCCTGTTCGGCCACGACATCCCGAACGGCCCGACCGCGCTCGAGGCCATGGTCGAAATGGGCTTCTATGTCATCGGCACCCCCGACGAGGTCGCCGAGGGACTGACGGACTATTGGGACCGCGCCGGCGGCTTCGGCACGCTCCTGCTGGTCGCCGGCAAGGACTGGGCGACCCGCGAGAAACGCGAGCGCTCGCTACGGCGGTTCATGGCGGAGGTGGCGCCGCAGCTGCGGGATCTGGAGCCGGCGGCAGCGGAAGAAATGTCAGCGCGGGACGCTGCAGAGTAGTCCGCGCCCGCCCCTCGCCCCCCACACATTCCGCCCCCGCGACCCTGCCATTCCCCGCAATCGGTTCCGCTGCCGCGCGCGCGCGCTATGCTGCGTCGCAGCAGCACTGCGGGGCGCACCGCCTCCGCCAGAGGGACCAGGCATGAAGTTCGGCGTCTTTTCCAACGGCTTTCGGCCGCACACCACGGCCCAGCAGACCTATGACGAGGACATCCACGAGATCGTCCTGGCGGACGAGCTCGGCTTCGAGGTCGCCTTCATCTCCGAGCACCACGGCGAACCGCCCTACATCAACAAGGTCGACACGATCCCGACCCCCGAGTTGATGATGTGCAAGGCCGCGGCGCTGACCAAGCGGATCAAGATGGGCGCGGGGGTCAAGCTGATCCATCTGCACCACCCGCTCGACGTCGCCATCCAGGCGGCGGTGACCGATCATCTGGTCGGCGACAACCGCTTCATCTTCGGCTTCGGCTCGGGCTTTCCGCGCCCGCTGATGTGCGAGGAGCGCGGGCTGACCTATGACGACCGCCACGCCCGGCTGCGCGAGTCCCTCGATTTCATCCTCAAGGCCTGGGACACCGACGAGCCGTTCGACTGGGCCGGCCGCTACTGGCACGGCAAGGGTGTCATCGCCCTGCCCAAGCCGCTCGTCCGGCCGCACATGCCGATCGCGACCGCCACCGAATCGCCGGACACGGTGAAGTTCGCCGGCGAGCAGGGCTTCACCCTGATCTCCGCCTTCCTGGAAGGGGCGGACTTCCTGCGCAAGAAGGGCGACATCTACGCCGCCGCCGCCCGCGCCGCAGGCCACGCCAACCCGCGCCGCAACATCACCGCCTCGCGCATCGTCTGGGTCGCCGACTCGCGGGCCCAGGCCATCGAGGACATGCGCGACGCCGTCGCCTACGAGGTCAGCGTCCAGGAGCAGCGCGGCTTCCTGAAGATGCTCAAGCAGGTCTTCGACCTCGACGTGCCCAACGACCGCACCGCCATCGAGGCGCTGGTGGAGAGCGGCTTCTACATGGTCGGCGAACCCGACGACGTCGCCGCCCAGGTTCAGGACTTCTGGGAAACCTCCGGCGGCTTCGGCACCTTCCTTACCGTCTGCGGCAAGGACTGGGCGACCCGGGAAAAGCGGGAAAGGTCGATGCGTCGCTTCGCCGAGGAAGTCGCGCCCCAGCTTGCCCATCTCGATCCGGTCGATCTCGAGAGCGAGAGCGGCGCCGCGGCCTGAGCCGGCGGGCCCCCGGTGGCCGGAACCGTTCCGGTTGGCATATCAGTAATTAATTCCTATATTGAGTGCGGTGCCCGGGGCTGAAAGCCGGGCCGCCTGCCGCCCCGCGCGCGGGCCGATGCCGGCCGTGCCGGCTTCGACAGGCCGCCGGATGACAGGCGATGACAACTGATGACATATGATGACACATGATGACGTCTTGCCTCGGCGTGCGGCCGTACCTGACAGAACCTGACATCTGCCGCCCCCCCGGCCCCGGGGAACCCGACACGGACCCGAGCCGACCTGCCACGCCTCGCGAGTGCCGATGACGAATGACGACAAATGCTGACATTCGCTGACACGCCGGGACCGGTCGACCGGCTTCACCGCCCGATCGGAGCGCCCGATCCACGCCGACCCGCCTAACCTGACATCGCCTGACACCAACTCGGGACGCCCGCCCATGACCGCACCCACCACCGCCGCCACCGGGGCCATCGACTTCCACTGCCACTGGCTGCCCGACGATCTGGCCGAGGCGCTGCGGACCCGCTCGACGCCGCCGCATATCGCGTCGGACGAGACCGGCGGCGAGCGGCTGATCGTCTACAAGGAGCAGCTGCCCTTCGGCCCAGGCTATACCGACGTGGCGCAACGGCTGGCCTTCATGGACGGGGCCGGCGTCGCCGTGCAGGCGCTGTCGCTGCCGGGCCTGTTCGGCGTCGACAGCCTGCCCGTCGACGAGGCCGCGCCGCTGGTCGCGCTGTTCAACGACCGGCTGGGCGCGCTGGTCGCCGCGCATCCGGACCGG
>CAMYMQ010000155.1 GCA_947259335.1 uncultured Alphaproteobacteria bacterium | reverse complement strand
GCGGGGGCGGTCGTCGCGTCGCTCGCGGTCGCGGCCATCGCCGTCACCGTCGCGGCTGCGGCGCTCGCGGCGCTCCTCGCGCTTTTGCATCATCACCGAGGGGCCTTCCTCCAGTTCGTCGACCCGAAGGGTCATGAAGCGGAGGATGTCCTCGTTGAGCCGCATAAGCCGCTCCATCTCGAGCACGGCGGGCGCGGGGGCCTCGATGTTCAACAGGACGTAGTGGCCCTTCCGGTTCTTCTTGATCCGGTAGGCGAGATTGCGCAGGCCCCAATACTCGCGCTTGGAAACCTTGCCGCCACCCTGTTCGATGATCTCTGAGAAATTGTCCGTCAGCGCGTCGACTTGACTCGAACCGACATCCTGGCGTGCGATGAACACGCTCTCGTAAGCAGGCATAAGCACTCCCTTCGGCTGTTTCACGAACCGGCGCTGGCCGCCCCCGATTGGGCGACATTCAGCCATTCCGGCTCTAGCCGACGCCACTGTGACGCCGGCAAGGAGTTATGGAAGCCGCGCACTATACGGATTTCGGCCGCCCGCGCAAGGCGGTTGGAGGCAATCCCGGCCCGGCGGCTCCGGTATCCCGGCGCGCGTCTGTCGCTTGACAGCGGGAACACCACCGCTATGACTGTCCGCCCCAAAACGTCTGGCATCCAGAACAACCTTTCATGACAGTGCGCGCATTCGTATTCCCCGGACAGGGGTCGCAAGCGGTCGGCATGGGCAAGGAGCTCGCCGAGGCCTTCCCGGTTGCCCGCCATCTGTTCGAGGAGGTCGACGAGACCCTCAAGCAGAAGCTGAGCAAGCTGATGTTCGAGGGCCCGGCCGATACCCTGACCCTGACCGAGAATGCACAGCCGGCGCTGATGGCCGTCAGCCTCGCGATCGTTCGCGTCCTCCGGGAGGAGGGCGGCTTCGACCCGATGGACAAATGCAAGTTCGTCGCCGGCCATTCGCTGGGCGAGTATTCGGCGCTCGCCGCGGCGGGCTCGTTCACGGTGGCGGAGACCGCGATGCTCCTGAAGGCGCGCGGCAAGGCCATGCAGCAGGCGGTGCCGCTGGGCGAAGGCGCGATGGCCGCGCTGCTCGGCGTCGACCTGCCCGTTGCGTCCGAGATCGCGAAGGAAGCCGCCCAGGGCGACGTCTGTGCCCCCGCCAACGACAATGCACCCGGTCAGGTCGTCCTCTCGGGTCATGCCGCGGCGATCGACCGCGCGGTCGAGATCGCCCCGGACAAGGGCGCCCGGCGGGCCATGCTCCTGCAGGTGAGCGCGCCCTTCCACTGCAGCCTGATGAAGCCCGCGGCCGATGCCATGGCCGAGGAGCTTGCCCTCGTGCCGCCGGGTGCCCCCGGGGTGCCGCTGATCGCCAACGTCACGGCCAGCGCGGTCAGCGACGGCAAGACCATCGGCGATCTTCTCGTCGAGCAGGTGACGGCGATGGTTCGCTGGCGCGAAAGCTGTACCTATATGAAGGAGCAAGGCGTCGACACCCTCGTCGAGATCGGCTCCGGCAAGGTCCTCAGCGGGCTGGCCCGGCGCATCGATCCCGACCTGACGGGGGTTGCCGTCAATACCCCGGCGGACATCGAAGGGCTGATCCGGAGCCTTTGAGCTTCCGCGAACGCACACGAACGGAGACGCTAGTTTGTTCGATCTGTCAGGCAAGAATGCCCTTGTGACCGGCGCCTCGGGCGGCATCGGCGGCGCGATTGCGCGCAGCCTGCATGCGGCCGGCGCGACGGTCTGCCTCTCGGGCACCCGTGTCGAGGCGCTGGAAGCGGTGGCGGGCGAACTGGGCGACCGGGTCCATATCGTCACGGCCAATCTCGGCGACGCCGAGGATACCGAGGGGCTGGTCGGCCGTGCCCAGGAGGCCATGGGCGACCTTCATGTCCTGGTCAACAACGCCGGCCTGACCCGCGACATGCTGTCCATGCGCCTGTCCGACGATCAGTGGCAGAAGGTCATCGACGTAAACCTGAGCGCCACCTTCCGGCTGTGCCGGTCGGCACTGAGGGAGATGATGCGCCGGCGTACCGGGCGCATCGTCAACATAACGTCGATCGTGGGGGTGACGGGCAACGCCGGGCAGGCTAACTATGCCGCCTCGAAGGCCGGCATCATCGGCATGTCCAAGAGCATGGCCGCCGAGGTCGCCAGCCGGAACATCACGATCAACTGCGTCGCGCCCGGCTTCATCAAGACCGCGATGACCGATGCGCTGAACGAGGCGCAGCACGAAAAACTGTTGGAGCGTATTCCGGCGGGCCGCATGGGCGAACCGGATGACGTCGCTGCCTGCGTAGCCTTTCTGGCAAGCGACGAAGCTGGCTATATCACCGGACAAACCCTGCATGTAAACGGCGGTATGGCTATGATTTGAGTATGGAATCCGGGTGCTGTCCGGGTGCTGGCCAAGGTTCACAAAACATGGTACTAGCCCCGCAGCGGCTCCCGGGCTCCGCGCCGAACCGGATCCGAATTCCTCCCCAAAAAAGCGGTTTCGGATTCAAACTACGGGAAGGCGCGTGCACTGACGATTTCTGGTTCTTCAAGCAACAACTGATCCCGAGGAACAATAAATGAGCGACATCGCTGATCGCGTGAAGAAGATCGTGGTTGAGCATTTGGGGGTGGAAGAGTCCAAGGTGACCGACACGGCCAGCTTCATCGACGATCTGGGGGCGGACAGCCTCGATACGGTCGAACTGGTCATGGCGTTCGAGGAGGAGTTCGAAATCGAAATCCCCGACGACGCCGCGGAGAAGATCGTCACCGTCGCGGACGCCATCAAGTACATCGGCGAGATGAAGTCCTAGGGCACGCCGACGACTGGTCCGGATACGGCAAAAGGCTTCGAAACCGAATGAGACGTGTAGTCGTGACGGGGCTCGGCCTCGTCACTCCGCTCGGCACGGGTGTCGACGAGAGCTGGAACAACCTGGTCAACGGTCGCTCCGGTATTCGCCGACTTCAGCGCATGGACCTGTCGGATCTGGCGTCCCAGATCGGCGGACAGATTCTGCGGGCGGAGGACCCACCCGTCGACGGCATCGCGCCGTTCGATCCCGAAGACTGGATGCCGAAGAAGGACCTGAAGAAGGTCGACGACTTCATCACCTTCGCGATGGCGGCGGCGACCCAGGCGGTCGACGACGCGGGCTGGACGCCCGAGGACGAGGAGGCGCTGGAACGCACCGGCGTCCTCATCGGGTCCGGCATCGGGGGTCTCCAGGAGATCTACAACGGGTCGATCGTCCTGCATGAGCGCGGGCCTCGGCGTCTGTCGCCGTTCTTCATTCCGGCGGCGCTGATCAACCTGGCGTCGGGTCACGTCTCGATCAAATACGGTTTCAAGGGCCCCAACCATGCGGTGGTCACGGCCTGCTCGACCGGGGCGCACGCGATCGGCGACGCCACCCGGTTGATCATGCTCGGCGATGCCGACGTGATGGTTGCGGGCGGCGCCGAGGCGCCGATCTGCCGATTGGGCGTGGCGGGTTTCTGCGCGGCGCGGGCTCTGTCGACCGGGTTCAACGATACCCCGGAGGAGGCGTCACGACCCTGGGACGAGGCCCGCGACGGCTTCGTCATGGGCGAGGGCGCGGGTGTCGTCGTGCTGGAAGAACTGGAGCATGCGCGCAAGCGCGGGGCGACCATCTATGGCGAGTTGGTCGGCTACGGACTGTCCGGCGACGCGCATCACATCACCGCTCCGGCGGATGACGGCGACGGCGGCTTCCGGGCCATGCGCAACGCGCTTCGGCGTGCCGGTCTCAACCCCGGCGACATCGACTATATCAACGCTCACGGCACCTCGACCCCGCTGGGCGACGAGATCGAGCATGGCTCGGTCAAGCGCCTGTTCGGCGAGCACGCTCAATCCGTCTCGATGTCGTCGACCAAATCGGCGATCGGGCACCTGCTCGGCGCGGCGGGCAGCGTCGAGGCGATCTTCTCGTTGCTGGCGATCAAGCACGGCGTGATCCCGCCGACCCTCAATCTGGACAATCCCTCGCCGGGATGCGACATGGATCTGGTTCCGCACCAGGCCAAGGAGCGCAAGCTCACCCATGTCCTGTCGAACTCGTTCGGATTTGGCGGTACCAACGCGTCGCTCGTCTTCGCGGCCGTTTCCTGACGGCGGCCGCGTGGAGCGGCACCGATGAAAAAACTCCTGAAATGGCTGTTCGGCCTCGCCTTTCTGGCCGTTGTCGCGGCGGGCGGGGTGGCCGGCTACGGCTATCACGCCTTCACCAAGCCGGGGCCGCTGGCCGCCGACAAGGCCGTCTTCATCCCGAAGGGCGCGAGCCTGGATGCCATCGCCGAGACGCTGGTGAAGGAAGGGGTGATCGGGGACGCCCTGATCTTCAAGCTCGGCGTCCGGGCCTATCGGAAACATGGCCGGCTGCGCGCCGGCGAGTACAGCTTTCCGGTGCGGGTGAGCGCGCGCGGCGCGATGGACGTCCTGATCGACGGCAAGCCCATCCTGCACCGCGTCACCGTGCCCGAAGGCTGGACCACCTGGCAGATCCTCGCCAAGATTCGGGAGACGCCGACCCTCTCGGGCGAGATCACGCGCCGGCCGGGGGAGGGCGCGCTGCTGCCCGACACCTATTTGTTCGTCCGTGACACCAGCCGCGACGAGATCGTCCGGCGGATGCAGGCGGCCCTGCGCCGCACCCTGGACGAAGCCTGGGACAAGCGCCTGCCGGACCTGCCGCTCAAGTCGAAGCGCGAGATCCTGACCCTGGCGTCGATCATCGAGAAGGAAACCGGCAAGCCGGAGGAGCGGAGCCGGATCGCCGGGGTGTTCGTCAACCGGCTGCGCCGGGACATGAAGCTGGAGACGGATCCGACGGTCATCTACGGGCTGACCAACGGCAAGGGGCCGCTCGGCCGGCGCCTGCTGCGCCGGGACCTGCGCAACGAGCATCCCTACAACACCTATGTCCACAAGGGCTTGCCCCCCGGGCCGATCGCCAGCCCGGGGCGGGCCTCGATCCTCGCGGCGGTCCGGCCGATGACGCACAAGGAAATCTATTTCGTCGCCGATGGTACCGGCGGTCACGTCTTCGCCAGGACCTTCGCCGAGCACAAGCGCAACGTCGCCAAGTGGCGCCGCATCCGCCGGGAACTGGAGCGGAAGGGCGAGCGCTAGGTCCGGCTAGCCCGACGCCGGATAGATCGGCAGCAGTTTCTGCTGGCGCTGCTGGCAGCGCACGAGATCCATGGCGCTCAGCGGGGCGAAGCCGCGCCGGCGGTTGGCCGCGCCGATGGCGAACATCAGGGACTGCTGCGCGAACAGGACGCGATAGGCGTCGCGCAGCGGGAAGTCGGGATCCCAGATGTGAACGGCCTCCGCGCCGGCGCCGTTGATCTCGATGATCGAGAAATTCTCGCCCTGCTGGAAGGCTTCGATGGTCTCGAACCGTATGTCGAAGCGCCCGAAATGGAATTCGGGCATCGATTTGGCGATTTCGTCGATCCGCTGGGTCAGGGCGGGGGTCACGAGATCGTTGCCGTCGACATACAGGCCGCCGACCCGGTTGCTGCCGACGATGGCGAGGCGGACAGCCTCACCCTTGCCGGGAACCGTATCGAGCCGGTCGCGGTGAATTTCGAACAGGAGCGACTTCTTCCAGCGGGTCCTCGGATTGGCGAGGATCAGGCCGCGCAAATCCGTCTCGCCGTCGCCGATGACGAACGGAAAGTAGCGCAGGGTGAGCGAGAATATCTCGCCCGTCTCCCGGCCCGGGCGACGGACGTAAAAGACGCCGGCTTCCCCGTGCCAGGGAACATATTGCTGGAGGATGAGCCGCTGGCCCTCGGGAAAGCCCGACAGATAGTCGCGCAACTGGGATTCGTCTTCGATGCGCCGCACGCCGAACCCGCGCCATCCGATGTCGGGTTTCGCGATTACCGGATAGTCCAGCCCGGCGGCCGCCATCGCCATCTGGGCCTGGCGCACGTCGTGGTCGGGGTCGGCGCCGCCGCGGGCGTCGATCGAGGTCGTGGGGGCGAGCCAGGGGGATGCCGCCGAGGCTGGCATCGACATGCATTCCGACTTGGATTCGCCGATCAGCCCCCCGGCCTCGATCCGGGGATTTGCGGCCGTGGGGACGGTCAGGCTCCGGTAGCGAAGCCCCAGCAGCAGCCACTGAATGAGGAGGGGGATGTAATAGATGACCGGCGGTATGCGCTCGGAGAAGGCTACCCGGACCTTGCCGGCGTCCAGCGGCGGCATGCCGGTATGGACCGACAGCAGTCCGGCGTCGCGGACGGTCATGGTGCCGACCTGGGGCTCGATGTTCGGCTCCCGGGACAGGACGATTCGCTGCTGCTTGCGGGAGACCGCGCGCCGCACGAACCAGACCAGCAGAAGCAGGGCGCACAGCCCGATCCAGCCATAGGTGCTCGCCCAGGTCGGCAGCGACCGCCCGTACAGCGTCAACAGAATGAAGGTGACCGTGACGTAGACCACCGCCGAGGCGATTGCCGCGCCCGCGAACCGGCGGAAGGGAATGCCCAGCCAGCCGCAGGCAGCGAAGGTCGGAAAGGTCAGTGTCGGCAGGACGCGCGACACGGCGACCGCCAGGAACAGCCGCCGGTCCAGCCATTTGTGAGCCGCGCTGGCATTGATCCGGGCCGCGAGCCAGCGGAGTTTGTCCCACCGGCGGGCCAACCGTCCGATCCAGTAGATGATCAGATCGCCCGCAATCACGCCGCTCAGCAGTGCGGAATAGGCGAAGGCGGCCGGGAATTTCTTGACGACAACCAGGTAGGCCCCGGCCAGGATCGCCGCATCCTCCTGAATAAAGGTGCCGGCAAACAGCGAAATCATCTGCCAAAGACCATCCAGCAGGGTTTGGATTGTCATGATTCTTTCGATTGCAGTTGCCGGTTACAGAATCGGTGGATCGCCCATAGCACTACGAGCCCGCTCACGATTTTGTGCAGTACGCCAGCGCATCCTTATAAAAATCCTTGGCGCCGTCTATGACTATTTTCCGACCGGTCGGGGACCGTGCACTGCAATCAATGCATACGCACCAAACGGGCCAAAAGCCTATTCCTTCTTGGGCAATCGGCGCAGCATCCGATCGGTTATCGGCGTGGGAAGCGCCAACAGAACCCGAACCAGAAGATAGAGCCGCCACGGGTAGACGATCCGTCCCCGGTCGCGCTCCAAGCCGCGGCGCATGATCCGCGCGGCGCGGTCCGCGTCCATCAGGAACGGCATTCGGAAGCGGTTGGTCGCGGTCAGCGGCGTCCGGACGTAGCCGGGGCAGATGACCGAGACTTCGATGCCGAACTGGTGCAGTTCGCCGCGCATCGCTTCGCCCCAGACTCGCACCGCCGCTTTGCTGGCGCAATAGGCGGGCGCGCCGGGAAATCCCCGAAAGCCGGCCAGCGAGGACATGATCGCCACCTGGCCGCGCGGGCCCGCGCCGGGAGCGGGCTTTTCGCGCATCAGCGCCACCGCCGGCGCGATCGTGTTGACCACGCCGTCGACATTGATCCGCATGACGGTCTGCG
Source organism: uncultured Alphaproteobacteria bacterium (assembly GCA_947259335.1). Lineage (GTDB taxonomy): Bacteria > Pseudomonadota > Alphaproteobacteria > Bin65 > Bin65 > CAMYMQ01. The sequence goes on along the minus strand of CAMYMQ010000155.1, from coordinate 2,564 downwards.
TCTGTTCCTGAGCTTCGGTCTCCTTGCCGGTGCCGATGGAGATGCCGGCGTTGGCGATCACCAGGTCGAGCGGGCGTTCGGCATGGACCCGCGCGACGAAACCCTTCATCGCCGGCTCGTCGACGACATCGACCGTTTCGGCGATCACGGTAGCACCGGCGTCGCGGCAGGCGCCGGCGACCGCCTCGAGGCGCGTCCGGTCCCGGCCCGTCAGCGCCAGCAGGATCCCAGGAGCGGCATAGTCGAGAGCCAGGGCCTCGCCCAGCCCGCTCGAGGCGCCCGTGATGAGGATGGACTTCGGATTTCTCACGTTTGTCCGGCGATCGTTGCGTCGGTTTCTTGTTGCTTTGTCGGCGGCTGAGTATAGTCCCGCAACCCGCCGTCGAAACACCAGCCGCCACTATAGGAGCGTCGGATTGAGCATTTCCAGCATGACCGGATTCGCCCGCACCGAAGGGCGGCACGGCAATTACGGCTGGGTTTGGGAAATCCGAAGCGTGAACAGCCGCGGACTCGACATCCGCTGCCGGCTGCCGTCGGGCATGGACGCCCTGGAGGCGCAGGTGCGCGAGGCGATTTCGGCGCGGCTGAAGCGCGGCTCGGTGTCGGTCAACCTCCAGACGGAGCGCGGCAAGGCCGGCGCCCAGATCGCGATCAACGACGAGGCGCTCAACCAGATCCTGGCGCTGTGGGACCGTTACCGGGGAAAGGTGGACAGCGCGCCGCCCCGGCTCGACGCCCTGCTGGGCGTGCGCGGCGTCGTGGAACTCGTCGAGCCTGAGGACTCGGAGGAGGAGGCCCAGGCCCGCGACGCGGTGATCCGCGAGGGGTTCACGGCGGCACTCGACGCCCTGTGCCGGTCGCGGGACGGCGAGGGCGTCCAGCTCCAGGACGTCCTGCAGTCCCATATCGCGCGCATCGCCGGGCTTGCCGACGCCGCGCGGGCCAGCGCCGCGAACCAGCCGGAGGCCTTGCGCGCCCGGCTCGCCCGGCAGGTCGCGGAACTGCTCGACGCCCAACCCGCGCTGCCCGAGGAGCGGCTGGCCCAGGAGGCGGCCCTGCTGGCGTCCAAGGCCGACGTCCGCGAGGAGCTCGACCGGCTCGGCGCCCATGTCGAGACCGCGACCGGGCTGCTCCAGGAAGGCGGCGCCATCGGCCGGCGCCTCGATTTCCTGTGTCAGGAGTTCAACCGGGAAGCCAATACCGTGTGCTCCAAGGCGGCGGATATCGCACTGACCCGGATCGGGCTGGAGCTGAAGGCGGCCGTCGAGCAGCTGCGCGAGCAGGTTCAGAACATTGAGTAGCGATGGCGCGGCGACCATCGCCCGGCGGGGGCTGATGCTGGTCCTGTCATCGCCGTCCGGGGCGGGCAAGACAACGATCTCGCGCACTCTCCTGGAGACCGATGACAACCTGTCCATGTCGGTATCGGTGACCACCCGGTCGCCCCGTCCGAGCGAGCGGGACGGGACCGACTACCACTTCATATCGCGTGAGAAATACAGCGAGATGGTCGCCACCAACGACCTGCTGGAGCACGCCAAGGTATTCGACCATTTCTACGGTACCCCGCGCGCCGACGTCGAGCGGTCGCTCCAGGCGGGCCGGGACGTGCTGTTCGACATCGACTGGCAGGGCACCCAGCAGCTCCGTGAAGCCGCGGCCGACGACCTCGTCACGGTGTTCATCCTGCCGCCCTCGACGCCGGAACTGGAGCGCCGCCTCCGGGCCCGCGCCCAGGACAGCGACGAGACCGTCCGCTCGCGCATGGCCAAGGCAGCCGACGAGATGAGCCACTGGGCCGAATACGACTACATCATCGTCAACCGGGACCTTCACGAGAGCGTCCGGCAGACCCAGGCGATCCTGGCCGCCGAACGGCTGCGCCGGCACCGGCTGATCGGCCTCGACCGGTTCGTCCGCCAACTGCGCGAAACGCCCGACGACTAGGCTTGCGCCTCCGCGGCGCGGGCCAGGGCGCAGAACTGCTCGACGGTGAGCTGTTCGGCCCGGGCCGTCGGGTCGGCGCCGGCCGCTTCGATCAGCCTCTCCGTATCCCCGCCGAGCGACCGGAGGCTTTGCCGCAGCATCTTGCGCCGCTGGCCGAAGGCCGCGGCGGTGACCCGTTCGAGCCAGGTCTGGCTGGCCGGCGCGACGGGCGCGGGCCGGGGCGTCAGCCGGATCATCGTGGAGACCACCTTGGGCGCCGGGGTGAAGGCGGCGGCGGGCAGGTTGAACAGCCGCTCGACCCTGCACAGCCACTGGGCCAGCACCGAAAGACGGCCATAGGCCTTGGTGTCGGGCCGCGCCGTCAGCCGGTCGGCGACTTCCTTCTGGAACATCAGGGTGAAGGACTCGAACCGCTGCGCCTGGCCAAGCCAGTCGATCAGGAGCGCCGTGCCCACGTTGTAGGGAAGGTTGGCCACGACCCGCAGCGGCGTCGGCAGGCCCCGCGCGGCGCATTCGGCCGGCAGGTCCATCGCCATCGCATCCCCCTCGACGACGGTCAGCCGGCCGTCCGCGCTTTCCGACAGCTCGGCGAGCGCCGGCACGGCGCGCGGGTC
>CAMYMQ010000154.1 GCA_947259335.1 uncultured Alphaproteobacteria bacterium | reverse complement strand
GCCGCGGGCGACCGGCTACGCAACCCCGACCAGCTCCGCCGGGCGCCCGCTACCACCGTGACGGCAGAAGCGTTATGAACAACCCTGGACTCTCACTATGAACGAGGGACCAAAGGGGAGCAGGTCAGCCCCAAGCGCTTAGGCCAGATCTTTGCGCATAAGGTAAAATATGGAGCCAATTTCAATAAATTTCCCTGTTTCTTTCCTGTTTATCAGGGAAGTGGACCGGAGACGGGTTCGCTCCAGACTGCGTCCGCCACCATTTAACTTATTGTTGTTGAGCGACAATTGTCCGCTTATGAATTTTTCGACGTTTCCGCGCCTTAGCCGGCAGGGGATGCCGAACTGTGCGTCAGAGACGGTCACTCAGAGACGAATCGGACGTAATTCTCGGGATGGTCTCTGCAGGCCGTAGTCGGTGACCAGGATTTAGTGCGCCGGTCGCGCCGCGACTTGGCTGAAGAGGCGCAGCTGGTCCGCCCAATCGTCCGGAAACTCGGCCAGCTGCTTAAGCTCGCGCGACGGGAGCTGTCACGGGAACGATGGCGGGACCGGGTTTGGCCGCGTGGAATCGATCCATGCGTTCGATCTCTTGTGCCCGACATCACTATCCCCGAGCGTGATCCAGCATGCGGTCTGGCTCTATCTGCGATTCACCGTGAGCCACCGAGATGTGGAGGCGTTGCTGGCCGCGCGAGGGCTCGACCTGTCCTATGAGACCGTCCGGCGCCGGGTCATGAAGTTTGGTCCGGCATTTGCGGAACGGCTGCGACAGCGGAGGCCTCGCCCACCCTCACGGTGGCATCTGGACGAGAGGGCTGTCGTCATCGCTGGCAAGCGGATGTACCTCTGGCGCGCCGACGATGACGAAGGCGAAGTGCTCGACATGCTGGTCCAGCGACGGCGAAACACGAGCGCGGCGCGGAGGCTCATCGGCGCGCTTCTCAAAAAGCAAGGCTTCGCGCCGTCGGTTGTTGTGAGGGACAAGCTGCGATCCTACTCGGCTGCGTTCCGGGATATCGGCCTGAGCGCGCGCCACGAGCAGGGTGTGCGAGGGAATAGCCGAGCTGAAAATTCGCATCTGCCGATCAGGAGGCGCGACCGAAAGAGGCAGCGGTTCGAATCGGCAGGCTCCGCTCGGCGCTTCCTCTCCAGGCATGCCGCCGCCTGTAACGCCTTTAACCTCCGGCGCCATCTCGTATCTCGAGGCACACGTCGTACCTTCCGGGACGAAGCTGCCGCAAGATGGGCGGATGCCGTAGCCAGCCGCGCCAATCCCAAACAAGGCGCGCCCAGGCACAGGTTCCCGTGACAGTCCTTAAGGTCCTATTTCAAGAGAAGGCTCGGCAGGAACGAAGTCAGGTCTGGCCACACCAGCAGGAGGACAATCAACGCGATTGGCGCACACAGAAAATAGGCAGCGCCCCGGACGATGCTGATGGTCGCAAGATCTTTGGCCTGACCGCGAATCACGAAGAGATTCATGCCGATCGGCGGTGTGATCAGCCCCATCTCCACCGATACGGTCAACAAGATGCCAAACCAGACGGCGTCGTAGCCGACCGATTGCATGAGCGGCAGGAATACGGGAACCGTGATCAGCACCATGCTGACCGACTCCAGGACGCAGCCGAGGATGAGATATATCAAGACGACGATCAGCCCGACGACGATGGCGGGCGCTCCGAGGCCGTCCACGAAACTTGCGAGATCGTTGGGAAGTCGGGTCAAGGTGATGAATCGACCGTAGATGATGGCGCCCAGGAAGATGAAGAACAGGCTTGCGGAGGTCGTCGCCGTCTCGCGGACCGCCTCGAAGAGTGTCGACAGGTTCAGTCGGCGGTCCAGCAGGCCGATCAAGATGACCATCATCGCGCCGATGGCCGCTGCTTCGGTCGGGCTGAACCAGCCGAGGTAAATGCCGCCGATCGACACCAGGAAGACGGACAGGACCTTCCAGGTTCGCTGAATCGCTCCGAACCGGTCTCGCCACGTGAGGGTCGTGCTTCCGGCCTTGGGCGCCCATTCGGGCCGGAACCAGATCAAAAGACGGATGATGACGATGAACAGTATGACGAGCAGGATTCCAGGAATGAAGGCGGCGGCAAACAGTTCGGGCACCGATTGTTCGGCCAAGAGCGCGTATATGATCAGCAACACGGAGGGGGGGATCAGAATGCCGAGCGTGCCGCCAGCCGCCAGAACCCCGCTCGCAAGCTCGTCGCTGTAGCCTGCGGCCCGCATTTCCGGCAATGCAATTCTGGTCATCGTCGCCGTCGTCGCCAGTGACGATCCGCAGATGGCTCCGAAAAGAGCGGATGCGCCGATGGTCGCCCGCGCCAGGGTTCCGCGCGCACCCGGGCGCGCCATCGCCAGGGCGGCGCGATACAGCTCCGCCGATAGGCCGCTGCGCGCCGCGACGGCGCCCATCAGGACGAACAGAGGGACCACAGAAAGGGCATAACCGCTGATCAGATCGCCGGTCGTAGACGCCAGGGAAAGGGTCGCGCGGTTCCAGCCATCGACCCAGGCGTATCCGATGAAGCCAGAAATGAAGAGCGCGACGGCGACGGGAAGCCGCAACAGGATCATCGCCATCAGCAGTACCAGGATGATGGCGGCTATCGCGCCCGGATCCATGTCAGGTCTCGTTCGCTGGGGGGCCGCTGAAAAGCGAGCCGATTAGGACCAGGCAGGAGACGCCGTATCCGAAAATGATCGCTGCCCAGAACCAGGTCAGGGGCAGGCGAAGGTTCATCGTCGTGTCGCCAAAGTCGGCGACGCCTTCCAACAGTGGAACGGCGAGCCAGGCCAGATAGCCCATCACGGCCGCGGTAACGAGGCGGGCCCCTTGATCGAGCCGCCGGACGATCCGGGGGCTGACGACGGTATCGATGATGTCGACCACAATGTGGGCTCGCTCGGCCCATGCGAGCGCGATGCCCAACATGGTAAGCCAGATCATCGAGAGTTCGATTACGTCGACCACGCCGACGATTGGCCGGTTGAATAGTCCCCGGGCAACGACGTCAACGAGCGTGATCGCGATCATGGCGGCGATCGCGATTGCGACAAGGCCGTGACCCAGGCGAATTATCGCCCGGGTCACAATGCTTCCTGCATTCACGTGGCCTCGCGAGGCAGTCGGTTTGGCTCCGCTTCTACTTTTGCGAGGTTACCCGTTTCACGACGGCCAGGATATCGTCGAAGGCTTTGCGTGCGGGCACGCCTTTGTTTTCGCGCTGTTCGATCGCGGTGTCGATCACCTTTGCCGACAGTGCCTTGAACTTGGCACGCTCGGCATCCGACAGCGTGATGATCTGGACGCCAGCCTTGAGGACCGCCGCCTTGCCGGCCGAATCGGACCCATCCCAGACTTTGGCGATTCCCTTGTCCTGGCCGACCAGGCTTTGGTCGAACAGCTTCTTGTGGTCGCCCTTCAGCGCCGCATAGGACTTGGGGTTCATGATGATCGCGAACGGCGAGAGATAGACGTTCACCTCAGACCCATACTTTATGAGCGGGCCCAGCTTGAAGGCGAGGCCCACCGCGCCGTAGTCCATGACCATGCCGTCGATCAGGCCCTTTTCCAGGCTGTCGGACAGCTGGGAGCTTGGCAGTCCCACAGGCGAGGCGCCCGCCATCTTGAGAAAGACGCGGGGAGTGACGCCCGACGCCCTCAGCCGCTGCCCTTGCATGTCCGCGGGTGTGCGGATCGCCTTCTTGGCCGAGAACATCTGGTGGGGCTGGTTGGTGAAGAAGATCAGTGGCTTGAGACCGCGCGCTTCCTTGTCGAAGTATTTCTGGCGCAGGCCCGCGTCGTTCAAGACGGCGGTTCCCTGGGCGGACGACTTGAAGCCCAGGAAGGGCATGTCGATCATCGTCGCGATCGGGAACCTGTCGCTCGTGTAGCCCAACGCGATTACGGAAATGTCGACGACGCCTCGGCGCACGTTGTCGTACTGCTGGCGAGGCCCGCCGAGTTGTCCGCCGGGGAAGACGGGAACCGAGAGCTTTCCGCCCGATTTCTTGGTGATCCCGTCCGCCCATTTCTGCATCCAGATGGACATGGGATGCGAGGCGGGGATCCAGTGGCCGAGACGCAGCTTCGTCTCTGCCTGAACCGGATGGGCGATCGGGATGACGAGGGCGCATGCCATCGCCGCCAGTGACAGTGATTTCGAATACTTCATGTGCGTTCCCTCCTCGATGTCACCCCGATTGCCGGGGCATGTGCCGCGCCCTTGTTGCGGATGCGCGGTTCAGATCGGCGCGGCGTGGCCGCGCGGACTCTCTTCAGATCAGCAGGTGCCTGCTCTGCATCCACGCCTTCACCTGTCCGACCGCCTTTGGGCCCGCGTCTGGCTGGTGCAGGAAATAGTGGTTGGCGCCCTTGATCTCGATGAAGGTGCACAGCGCCGGATCGACGCTGTCGCGCAGCCCCTCGGAGTCGACCGGGAGCGCGCCCTGGTCGGCCGTCAGGCACACGATAGCGACCGGAACCGAAACGTTGCGCAGATGCTTTTGGGCGTCGCCGTTCGAGTAGGTCGGGCTCCACACGCTCAGCCAGCTTCGCAGCGAGGAGTAGCGGCCCATGGGCCCGGTCGCTTCGTTCGCGGGGCGCGGGTCCCCGTATATGCTGCCGACTTCCCTGTCGCTGGGGTCGATGCTCAGGTCGAGAAAGCGGGGGTCGGCGACCGTGCGGTGCATGCAGAAGGCCCGGTCTCGGATCCCCCGACGAGAGAGGCGCTCGAGCTCTTCCAGGACCCAATTCTCGATGCGGGCGAGGCGGGCCAGCTGGGCCTTCCGGTATTCGCCGAGCCACGCCCGATCGTAGGGTGGTTTGCGGTCCTCCGCATACATGTCGAGGCTAGGGTCGTACGAATCGGGATCCCGCTCGTCGGTCAGCGAGGGATCGATCCAGGACTGCATCATGTGGCTGCGCGAGCGGCTCGACGCGATCAGCAGCAAGGCGTCCGCCCGCGGAAGATCTGCCTGGGTCAGGTCCGGCGGGTCGCCGGCGGGCGTAGCCTGAATCGTCGGTTTCTCGGATTGGGACTGATACATCGAGGCGAGCGGCCCACCGCCGCTGAAGCCGCATAGTACGACCTTCTTCCAGCCCAGTTGATCGCGCGCCCATCGGATCGTCGCGGCAATGTCCAGCAGGCAGTTTTCGAGGATGATCGCGGCGTCGTAGCCCGCGTATCGCGTGTTCAGTCCGATAATCGGAAGATCGGCTTCCGCGAAGGGCTCCAACAGATGATGGCCAAGGAAATTGGACATCGGGTGGACGATGATCACGCCCGTGTGTGACTGACCTCCGGATTTCCGAACGAGATTGCCGTATACGCGGGGATAGTGGCGCGCGATTCCGGAATGAAGCTCAAGCCTGCTCGCAGTGGTGCCGGCCTCGATCGGGATCGGCTGGAGCAATTGCTCAAGCATCGTGGAGCTTCGAGCCGGTCTTGACGCCCCTTTCCGTCATCGACTTGTCGGCCTGGTCGATCACCCGGTTGAGTTCTTCGGCCACATCGCGGCCTTCCGCCCTTGCGCGGGCTTTCGCGGCTTCCCAGGTTTCCAGGTCCTTGTAGGCCAGCGCCGTGTGGTTGTTCCAGTCTTCGTCCAGCGAAGCCGTGAGCTCAAGCCGCACGCCGTTCGGGTCGTGGAAGTAGATGCTGTAGATGATGCCGTGATCGGTCGGGCCGACGACATCGAGACCCTCGCCGACAAGGCGCTCGTGCCAGCGGTCGACCGCTTCGCGCGTGCCGACATCGAGGGCCAGGTGGTTGAAGATGTCGTATGCCGGATGACTCGACGGCGCCGGCTCAGGCACGCCCAGAGATTCAAAAAAGGCCACGGTCGACCCGTCAGCCATGCGGAAGAAGATGTGGAAATAGGGGAAGGGGTCGCCGGTCGATGGAATCCGATTGTCCAGGACGGTGCTGGCGAACTCCATCCCCATCACGCGCGTATAGAAGTCCACGGTTGCCGCCGCGTCGTGCGTGACGTAGGCGACGTGATGGAGCTTTTCGGGCACGGCCTTGGCCGAGACTTTCACAGGACTGAGTTCGGTCACGTCCGTCCCCACCATTGTGCGCCAGGATCGATTCAGCTTGCAGATATGAGCATACTCACGCAAAAAATACTGTCAAATCGAAAGTATTTTTCATGCTCCTCGCAAGAACTAGAGTTGCGATGAATCTTTGCCTGTCGTCCCCAAAGCTCCGATGGTGTCTGGAGCCGATGGGCGCCTCATAGACACGGCCAACGTCAGGAGTTCTCATGGATAGTGTTCCGGCCCCCGCCGGCCCGCGCACCGAAGTGACTGCGTGGGTGGGGGGGAACCACTCGCTTCTCGATAACTGGCTCCCGCACCAGTTTTCCTTTCTCGCCATTCTGGTCAGCGCAACGCTCGAACGTATGTACGGGGAACGCTTCAACCTGTCGGTGACGGGCTGGCGGGTGATCGCGGTTCTGGGCGGTGCCCAGCCCATGTCCGCCAAGGAGCTCGGCGTCGTCAGCGGGATGGATCAAGTGAGCATTTCCCGGGCCGTTGCCAAGGTGGTGTCGATGGGTCTGGTCTCGCGCGGCTCCGACCCGACCGACCGCCGCAAGGCTGAACTACGGCTGACCGACAAGGGCACGCAGGTCTACGAGGAGGTCCTGCCCCTGGCGAGAGCGACCGAAGCGGTTCTGCTGGCCGACCTGCCGAAGGAAAAGGTCGCCCAGCTTCACGAGATCATGGACTACCTCATGGCGCGCGCGAAGATCGTCCTGTCGCCCGAACGGAACTGGCAGACGATTCTCGAGGAGGGTCGGCGCGCCGGTAAGCGGTAGGCGAAAGGCCTGTGGCAGGGCGTGTCGGCGACCGGCCCGTGGTTGGCATCCCCGGGCGGTGTCACGGCGGGTCACAAAATGTGCGTATCCGCCTAGTTGATTTCATATTGAAAATATATTCATATGATCGCGCAACTAGGTGACACGAGGTAGGCGTGACCGGAAAGTCGATTGAAACCCCCGTCCTCGTCGTCGGCGCAGGACCCATCGGGTCGGCGGTCGCACTCGACCTGGCCCAGCGCGGTTGCCGGACGACCCTTGTCGATCAGATGAGCGAAACCTCGCGAAGCGCCAAGGCGGGGACCCTGTCGGTCAGGACGATGGAGTTCTGCCGGCGGTGGGGGATCGCCGACCGGATCGCCAACGGAAAGTTCCCGAGCGATTTTCCGGGTGATGTCGTCTATTGCACGGCGCTTGCCGGCCTTCTGGTCGGCAGGGAGGAATTTCCCTCCGCCGAGCAAAGAACCCCGCCGGATAGCAGCCCGGAGATGCTCCGGCGGTACCCCCAGATGTGGTTCGATCCGCTCCTCCTGGAGACCGCGCGGGGTACCGGTCTGTCGGATGTCCGCCTCGAGCATCGCGTGGAGAGCGTCCGGCAAGACACGAGCTCGGTGATTGCCGAGGTGACCGATCTGGCCTCCGGTGAGACCGTGTTCATTGAGGCCGAATACCTGATCGCCTGCGATGGGGCCGGCAGCGCCATCCGCAATCAGCTCGACATTCCATTCGAGGGTAATCCCGCGCTCAGCTATTCGCTCAGCGCCCTGCTTCGAATCCCGGACTTCCTAGGCTATCACGACAAGGGCTATGCGGAACGCTATCTCTTCCTGGGAACCCAGGGCACCCGCTCAAATCTGACCTGTGTCGACGGCCGCGAGTACTGGCGCTTCACCATCGTCGATTCCGAAGAGCGTCTCGACCCCGCGAAGCTGGACCTTGATGCGGTCATTGCCGACGGTCTCGGGCGCGACGACATCGACTACGAGGTCGTCCAGATCCTGCCCTGGCGGCGCAGCCAGTGCGTGGCGCGCTCTTACCGGTCCGGCCGGGTGCTGCTGGCCGGGGATTCCGCCCATACAATGTCGCCGACCGGCGGCCACGGAATGAATACGGGGCTGGGCGATGTCGTCGACCTGACCTGGAAGCTGGAGGCGGTCCTGAGGGGGTGGGGTGGCGACGGCTTGCTCGATTCGTACCAGGCTGAGCGCCATCCAGTCGCGGTTCGCAATTCGGAATGGTCGACGCGCAATTTCAAGGCCTGGAAACGGGCCGACGACTGGGACCTGATCAACGATCGCTCCGCCGAGGGGGACGCGGCGCGAGCCCGAATTTCTGCACAACTGTCGGCCGCGCTCGAGGAGGAGTGGAACTCGATCGGGGTATCGATGGGCTACCGCTACGATCCGTCGCCGATCGTGGTGCCGGATGGCAGCGCCGCGCCCGCGGACAAGGCCAACGAATTTATCCAGACCGCCCGGCCGGGACACCGGGCGCCCCATGCGTGGCTTTCGGACGGCCGGTCGACGATCGATCTCTTTGGGCAGGGCTTCACGCTGCTGAATTTCGGCGCCGGACAGTTCGAAGCGGGCCGTCTGGTCGATGCCGCAGCTCGGCAGGGCGTGCCGCTCGACATCATCGAAATCGCGAATCCTCATATCGCCGCGCTCTATGAACGGAAGATGGTCCTTGTCCGTCCGGACGGACACAGCGCTTGGCGAGGCGACCGGGCTCCGGACAACCCCGACTCCGTCGTTTCGACGGTTCGAGGAGCGGGTGGCGCCTGACGCCCACCTATGCGGTGACGCGGTCCGCGTAGTGGTTCAGGAAGTGGTGTATCGCCTCTTCCATTTTTGCCAGCGGACCCGGGATGTAGCGCTCGGAACTGACCGCGCGTTGCAGGGCTTCGACGACGTGCCGATCCTCCTCGATCGCGCCCCGGAAGAAGGTCTCGTATTCGTCGAGCTTTGATTCAAAGTTGTCTTGTTCTAGTGCCGCTTCCGGGAAGAGCATGTTGGCGAGCATGAGAGTCCGGTTCGGGGCGACGGGCCAGATATTCCAGATCCGGAAATAGTCGCTGCGCGCCGAAATGCGGAAGTTCGGCCACAGCAGCCCCAAGGCCGCGAAACTGGCGTCGCGGTCGGCGAGCCACGGCACTTGGCCGACCAAAGTTTTGCCATCCTTGGTAAGCGGCGCGGCGTTTTCGAAAAAGCTGCTGCAGCCATCGGGCAATAGGTTGAACCCGAAATTTTCCTTGTTCCCCTTGTAGGCCCCTCCGAAGCTTTTCGCGTGGACCGTGCCGACATGGTAAATATCGACGAGGTTCTCGAGGCAGAGCTTCCAGTTGCAGCTCATGTCGAAAACCACCTTGCGGGCGACGTGACATCGCTCGAGCTGGAGGAAGCCGAACTCCCTCTCGAAAGGCGCGATAAACTCGTCGAAGTCGCGCGGCTCATCCGACAGGTTGATGAAGACGCAACCCCGCCAGATGGCGAGGTGGTAACTGAACAGATCGCAGCCTTCCAGGGCCTCCCGGTTCTGTCGGAAGTGAGGGGCGCCGCGAAGCTTGCCGCTCAGCTCATAGGTCCATGCATGGTAGGGGCAGGTGAATAGCCGCACATTGCCGGTACCCATGGCGACCGGTACGCCCCGATGCCGGCAGACATTGGCCAGCGCCGCGAGCGACCTGTCCGCCTGCCGGGCGATCAGGACTTCCTCGCCCATCACGTTCAGCGTCACATAATCGCCGACATTCGGCAGCTCTTCGTCGCGGCAGGCCATCAGCCATTCGCGCGAGAACAGGGTCTGCTTCTCGCGTTCGAATATCGCCGGTGAAGAGTAGACCCAACCCGGCATATGCCGGGCTTCCGCGATATCCAGCCGAATGTCGTTGAACGCATCCGCCTCGACCGGACCCGCTAGCGCCTGATGAATTCCCATTGATCCCATTCCCTTTCGACGGGTCTCAGTCTGGCAGCTAATTTATTTTCATATTGAAATTATGTCAGACGGCGAGCCTTGGCTCAAATCTTTTCCGCGCAGTCACACATATTGAAGGGCACGGACACGCTAAGTGATTGGTCGTGAGGGGTATGCACCGCTACCTTCGACAGATGACAGCCTTTCTGGGCGACAACGGCATCGCCAAGATGCATCGGCCCGAGCGGCTGGAGGTCATCGACCCAATGCCAATGACCCCGACCCGCAAGATCAGCAAGGACGAACTGAAGCTGCTCAAATCGGTCGGTCAGGCCTTGTCAGGTCAAGGGGCCCACCAGAAATTGTTAGAGTGTTTAATGAAGGCACCCTGATCAGCCCCCGCCGACTGGTCCAGTTTGGTTGTTAATGGGTTGTCGGCTTGGACGAGGACGCTGTCGCAGTAGCTGCTTTGCAAACGCCGGGCCGAACTTCAGGACCCATCGCCGGATCGTGTCATGGGACAGGTTGAGCCCGCGCTCGGCAACCGACTGCTCCACATCTCGCCAGCTCAAGGTGAACCGACGATAGAGCCAGACAGAATACTGGATCACGTTCGGAGGACATTGGTGGCGGGCATAGGTGATCGAGGGCATGGACCCATGCTACGCGCCCGGTACCGCCGTCCGTCCCGTGACAGTTCCTTTGCAGCAACTCCAGGGCACCGGCGTCGATTGCCGTGCACTCCTAGAATTCTACAAGGGTGAGTTGACGAAGCTGCAGGCCAAATAATCGCCGAGCGTCAGGACGCCGGAGACCGGGGAACCGACATCCTGACAGGAGCGGATTGTGGGGACAAACGTGCCCGGAATGTGATGCCGGTAGGCAACTCCGACATGCTTCTATGGCGGGTTCGGGCAGTCGCGGCACATTAGTCCGTCGCGCCGCCAGACCCGCGGAATTTGGCTCCTGGAGAAAGGCGGCGTCATGGCGTCAACCACCGGTCCGATACACCGTTAGTCTCGCTCCGTCCGATTCTCCCAATGGGGTTGTGTGGGCCTGGATCCTAGTCCTATTTGCCTTCCAGCTTCTTGACCTCGCCGTGGAAGTATTGGAGGACGGCGGCCCCGTCGATGCCCTGCTTCTTGACCAGGGTCGCATACGCCTTCTCGAACTCGGCGTTCAGCTTGGCCAGGGCGTCGACCACCGGCTTTCCGGCTGTGGCGATCTTGACGCCGGCCTTGACGCCGACTTCCTGGCCTTCGTCGTTGATCTTGTCCCAAGCCTCGCCGGCCATTTTGGCCCAGGCGTCGCCCGACAGGTCGTTGATCGCCTTTTTCCCGGCCGCAGACAGCCCGTCAAACTTCTTCTGGTTCACGAGCATGTACATGCTGGCGCTGCTCAGCCCCCCTGGGACCGTGGTCACGAAGGGCGTCTGGCTGGTCAGCTTGAAACCGGCGATCTGTTCGAAACGGCCCATGTTGCCGTCGACGATGCCGGTCGACAGCAGCTCATATACCTTGGTGATCGGCTGGGACACCGCGATCCCGCCGAGGCCCTCGACGACGCGGCGTTGGATCGGCCCGCCGGTTCGGAACTTTTGGCCCTTCATGTCGGCGGGCGACTGCATGATCTTCTTCGCGTGCATGAAGATGCCCGGGCCCAGCGTATTCACGCCGACCAGCTTCACGCCCTTGTAGAAGCCCTTGTCAGCGAAGAACTTGTCGTGCGTCCGCTGGAGAGCCTGGGAGGTCGCCGACGCGCGGTTGCCAAGCAGCGGAAAGTCGGTGAACTGGTAGGCGGCGAACCGCTTCGGCGAATAGCCGTGGGTGCCAAAGCCAATATCGATCTGGCCGGTGCGCACCGCGTCCAGATAGGCGCGCGGATGGCCGATGCCCTTGGGCAAGCGGTGGATCTTGATCTCACCGTTCGAGGCCTTTTCGACCGCTTCCGCCCACTTAATATAGAGGTTGACGCTCAGCGAATGGGTCCAGGGGATCCAAGCCGCAAAGTTCAAAGTCGTCGCAGATTGCGCCGGTGACCAGGAGAGCAGGGTGGCCGCCGAGGCGGTCAGAACGAGCTTGCGGAATAACATCGCCGAATCTCCTCGCTGTGCGTTCGTAAACGCTTGTCTTATTGCCGATCGCATTCTTGAGCGGTCATATAAAAGGTGATTGTCTCGTAACATTTAGATAGATAGATTTCAATCGATTTTTCAGGAGGGCAGCCACGTTGTAAGGGCCGTGCCACCTGCTATCATGACGCCAACGCGCCCGAAGAGAGACTGGTTCAACCATGCGTCAGAAGACCGCCTCGAAGACCGAGGCGCCTGCGTCTGAGAATGCTCCTCAAGATGGCGGTTCGATGAGCGAGCCTCAGCCGATTGGCGATCTGGACCGTTCGGGGTGGAGCGACGAGGAGAAGATCGCCTATTTCACTGGGGAATGGCCGCTCGGCTTCCTAGTCCGGGACCTCCACCGCATGTTCCGCATGCAGCTCAAGGAGCGGGTCGAAAAGCACGGCGTTTCCGTAGGCATGTGGTCGTATTTGTGGGCCCTCTATGAGGAGGACGGCCTGTCCCAACACGAGTTGGCGCGCCGCGTGAAGCTGGTGGGCCCGTCGGTCGTCGCCGCCATCAACCAGATGGAGAAGAGGGGGCTTGCCGAGCGCCGGCGGAGCCAGACCGACCGGCGGGTCGTCCACGTCTATCTGACCCAAAAGGCCTGGGACCTCCGGCCGGCGCTGCTGAGCGAAGGCGCCGGTCTAGTCGAGCGGGCGGTGAGGTATCTGGGAAATTCCGAGATCCAGCTCCTGTGCTCGCTGCTCAACCGCGCGCGGCACGGCGCAAGCTCGGAATAGTCCGGTCCGCGGTCCCCAACCGCAAACGCACCGGGGACGGCGAAGCGCGGCACCCTCCGTCCCTGACCGAGCGCGCGTCCAGCTTGTCCGGCCAATATAATTCGATATAAATTGAATGAATATCGGCATCGTGTTCCGATGCTTGATGTCCTGGAGTTTGTCGGCGCCTCGGACACGAGCATGACCAGTTTGCTTGGAACGCTGCGTCCAGACATTGCACTCGCGGCGACTTGCCCACTAAGGAGACCGCCACATGGCTAGGGGCCTGGCCCAACCGACCGCGTCCGGCGCCACGGACACGTCGCTTCCCGAAGCGAAGTGGATCGACGTCGATGGCGTGCGCACACGCTATTTCGAGCGCGGCCGCGGCCGTCCGCTCGTCTTGATATATGGTGGCAACTTCGGGTCCTCCGACTCGGCGTCCAGCGCGCCAATCTGGAGCATGACGCTCAACGCGCTGTCGGACGCCTATCGGGTCATCGCATTCGACAAACTGGGCCAGGGCCACACCGACAATCCGCTCGAGGACGACTACACGATGGGCGCGGTCGTCCGGCACGCCGCAGGCTTCTTGAGGTACATGGATCTCAGCGATATCCACCTGGTCGGGCATTCGCGCGGCGGCTATCTGGCCACTCGGCTCACCCTGGAGAACCAGCATCTCGTCAAGTCCTTGACAGTCGTCAACAGCGGCACCCTGAGCCCCCGTGTCAGCACCAACGACGTCACCCTGTCGGCGGGTCCCCATCCGCCGTATAGCCGCGAAGGCGCCCGTTGGGTGTATGAGCGCTATTGCTTTCGGCCGGAATCGGTCACCGAGGACTGGATCGATGCCTCCCACGAAGTGCTGTGCCTGCCGAAATACCGGGTAGGCGTCCGGAAGATGGAGGACGAGCACCTTAAAACGCGCCTCTTCTTCCCGGCGCTGGCGCGCGACAAGCGCGAGACCCTGCGCTGGCTGTCCGAAGGACGGCTGCAGCGCCCGACGCAGATCTTCTGGGGCCTGAACGACCGCACCGCGAACTTCGAGGGGGGCATCCACCTGATGCACACTGTCGCAGCCCACGAGCGCCGTACGGCCCTCCACGTCTTTAACGAGGCCGGTCACTTTCCGTTCCGCGAGCACCCGGAACGCTTCAACGCCTTGCTGCGCAGCTTCGTGTCCCGTTTCGACGACTGACCGGATCCCCTATGTCAGACCTCACCGAAAAGACCGTCGCCGCCGGAAACCGCCAGGTCCGCGTCCTTGAAAGTGGAAGCAGTGGCGGCCCGCCTGTCGTGCTCCTGCACGGCGGCATCCCGGGCAGAAGTCTCTATTGCGGCGGCTCGCACATGTGGCGCCCGACGATGGAGCTTTTCGCCGGCCGGCGCCAAGCGGTCGCGATCGATCTGCCGGGCTGCGGCGGGACTGAACTCGCGGGCCCTGACGACTACAGCATCGACGGGTTCGCCTCCGCGGTGGCGGACACCCTAGACGCATTGGCGATTGATAGCTGCCATCTCGTCGGCACGGACGTGGGTGGACTGGTCGCCCTATCGCTCGCGCTTGATGCGCCTGACCGGCTCGCCTCGCTCGCAATGGTGACCAGCCATATCGCGTCGCCGACGGGTGACGCCATCGAGAACCTGACGCTCGCCCATCCGCCGCGGCCGTTGTGGAGCCGTCCGTCACAGGCCTGGGCGCTGGAGCGGCTGTCCTACACGTATCATCACATCGACGACGCGTTGCTGAACGGTTGCGTCGCCAACGCCGGCGGTCAGGCTCACGAAGGGGCGGTCGCGGCCGTGGGGGAAGGCGCATTCGAGACGGTTTTCCTGCCGAGCGTGTTCAAGACTAAGAGCCGCTTCTATGCGGTCAGCCGCGATCGCGGTGTCGAGGTCCCGACCCAGGTGATCTGCGGCGAGAAGGACCCGACGAGCACGGTCGAGCACGGCCTGGTCCTGTTCAAAGTCATCGCCGAGAAGCAGACCGACGCGCAGTTCCACGTCCTGGGCCGTGCTGGCGCGCTGCCCTTCCACGAAGAGCCCGACGCCCTGTTCATGGTCGTCGACGCTTTCCATGAAGGCCTCGACGCGAAGGCATGAGGCCCGTTTGCCGGACGACCGAGCGGCGGAGTCAGGCGCCGACGGGAACCAGCAGGCCGTTCAGGTGGGCGGCTTCGTCCGAGACCAGGAAGGCGGCCACGCGGGCGACATCGCTCGGCTGCGGCAGGTCGCCCGGTTCGCGACCAGCCAGGATCGCTTGCTTCTCATCGGCGCTCAGCGCCTCGAAACGTTCGCGGACCCGGGCCCCTGGCTCCGTCAGCACGAAGCCCGGTTCGATCACGTTGACGGTGATGCCGTCCGCAGCGACGTCAAAGGCGAGCTGGCGCGACAGCGCCTCGATACCGCCCTTGGCTGCGCAATAGGCGAGACGGGCGCCGACGGTCCCGACCGGACCGCGCATGCCGCGCGCCAGTGACGAGGAGAAGTTCACGATGCGGCCCCACCCGGCGGCGCGCATGTGCGGGACGGCGGCCCGGCAGCACTGAAAGGTGGCGCTCAGGTTGCTCTCGATGACCTGATCCCATAGCTCGTCGGTGAGTTCGTCGATGTGTTGGACGCCAACGTCACCGCTGCCCCCCGCGCAGTTGACAAGGATGTCTAGCCGCCCGGTCTCGCTGATCGCCCGGTCGACCAGCATGGTCGGCATCATCGCTGACCGAAGATCACCGGCGACCGGATGGTATTTGGCGCGGTCGGTGATGTTGAGCGTTGCGGCTCCGTTTTCCAGCTTTTCCTTGAGCCGATCGCCCCCGACGACAGAAGCGCCGAGATTCAGAAGCCGTTCGGCTATGGCCCGGCCCAATCCCTGGGCGGCGCCGGTGACGATGGCCGTGCGGCCTGACAGGTCTTCCATCCTTTGGTGCCCCGATCAGTTGGCGGAGTAGGGAAGGCTTGGGGTGTCAGAGCCCCGCCTCGCGAGCAAGCGGCAGGACCCGCTCGATAAAGAAGGGCAGTTCGTCGAGGTAGTTCACGAAGGAAAGGGCTGCACCGCAGAAGCCGACCTTCCGGAACAAGAGCAGGCCCTCGACGATATCCTCGGGCGAGCCGACGAGAGGGTAGGCGGAGTTGCCGGCGGCCCAGCGCATGCGCAACTCTCGGATCAGCGGCTCGGGCGTGTCGGCGTTGGGCGCACGGGCGGCGACATAGTGGTCGACTCCCTTGGTGTCGGCATTCTCGACAGCGTAGTAGTGGTGGAACGCTTCGGCCTCTTCCCGGGTCTCGCGACAGACGACATAGGCGACGCCGATCGGCTTCAGCGGTTCCGCGCGGCGGCCGAAGCGCTTCTCCCGGTCCCGGATGTCGGCAATCCCGCGCACGCCCTCGTCCTCGTCGACCATGACCGTGAGGAAGTAGTCGGCGGTCTTTACGGCATAGTCGCGGCCGGCCGGCGAATAGCCGGCGGAGATCACGGTCGGCTGTGGCTGCTGGACCGTTCCTGGCATGCCGGAGATGCCCTTCAAGTCCTTGAAGTACGTGCCGTCGTAGTCGAACGGGTCGTTGGTGTCGCGCACCAGACGCGACCAAATCTCGTACCACTCCATCCCGTGCACGTAGCGGTCGTCGTGCTCCATGAGCTGAAGCCCAAACATGTCATAGTCGGCCTTGTTCCAGCCGCACACGATGTTGAGGCCAGCCCGGCCGCCGCTGGCGTGGTCTATCGTCGCCAGCGCCTTCGCCGCATATACGGGGTGGACCACCGGCGTATGAACGGTTGAAAGCAGCGAGATCCGCTCGGTGATGCCCGACAGAGCGGCCGCCTGGGTCAGCGTCTCGAAGGACCAGTGCCGGTTGTCGACTTCGCCCGGGATGCCCTTCCAGCGGGCGAGCGGCAGGAGGAAGTCCATCCCGCCCCAGTCGGCGACCCTCGCCATGGCAGCGATGTCGGGCCAGCGGGCGCCCCAGCGCTCGGGCGCTTTGGTAATGGTGACGCCGCCCTCGTGGACGTAAGCGAACACGCCGAGCTTGAAGCCCTCGGGGTTCAGCATCGGATTCAGGTAGGTTGCGCTGTCCGGACTGGTCATCGGGTTCGCCTCAGGTGGGATGTGCTTGCAGGCAGGTCAGGCGGTAACACCCCGGCCGCCGTCCGTGCTGATGACCTGGCCGTTGACCCACCGGCTCTCCTTGCCGCACAGGAAGGCAATGACCTGGGCGACTTCCTCGGCGGTGCCCATCCGGCCGAGCGGCGTGCGTGCGGCGGCGGATGCCTTCCAGCCCTCCACGTCGGGGGTCGCATCGAGCGCGCCTTCAGTCGGGATCGGCCCGGGCGCGACCGCATTGGAGCGGATACCGCGCGGGCCGAGCTCAACTGCGTTCTGGCGGGTCAGCGAGGCGAGGGCGCCCTTGACAGCCGAATATACCGAGAATTCCGGTGTGCCCCGGAACACGGCGCCGGAGGCGAGATTGACGATGGCAGCGTCGCCGATCTCGGTGGCCGACTTCACCAGGTAGGGCAGGCTCGACTGTATGCAGAAAAGGGCGCCCTTGATGCCGACCGCGAGCATGCGGTCGATGGCGTCCTCGTCGATCTCCTCGATCGGGCCGAATGATATCCAAACGGCGTTGTTGACCAGGGCCCCGATGCCGTGCGCGTCTCCAAAGCAAGCGACGGCCGCGAACACGGCACCGCGGTCGCCGACATCGCAGGCGATCGGCTCAGCGCGCAGGCCGTCGTTCCTAACCTGTCCGACGGTGCAGTCGAGCGCCGCTGCGTCAATGTCGAGACAGCCGACGCACCAGCCATCCTGCGCGAGTCGGATAGCTGCGGCGCGGCCGATGCCCGAACCGGCGCCAGTGACGATGGCACCCGGATGTTCGCTGGTCATTCGACGGCTCCCCCGTTGGAATTGTTGTCTTGACCTGCCACCCGCGCGGTCGCCATCCCCCGCCTCACTTGACGAACTGCGGCAGCCAGAGGGACAGCACGGGGAAGGCCACGATGACGGTGAGCCGGAACAGGTCGGCGATCCAGAAGGCGGTGACGCCGCGGAAGATGGTCGAGGTGCGGACGTCGGGC
>CAMYMQ010000153.1 GCA_947259335.1 uncultured Alphaproteobacteria bacterium | reverse complement strand
TGACGAAGGCCGCCGACCGCCTGCGGCTGTCCGCGCGCGGCTATCACCGCGTGCTGCGCGTGGCGCGCACGTTGGCGGACATGGAGGGGGCGGACACGATCGGCCGGGTCCACATCGCCGAGGCGGTGAGCTATCGCCGGATCGCCCCGGGCGGCTAGGACGCTCTGCTATACAAATTCACCAAGAAGACAGGCGTGATGAATTCGATCGTCGGCCGATTGTCTGTACCAGACCTAAACTATCCTTCGGCGAACACTTCATCGACGATCACCAAGACCCAGTTGTCGCCTTCGCTTATTACTTCCGCTGAAACGGCGCCGTCGGCCAAACGCAGTTCCGCTTCGCCCTGTACGTCTTCTTTGTTTGGGTATTCTGATTTCTTGTAAATTTCTCGTGTTGTCTTTTTCACCATTGGAGCCTCGATAACTAAGCAAGTTGCGGAAATAGATCACGTACCCTTGTTCAATGCCTTCTGCCATGCTTCCAAAATTTCTGGGCTACGAGTGCCACGCCCAATGCGAATCCGTAGCGCTCGACGGGCGGCTTGCGCATTAGGACTTTTTTCACGTTCATAGAATTTCGGATTCACGAGCCGGCTTACGATTGCATCTGATACTGCGTCTCGGTAGGGAGGGTTTCTGGCCAGCGAAATGGCGTCTGCGTCGCTTATACCACTAACCTTCCCAATTAAAGCCTGAACCTGCTTTCTTAACGAATCTGTGGTAAAGCCCTTTATCCGCGTCAATATCTGGATTTTGTCTTCCGCATTTTTAGCTTTCGCCCCCGAGTCCTCCTGAATGGCCTCAAACGCTCCAGGGAAAGTGCCGGCGTAGTAATAGGCATGCAGGTCAGTGATTGCCTGACTGACCGGATACTCGGCCAAGGTGCGTGTTCGAATGCCTCGGAGAATCGGCACTAACGCCTGCTTTCGTGCCGCATTCATGGCTGAAATCAGCACTGGCACCGTCTTCTCATAAAAGACATTCTTGCTGATCGATGTGCGCGATCCGGCGAGGCCGGTTGTAATGGCGCCTAGAACGGTCTTTGCAGCAGCGCCGCCAACTGTCGTCGTCGCTAAGCCAATACCGATCGCGGCGAGATCAAGGGCCGTATCGATTTGCACCTTGGTGGCCGACAGGCTTTTGATGAAGCGGATGTAGTGGAGGTCCGTCAGGACCAGGCGCCCCGTGATGAGCTTGTTGCGATCCGTCACCTCCGGATTTTTGATGGAATAATATGCCTTTAGCGAACCGGCACTGCCGAACACACTCTCTAGTTCCGCAATGTCTTGCCGAGGCGTGAAAGACTGATTCGGAAAACCAGGCTGCTTGAGGAAGCCGCAGGAAGAAACGACCAATGCCGCGAGGACCAGCGGCAAACCGCCTGACCAAACTCTCATCCCGACCTCTCCATCATGCACGCTTCCCGAGTTTGGACGTGTGAGCCCAGCTGGGATTAATTTTATTAACCTTATCCTATGAAAAGAGATTATACAATCTAAGATAGATCATATTCATTAATATGCAGCTTAATGCATCTTATATGATATATATTGCTACCATAACGTATGGTTTAGAATTTCCAGAAAAGCCAGCCTTGTTGACCTGTCCCATATCGCTGAGACGGTCAACCAACGGCGGAGCGCGCCGGGCAGGCGAGCCCATGCGTCTCCGTTCGCAACACTCGCGGCATCTCGATAGCAGCCTGCCCTGACGCCGTGATTTTGCGAATAAGAACTACTCGTAATATAATCGGGCTTCGTGAGAAGGCCTTCGGCGTCCCATGGGGCTTCGCCCCGAACCGCGAAGAGGGCCGCATGGCTGATACGACCAACGAAATGAGGAAACAGACGACGATATCCGAAAGAACGGTTCGTTCGATCCCGGTTTAGGGCCTGCTGCAGGGCCAGAAACAGGTCATCATCAAGCATGGCGAGCAGGAGTACCGCCTGCGCATGACCAGCAACTTCAAACTGATCTTGACGAAATAGTGCAGGACGGCGCCTGTGTGACGCCGGCAAGCCAACCAGCCGCTCCGCATCCCGACATCGCAACGCCCGCGGACCGCCAGCCAGCCACCCGAAGTGAAGCAAAGCAGCCGTATGACCCGCCGCGGTCCCACGCGGACGGCCTGGTTCCGCAACGCCTCAGGCCGACACTCCTGATCCCGTTCAGACCCAGGGGCCGGCGGCGCTCAGAGATAGGCCGTCACCGAGCTGGCCGTCAGCGGCACGCGCATCGGGCGGCCAAGCAGGTTCAGCAACACGATCACCCGGTCCTTGTCGGCCAGCCGCTCGAACCAGCCGACCTGGTCGCGAAACGGGCCCTCGGTCACCTGCACGGTGTCGCCGGGCTCGAACGGCGGCAGCTCGGTGAAGGGCACCACGCCTTCGTCAGTCTCCCGCGCGCGGATGTCCTCGACCACGCCCTCGGGCACGGCCAGCGGGCGTTCGCCGTCGCAGATCAGCTGGCGGATGCCGACAGTCGACCGGATCGGCCGCCAGCGCGACCGGGCCACGTCGAGGCACACGAACAGGTAGCCGGGGAACAGCGGCCGGTCGACCATCTCGGTCTTGCGGGCGTGCCGGCGCTGCTTGCGGTAGCGCGGCAGGTAGGCGCGGAAGCCCTGGCGCAGAAGGTGGGCGAGCGCGGTCTCCTCGGCGCGGGAATGGGTCTGGGCGACATACCAGCGGTCCATCGCGGGCCTCAGGACGCCATGGCCTTGTCGGCCTTGTCGCGCCGGACCTTGAGCACCGAGGCGGTGAAGATGCGGTGCGGGTCCAGCCGGTCGGCCAGCGATTCATAGGCCGCCTGCGGCCGGCCCAGGTCGGTGACCAGGGCGGCGTCGATCGCCCCGGCGTCGTCGAGCGAGGGCACCACCGGCAGGCCGAAGAAGCGGGTCTCCTCGCCGTCGGCGTCGACCAGCACCAGGTCGAGCCCGAATTCCGAATTGCACAGGGCCGCGATCTCGGCCAGCTCGCTGCGGCCGACCAGTGCGACCCGGCGCCACTCGTGCTGGACGCAGTGGGCCAGCGCGTCCTCGCACTCGCCCCGCGCGCGGCGGAAGAAGGTGAAGGAGGACGAGAGATACTCGGCCGTCAGCCGCGACTTCTCGGCGAAGCCCTTGGGGGTGAGGTAATAGGCGTAGCGGTTGGGCGGGGCCTGGTTGACCTTGATCCAGCCCTTGCGGACGCAGCGCTTGAGATAGGAATTGGCGAGTCCGAGCGCGATGCCCAGCTCCTTGGCCATCGAGCGCTGGGTGACCGAGGCGTTGGAATCGACCGCGTCGAGAACGCCGAGGGTGATCTCGGTGTCCGCGCTGCCCGCCTCCGTCTTGGTCTCGCCGTTGGCCATGGTCATCCTGAGAGGTCTCGCCGAGAAGGCCGATCTCCGTTGTTCACAGCGTGAACATATGGCGCAAGCTGGCTTGAGGTCAACCCGCGCCGCGCTGGCGCGTTGACAGGGCGCGCCGGCGGCAGGTAGAGGTCGCCACCCGAAAATCCGCGAAATCGACCATGAACCCACCCCACAAGATCGCCGTCGTCGGCCTCGGTTATGTCGGCCTGCCGCTCGCCGTCGCCCTGGCCCGCCACTATGCGGTGGTCGGCTACGACCTCAACGCGCGCCGGATCGAGGCGCTGAACGGCGGCCACGACGCCACCGGCGAGGTCACGGACGAGGAGCTGGCCTCCTGCGGCGCCCGGTTCTCGGCCTACGCCGAGGCGATGCGGGACTCCGATCTGTTCATCATCACCGTCCCCACTCCTGTGGACGACGACCGCAAGCCCGACCTGTCGGCGGTGCGCGCGGCCTGCGCCGCGATCGGCGGGGTCATGGCCCGGGGCGCGACCGTGGTGTTGGAGAGCACGGTCTATCCCGGCGTCACCGAAGGTGTCTGCGCGCCCGACCTCGCCCGGGCCTCGGGGCTCGCCCACGGCACGGACTTCAACGTCGGCTTCTCGCCCGAGCGGATGAACCCCGGCGACAAGGAACATTCGCTCGCGCGGCTGACCAAGGTCGTCTCCGGCGACACGGCCGAGACCGCCGAGATGCTGCGGGAGGTCTACGGCACGGTCACCAACGGCAACGTCTTCGTGGCCCGGGACATCCGCACCGCCGAGGCGGCCAAGGTGATCGAGAACGCCCAGCGCGACATCAACATCGCCTTCATCAACGAAGTGTCGATGATCTTCTCCAAGCTCGGCCTGTCGTCCTACGACGTGCTCGACGCGGCGCGGACCAAGTGGAACTTCCTGCCTTTCACCCCGGGCCTGGTCGGCGGCCACTGCATTGGGGTCGACCCCTACTATCTCGCCCACAAGGCCCAGGAGATCGGCCACGACCCGGAGGTCATCCTGGCCGGCCGGCGGATCAACGACGCGATGGGCGGCTACATCGCCGAGACGGTGATGGCCCGGCTCGACGGCAAGGCGCGGATCCTCGTCCTCGGCCTGACCTTCAAGGAGAATGTCCCGGACCTGCGCAACACCCGGGTGGTGGACATCGTCCAGACCCTGGCGCTGGCCGGCCACGCGGTCGACGTCCACGACGCCTGCGCCGACCCGGAAGAGGCCGAGCGCCTCTACGGCCTGACCCTGGCGGGCGACCTCGACACCCTGTCCGGTTTCGACGCGGTCATCGGCGCGGTGCCGCACCGCGCCTATGCGGCGCTGGGCGCGGCCGAGCTCGAGCGGCTGCTCAAGCCGGGCGGCCTGCTCGCCGACATCAAGGGCATGTGGCGCGCCGTGGACCTGGGCGAGGGCTTCCGGCGCTGGAGCCTGTAGGGGCTCTCTCTTCCCCTTACCCGTCATTCCGAGCGGAGCGCGAAGCGCGCAGTCGAGGAACCGTGGTTCCGCCGCCGCGATCCCGACGGTGGATGCAAGGTTTCTCCGCTCGCCTGTCTCGCGCCCCGAGACAGGCTCCGGTCGAAATGACGGACCGGTGGAGGCAGGCGTGGCGTTTCTCTACTTCAACCTTCGGATCGCCCAGCGCACCAGCTTCGGGTCGCCGCCTTCCCAGACACCGTTGAGGGCGATCTGGATCGACCGCCGCCGCACCCCGCGCACGCCCTGGTAGAAGCTGTCCTCGACCGCGAGGTCGACGCCGCCTTCGGTGTGGAGCCGCCAGACCCCGGCGCCGGGGCGGTCGAATTCGACCAGCTGGTTGCCCCGCTCCCAGCTCGACATGGTCTGGATCACCGCGTCGGGGTGGAGGTGGAAGCGGACGGCGAACGGGGTGCCCTTGCGGCCGCGGCCGGCGGCGGCGGGCTCGATGATGTCCTCGCCGCGCAGGTCCTCGCCGTTCGACGACAGATAGAGCCGCCGGAGGTGAAGCAGCCCGAAGGGCCGGGCATAGGCGTCGTGGCGCGCCTCGACCAGGGTCGCGCCCTCGGCCTCGCGCCGGTGGCTGGTGGCGTTGGC
>CAMYMQ010000152.1 GCA_947259335.1 uncultured Alphaproteobacteria bacterium | reverse complement strand
GACACGGCGGCGGTGCCCATGGGCACGGGCACCTTCGGGTCGCGCTCGATCGCCGTGGGCGGCTCGGCCACCGTGCGGGCGGCGGGCAAGATCGCCGACAAGGGCCGGCGCATCGCCGCCCACCTGATGGAGGCCGATCCGCAGGACGTGATCTTCGACAAGGGCATCTTCTCCGTCGCCGGGACCGACAGGACCGTGTCCTTCGCCCAGGTCGCCCGCGCGGCCAACATTCCGCACGACTACCCGCTGGAAGAACTGGAGCCCGGCCTCCAGGAGACCGCCTTCTACGATCCGGTCAACTTCGCCTATTCCAACGGTGTCCATGTCTGCGAGGTCGAGATCGACCCGGAGACCGGCGTCGTCGCCCTGGCCGGCTACTGGGTGGTCGACGACGTCGGCACCGTGATCAACCCGGTGATCGTCGAGGGGCAGGTCCATGGCGGGCTTGCGCAGGGCATCGGCCAGGCGCTGATGGAACATGCGCGCTACGACCCGGAGACGGGCCAGCCGATCGCCGGATCGTTCATGGACTATGCCGTGCCAAGGGCCGACGACCTGATCTTCTTCGAGACGGCCACGGACGAGAGCCAGCCCTGTACCCACAACCCGCTCGGGGCGAAGGGCTGCGGCGAGTCGGGCACCATCGGCGCGCCGGCGGCGATCGTGTCCGCTGTCCTAGACGCGCTGCGGCCGCTCGGCATCACCGATATCGCCATGCCGCTCACGCCGCCAAGGGTGTGGCAGGCGATCCGGGATGCCCGGGCGCAGGCCTAGGTCGTTCCCCTGTGTCCTCCCGGGATAGCCCGGCGCGACAGTCGGGATCGGGCTGATATTGTATTCATAGAGGGCGCATTGGCCCTCATTTCCATTGATTTTCGCCCCGCATGTATACATGCTCCCTCCTCGATGGCTGCAAACCGCTCCGACCGTCCATGAAGACCCGCTCCGAACGCGTCGCCGAGACGCTCCGCGACCGCATCCTGCGGGGCGAGTTCCCGGCGGGCACGCATCTCCAGGAAATCCCGCTCTCGGAGGCGATGGGCGTGTCCCGCACGCCGATACGGTCCGCGCTCCAGGCGATCGCGGCCGAGGGGCTGCTCGACTACCTGCCCAAGCGCGGTTACACGGTGCGCGAATTCTCGCTGGCCGAGATCGAGACGGCTCACGAGGTCCGCGCCAACCTCGAAGGCATGGCCTGCCGGCTGGCCGCCGAGCGCGGGCTGACGGCCGAACAGGAGACCGAGTTCGAGGACATCCTGGCGCGCGGCGACCGCATCCTCGCCAAGGGGCGGCTGGAGGAAATGGACCGGCTGCCGTGGATCGAGATGAACGACGCCTTCCACGGCCTGATCCTCGACTGCGCCGACAACCGGATGCTGACCGGGCTGATCGAGCAGACCTACCGGGTGCCCCTCGGCTCGCGCCGCGTGATCCACTGGTACGACTTCCAGGCGATCCGCGGGTCGCATCAGCTGCATCATCGAATCTTCGGCTACATCCGCGCGCGCAAGGCGGTGAACGGCGAAGCGCTGATGCGCGAGCACATCCTGCAGGCCGTCGACCAGATCCGGGGGCGCACCGCCCCGCCCGCCACCGAAACCCCGCTGGCCGAACGCCAGCCGACCTATGCCGACTGAGGAGGAACCCATGCTGGTCAAGCAGTTGCACCACGTCGCCTATCGCTGCAAGGACGCCAAGGAAACGGCAGCCTTCTACACCGACGTGCTGGGCCTGAAATACACGATGGCCTATTCGGCCGACTTCGTGCCCTCGACCCAGGAGACCTCGCCCCATTTCCATCTCTTCTTCGAGATGGAGGACGGCAGCTGCGTCGCCTTCTTCGAGGTGCCGGAATCGCCGGACATGGCCTTCGACCCGAACACGCCCGACTGGGTCCAGCATCTCGCGATGCGGGTCGACACGATGGACGATCTGCTCGCCGCCAAGAAGCGGCTGGAGGACAAGGGCCTCGAAGTGCTCGGACCGACCGACCACGGCATGTGCCAGTCGATCTATTTCCGCGACCCGAGCGGCCACAGGCTCGAGCTCACCTGCTCGACGATGACACCGGAGATGTACAAGACGCTGAGCAGCTCCGCCGAGGAAATGCTTGAGCTGTGGTCCAAGACCAAGCGCGCGGTGCCGAATCCGCTACAGGCGGCGGGCCACTAGGCGGACCGCCGCGCCCGTCCGCCGGCGTCGTTCCCGCCCGGGCGGGACTGACGTAGCGAGACGGCAGCGGCGACAACCTCCGCGCGTTGTCGCGCGGCGGGATCAGGCGTCGACGCCGAACTCGGTGACGCCCCAGCACCGGTCCATGCGCAGCAGCGGCGCGAGGCCCAGGGTCTCGCGCTCCTCCGCGTAGCCCCTGGCCGCGTCGCCGTTCATATAGGCGTGCAGGTGGTCCATCGACTCGAGGCCGTAGATCATGGCGTGGGCGGCCCAGCCGTCGTCGTCGGTGCCCTCGAGCCGGAAGCGGCGGGCCCACAGGAAGCCGGGCTGGCCGACGACGTCAGCGATATGACTCGTGTCGAGCCAGTCGAGCACCTTCTCCTCGCCGCCGGGCTTGATCCAGAAGCGGACCATGTAGACCGCATTCGCTTCATTCATGCATTTCCTCCCGCATCGTCGGCGCGCTGCGCCGGGCCGCGGGATTGTCGCCGCCTTCCCGGACCAAGACCAGAGGGAAGGCGCAGTCCGGCGGCGCCCGCCGCCTAAAGGGATGGACATTCATCCCTTTCGCCGACTATGGTCTGCGCACGCCACCGAATCGCACAAGCAAGAACAATGGGAGGGATCATGCCGGCGCGCTGGATCACGATACCGGCCGACGACGGCCAGAGCTTCGAGGGCTATCTGTCGGTGCCCGAGAGCGGCAGCGGGCCCGGGCTGGTCCTCGTCCAGGAAATTTTCGGGGTCAATTCATCGATCCGCAGCACCTGCGACTATTTCGCGGACGAGGGCTTCGTCACCCTCGCGCCGGACCTGTTCTGGCGCTTCGAACCGCGCCTGGAAATCCCGTTCGACGAAGCGGGCCTCAAGAAGGCCTTCGCCCTGCACACCGAGTATGACTACGAGCTGGGCGTCACCGACATGGGCCATACGCTGGCGGCGCTGAAGGCGCAGCCCGAGTGCCTGGGGCCGGTCGGGGTCACCGGCTTCTGCATGGGCGGCACCTTCGCCTATCTCGCCGCGACCCGACTCGGCGTCGACATGGCCGCCGGCTACTACGGCACCAAGATCGCCCAGTATCTGGACGAGGCGCCGAAGGTCGGCTGCCCGACGGTGCTCCACTTCGGGGAAGAGGACCACACCACCCCGCCCGAGGTGATCGACAAGATCCGGGGCGCGCTGGGCGACAACCCGAAGGTCGACATCGAGGTCTACCCGGGCGCGCCCCACGCCTTCGCCAATCCCGAGCGGCCGTCCTACAAGCCCGAAGCCGCCGAGCTTGCCCACAAGCGCACCCTGGCCCTGTTCCGGCAGGTCGCCGGCCTGGCTGATTGAAGGACCGAACCATGCGACCGATCACCGTGCACGCGCTCAGCGGCAGCCTCCGCGCCGGCTCGTTCAACACCCACGCCCTGCGCGCGGCGGCCGCGCTGGCGCCCGGGGGCATGACAATCGACCTCGACGGGCTCGACGCCGACCCGCCGCGCAATCCGATCGGGGATATCCCGCTCTACAACGACGACGAGAAGGAAAAGGGCTTTCCCCCGTCCGTCGTCGACCTCGGCCGCAAGATCGGCGCCGCGAACGCCCTGCTGATCGCCACGCCCGAATACAATTTCTCGATCCCCGGCGTGCTCAAGAATGCGCTCGACTGGCTCTCGCGCCTGCCCGACCAGCCGCTCAACGACAAGCCGCTGGCGATCATGGGCGCAGCGCGCGGCCCGGTCGGCACCGGGCGCGTCCAGTACCACCTCCGCCAGGTCGCCGTGTTCGTCAACATGCACCCGCTGAACAAGCCCGAGGTGCTGATCTCGATGGCGCACACGAAATTCGACGAGGCCGGGAACCTGACCGACGAGACGACCCGCGGCTTCATCGAGTCCCAGATGAAGGCGCTCTACGACTGGACGCTTCGGATCTCGCCGGAGACCGGAGGCTAGGCGGCGATGAACGAGGCCACCCCCGCGCGCACTGGCGCAGCGGCGACCCTGCCCGCGCTGAGGCTCAGCCACATGGGCATGTTCGTCCGCGACCTCGAGCGGATGGGCGACTTCTACAAGGACGTGCTCGGCTTCGTGGAGACCGACCGCGGCCCGGCGCGCGGTTTCCAGGTCATCTTCCTGACCCGCCACCCCGAGGCGCACCACCAGCTGGTCCTGTCGTCGGGCCGCCCGGAAACCTCGGGTCCGACCCACGCCATCCAGCAGATGTCGTTCAAGGCCGGGTCGCTCGACGACCTCCGCCACATGTACGCGATGGTCACCCGGCGCGACGACGTCAGCGACATCCACCCGGTCGACCACGGCAACGCCTGGTCGCTCTATTTCCGCGATCCCGAACAGAACCGGATCGAGGTCTATATCGATTCGCCCTGGCACGTCGCCCAGCCGCACCACATCCCGTTGGACCTGTCGCTGACCGACGAGGAGATCCACCGGCAGACCCGCGAGCGGATCGCCGGCGACCCGACTTTCGAGCCCATGGAACAGTGGCACGCCGCGCAACGCGAGAAGCTGCGCGCCGCCGGCATTGCGGACGACCGGACCTGAAAAAAAGGCGCGGACGCCAGCCTCGGCGGCCGCGAAACGGTTCATCGAAGTGAAACGGTGAAAAACACCAAAAACGGGAGGAATATCATGAAACGCACGATCGGCTGCCTTGCCGCCGCCCTCACCCTGGGCGCCGCCACCGCCTCCGCCCAGACGGTGTCCATCGGCACCACCCGCACGGGCACCCTCAACAACAACATGGGCGTCGCCATCGGCACGATGCTGCACCGCCACGGTAAGATCCAGACCCGCGTCACCCCCTATTCCGGCACAGAGCAGTTCGTGCCGCTGGTCAACGCGGGCGAGGCCGACCTGGCCATCCCGAGCGCGACCGACGCCTACTTCGCCTATAAGGGCCAGGAGGTTTACGACAAGCGCCCCAATCAGAACCTGCGGGCGGTCGCCACCCTGTTCCCGCTGTTCCTGAGCGTGATGGTAAAGGATTCGTCGGGCATCAAGGGGGTTCCCGACCTCAAGGGCCGGACGGTCTCGCTCGGCTACACCAACCACGCCCAGGCGCGACGCTACTTCCGCGGCATCCTGGCGAGCTGGGGCATCTCGGAATCCGACTTGAAGGGGAACACGGTCCCCCACGTGATCGCCGGCGTCCGCGACCTGATGCAGGGCAAGACCGACGCGACCATGTTCGCGGTCGGCGTGCCGAAGAATGCCGAGATCCAGGCGAAGGTCGGCACCATCCGTTTCCTGAACGCCAACCATTCGCCCGAGGGCATCGCCCGGCTGCGCAAGTTCGTGCCGACGGCCGACGTCCTTCAGATGAAGCCGAAGAAGGGCCGGATCGGCATCATCGAGCCGACCTACCTGCTGGCCGAGCGCTACATGGTCGTCACCAACGCCAAGGTCTCGGACAAGGTCATCTACGAGCTGGCCAAGCTGTTCTACGAGAAGCAGAAGGAGTTCGTGGCGATCGTTCCGATCTTCCGGCTTTACAAGCCCAAGCAGCTGTCGCGCGATCAGGGCATGCCCTTCCATCCGGGCGCCGAGAAGTTCTATCGCGAGGTCGGCGCCTGGCAGAAGAAGTCCTGATTTCCGGCCGGCGCTGACAGACCGGCCACGGCCACACGATGGATGAGGAGACGCCAGGGGAAGCGATGGTGCCCGCCGTCCGGCTGGTCCGGCTCGCCCTGGCCACCTGCCTTCCCCTCCTCGCCATCGCCTGGGCGCTCGACCTCCATCGCTGGGCCGGCCTGACCGCAGTCCGCCCGCAATATATCGCGGCCGTCCTCGCCCTCGCGCTGCCGCTCGCCTTCCTGACGGTCGACATCCGGGGACGGCGGCTGCCGCGGGTGCCGGTGTGGGACTGGGGCCTCGCGGCCCTGGCCGCCGCCGCCAGCCTCTATCTCGCCGTCCACGCCGACAGGCTCGGCCTCGAGATCGTCTACCGCCCGGTCGACGGCATCGTCGTCTCCGCCATCCTCCTGGTGCTCACCCTGGAAGCGCTGCGGCGGGTCGCCGGCTGGCTGCTGCTCGGGGTCGTCGCGGTGTTCCTGGTCTACGGCGTGTTCGGCTACATGCTGCCCGGGATACTCGGCGCCCGGGAGGTGCCGCTCGACCGGCAGGTTCTCTATCTGGTGATCGACTCGAACGGCCTGCTCGGCGCCGTGCCGGGGATCGTGACGACCATCGTGGTCGCCTATGTCGTCCTCGGCAACCTGCTGCTGAAGACCGGCGGGGCCCAGTTCTTCACCGACCTGTCGGCCGCGCTGCTCGGCCGGGCGCGGGGCGGACAGGCCAAGGTCGCCGTCGCCGCCTCGGCGCTGTTCGGATCGATCTCGGGCAGCGCCGTCGCCAACGTGGCCTCGACCGGGGTCATCACCATCCCGCTCATGAAACAGTCGGGCTTTTCCGCCGAGCGCGCGGCGGCGATCGAGGCCGTCGCGTCGACGGGCGGCCAGCTGATGCCGCCGATCATGGGTGCCGCTGCCTTCCTGATGATGGATTTCATCTCCGTCACCTATGCCGAGATCGTCCTGGCCGCGCTGATCCCGTCGCTGCTCTACTACGTCGCGCTGTTCGTCCAGATCGACCTGCTCGCCGGCCGGCTCGGGCTGCGTGGCGCGGGGCGCGGGGCCGGGCCGCGGACCCTG
>CAMYMQ010000151.1 GCA_947259335.1 uncultured Alphaproteobacteria bacterium | reverse complement strand
CGGCCCGGGCGGCGGCCAGCGCCTGCTCGGGATCGAGATAGGCCCAGGCGAGGACGGCGTCTTCGCGCGCGTCGATCCGGTCGAGGCAGGCGCGCACCAGCGCTTCCGAGGTGAGCTCGCCGGCGGCGATGCGCCGGGCGGCCTCGGCGACACAGAGGTCGGTCAAGTCCTGTGACACAGGCGACGGTCCCGTCAGAAAGGAATGGAGATAGAATCGAGGACGCCCGCGGCGTTGACCAGGTCGACCCGCTTCCACGCAATCTCCCACCCCTCGCCGTTGCGGCGCAGGCCGTGGGTATAGGTGCCGCCCCACATCTTCTGCGCGTCGATGCGGTGCTCCAGCATCACGAACTTGGAGGAGACCGTGTAGGTCTCGCCCTCGACCGCTTCGAGCCGGGTGCGGCCGACCACGCGGTTGGTCCGCGTGCCGGGGGTCTGGGCATGGGACGCGGCCGTCTCGAGCCGCCGGACGCGGGTCTCCAGCAACATGCGGTCGTCATAGAAGATGGAGACCTCGTCACGCGGATTGGGCTGGTCCGGCCGGTGCGGCGCCCAGTACCAGGCATCCCCGGCGTAGAGGCCGAGCCAATCGCTCCACTGCTCCTCGTCGAGCAGCCGGGCCTCGGTCTGGACGATGTCGTCGAGTTCGGCGAGAAGCGCCGGCTCGGCCGCGGCGGGCTGGAGGACGATCCCCATTACGCGGCCTCCTTCATCAGATTGCGCCACGAGTCGAACTGGTTGCGGATGTGAATCTCGCTGGTGCCGTGATCGCCGTGCCAGCCGCTGCCGTCGGCCACGTCGCGGCCGAAGCCGCGCCCCAGATGCAGCCATTCCGGCGCGTCGCTGACCAGCCCGTCGCGGATGCGGCGATAGATCTCCAGATCGTCGGTCAGGATCTGCGAGGCCGGCGAATTGATCGCGTTGGCGAAGCGCACCGTGTCGTGGAACATCGCCTCGGGCGCGCCCTTCAGCTTGAACGAGAAGATGTGAACCTCCGTCCGGGTCGGCGAGATCGGGTGGAACACCCGGAACTGGCGGAAGGAGGACATGAAGGCGACGTTCGGATAGACGATCGAGTTGAACCGCATGACCGACAGAATCTCGCGGGCCCGGTCGGTGCCCTTGGCCGCGACCAGCGTGTCCCGATACTCGTTGAACACGGGGTCGTCCGACTTGGCGAGCAGCCGGTCGTCGTCGTGATAGTCGCCCATGTAGCTGTGGCCGTTGGGGAAGCACCAGGTGCCGACATTGTCCCACACGTTGACCAGCACGCCGTTCTGGATCATCTGCCGGACGGCGATCTCGCCGGCGCCGTCGGTGAACACCTCTCGGTCCTGGCGCTTGGCCGACTCGGTCGAGCTGTCGTGGACGTAGCGCGGATGGACGAGGTCGTTGACGTTCTCGATGTAGAGCTTCCAGTTGCCCTCGTAATAGTGCTTGAACACCCCGCCGGCGACCTCGATCTCGCCGTCGGGGGACCGGTCGACCATGTCGTCGAACGAGGACTTGATCTCGCCGAGCCAATCGTCGAGCGAGGGGCCGGTCTCCGCCAGGCTGGCGAAGACGAAGCCGCGATAGGTGCCCTGGCGGGCGACCGGACGCAGGCCGAGCGACTCCCGCTCCTTCTCGAACTCCGGACCGTAGCCCTCCTGCCGGGGCACCGACTTCAGCGAGCCGTCGCGGCCGAAGGCCCAGCCGTGATAGCCGCAGCGGAAGTCGCGGGCCTTGCCGGCCTCCTGGGCGCAGACCAGCGCGCCGCGGTGGGTGCAGCGGTTGTGCAGCACGCGGACCGCGCCGTCGTCGCCCCGGACCATGAGGACCGGCTGGCCGCCGAGCTTGGTGGCGTAGAAGTCGCCGGGCTCCCGGACCTGGCTTTCGTGGCCGACGTAGAGCCAGGCGCGCCCGAAGACGCGCTCCATCTCCAGGTCGAAGATCGCTTGATCGGTATAGAGGCTCCGGTGAACCCGGTCCGGCTTCACCAGCCGGTCGACATCGCCGGTCCAGGCTCCGTCCGAGGGCGCATCCATGGCAATTCTCCTTTGGCCGCGACACAGGATCGGGCGGGACGACCGATCCGTCAACGATACTCGTTAGTATCGTTATGCTCCTTTATGCCATGTCCGGCACCGTTTGTAGAGTCTCTTGCTTCCCTGCGCTGACCCATTGGGCGCGGCACGCGGCCTTGACGCATGGCGACGCGGCGGGTATCGCCGAACGAAGGGCGCAGATGCGCACAACCGCGCCGCGAACGGGGTCGGCGGATGGGCAAGGTAACCGTCACGATCGGGGGAGCGTCCGGCTTCTGGGGCGACACCAACGAAGCGGCGTCGCAACTGCTTGCGGCCGGCGGGATCGACTATCTCGCCTTCGACTATCTCGCCGAGATCACCATGTCGCTGCTGGCCCGGGCGCGGATGCGCGATCCCGCGCGGGGCTATGCCGCCGATTTCGTCTCCGGCGTCATGGCGCGCATCCTGCCCGCGCTCGACCGCCAGCGGGTCAAGGTCGTGTCCAACGCGGGCGGCGTCAATCCGGCGGCCTGCGCGGCGGCCATCGAGCGGCTGATCGCCGAGGCCGGCGCCGACCTGCGGGTGGCCGTTATCAGCGGGGACGATCTTTCGAGCCGCGCGGACGATCTGCGCGCGGCCGGCGT
>CAMYMQ010000150.1 GCA_947259335.1 uncultured Alphaproteobacteria bacterium | reverse complement strand
TTCCGGCCGGGCGGCTGGCTGCGCACCGGGGTGGCCGGGTGGCTGGACGGCGACGGCAAGGTGACGCTCGGAGACGGCGGCGCGGCCTGACGCCCGGTCGGGCGCGACGGGAAGCGGGTGTTGCCCACATCCCGGAGACCGGGGCAGGGTGCTGGGGCCGACGCGCGCGGCGGGCGGCGTCAAAGCTAACCGTCGCGGGCGCGCGCCGAACGTTCCGTCTGCCCGATTGCCCCTGCAGAGAGAGCGGGCGGGTTTGAAACCCGCCCCTACGACAGTCAACTGGTTCGGAGCCAAAGCGGTTAGGTCGGCAGCATTGGAGGCGCGGCTCCGGAACCCTTGTAGGGGCGGGTTTGCAACCCGCCCGCCGATCCCGAACGGTATGCCCCCGGCTAGCCCGCCCGGCGCCAGGTGGTGCCGCCGGGGCCGTCCTCCAGCTGAATGCCCTGGTCCGCCAGTTGGTCGCGGATGCGGTCGGCCTCGGCGAAGTCCTTCGCTTTGCGCGCGGCGTTGCGGGCGTCGATGAGGGAGTCGATCTCGGCCGCGTCGACTTCACCCGAGGATGCCGGGCTCCAGGCGAACCAGGCTTCGGGGTCTTGCTGGAGGATACCCAACAGGCCGGCGTCGCGTCGCAGGCTGGCGGCGAGCGCGGTCGCCGTCTCCTTGCTGGCTTCCTTGTTCACGTCGTTCAGCGCCAAATGAAGGTGGTGGATAGCGTCCGGCGTGTTCAAGTCGGCTTCCAGATTCTCGACGATCCCCGTGCCGACAGCACCCGCCCACACATCGTCTATTGCTGGCGGATACCGCCGCAGTGCGCCGTAGAAACGATCCAACTGCGCCTTCGCCTCCCGCAGCCCGTCCTTCGTGAAATCGAGCGGCTGGCGGTAGTGGGTCTTGAGCAGCAGCAGCCGGATCGCCTCGCCGGGGAATTCCTCCAGCAATTCGGAGACCGTGTAGAAGTTGCCGAGCGATTTCGACATCTTCTCGCCCTCGGCCATCAGGTAGCCGTTGTGGACCCAGTGGCGGGCCATCGGCGCGCCGCCGTGGGCGCAGACGCTCTGGGCGATCTCGTTCTCGTGGTGGGGGAAGACCAGGTCGAGTCCGCCGCCGTGCAGGTCGAAACTCTCGCCCAGATGGGCCTCGGACATGGCCGAGCACTCGATGTGCCAGCCCGGCCGGCCGCGGCCCCAGGGACTGTCCCAGCCGGGCAGGTCCGGCTCGCTCGGCTTCCACAGCACGAAGTCGGCCGGGTCCTTCTTGTAGGGCGCGACGTCCACCCGGGCGCCGGCGATCTGTTCGTCGCGGTTGCGCCCGGACAGCCGGCCGTAATCGGGCATCGAGGGCACGTTGAACAGGACGTGGCCGTCTTTCTCGTAAGCATTTCCCAGGTCGATCAGCCGCTCGATCATCGCGACCATCTGAGCGACATGTTCGGTCGCCCGCGGCTCGACGGTTGGCGGCAGGCAGCCGAGCGCCTCGGCGTCGGCATGGAACCGGTCGGCCGTCTCCTCGGTGAGCTGGCGGATGTCGACGCCCAGTTCCCGGGCCCGGGCGTTGATCTTGTCGTCGACGTCCGTGATGTTGCGGACATAGGTGACGTGGCCCGCCCCGTATTCCTGGCGCAACAGCCGGAACAGCACGTCGAAGACGACCAGCGGGCGGGCGTTGCCGACATGGATGCGGTCGTAGACGGTCGGCCCGCAGACATACATGCGGACATTCTCGGAATCGATCGGAAGGAAGTCCTCCTTCCGCCGGGTCAGCGTGTTGTGGAGCCGGATCGTCATGTCATGCGCGGGTTTCGGGGCCGACCGGTCGTCTACCAGATCGGCGCCTCGGGCGCACCCCGGAATTCCCGGCGGTTCCGGCGCCGGGACGGGCCCGGGAGCGTCTTAACGGATGTGCTTAATTGGTTAACGGCGGCAGTCGGAACGGAGCGATCGGAACCGGGGCCGAGCGGGCAAGGCCGGCGTGCGGCGGCCGGACGCGGGCGGAGTCAGCTCAGCGCGAGGCGAACCAGGACCACGAAGACACACATGCCCGCGAAGGCGAGGGCGATGCTGGTCAGCGAACCCTTGCGCGCCGCCGGCACCCATCGGGTCACCAGTCCATTCGGATCGTGCATGGCACGTTACCTCCCAGTGGTTGCCAATCCCTTGCTTGAGTCGGGACCTCCCGTCGGCGCCATCGCGGAGCGCTCTTGGGCGGCAAGCCTCTAACATACTATTTTTCCACAAAAATCTCAAGATGGTTACGGTTTGGTTACAATCCTATCCACAGGCGGCGGCGATTTATCCACATGCTGGACTCACTTTTCGCGGTTACGTCACTGTCCGGATGGGGCGGCTCGCGCGCCAATCGCACGCGAATCGCGCGCCGGTCAGGTGGCGCCGGGCTCACCCTCGCAGACATAGTCGCGGACCCGGTCGGCCTCGATTGTGGCGAGCGGCTCGGCGGCCACCAGGCTCTCGTGGCAGACCTGGGCGAGCCGCTGGTATTCCCGGGTGCCCCAGGCCTTCCAGGCGAGGTCTTTCTCGGTCACCTCGCGGATCGGCTTGGCCGGGATGCCGGCGACCAGCGTGCGCGGCGGCACCTTGGTCTTTGCCTTGACGAAAGCCATCGCCGCGACCACCGAATCCGCGCCGATCTCGGCATAGTCCATCACGGCCGAATTGACGCCGACCAGCACGTTGCGGCCGATCCGGGCACCGTGGATGATGGCGCCGTGGCCGACATGGCCGTCGACCTCGATGACGGTGTCGAAGTCGGGCAGGCCGTGCATGATGCAGTTGTCCTGGAGGTTCGAGCCTTCCTCGAGGACCAGCCGGCCGAAGTCGCCGCGCAGGCTGGCGCCCGGGCCGACGTAGCAGCCCGGTCCGACGATGACGTCGCCGATCAAGGTCGCGGTCGGATGGACGAAGGCGGCGGGGTCGATCACCGGCACCATGCCGCGGATGGCGTAGACGTTGGCCATGGGACGCCTTTCTCTCGATTGCCGAAACGGGTGCCTGTGGTATGTCAGCGGGACTGCCCGGGGCGCAAGGGAAGGATGCGATGACCGACAAGACCGTGCTCAGCGAACGGCACGACGGCTGGTGGGAGATCACCCTCAACCGGCCCGACCGCCTCAACGCCTTCACCGGCGACCTCCATGCGGAGCTGCGCGCGGCGCTGGAAGGGGCCATCGCGCAGGACGCCCGGGCGATCCTGGTCACCGGCGCGGGCCGCGGCTTCTGCGCGGGCCAGGATCTCACCGAGCGCAAGCTGCCCGAGCCCGGCGAGAAACCCGACCTGCGCCACTTCCTCCAGACCCGCTACAACCCGCTGATCCGCCTGATGCGCGAGACGCGCATTCCCATCGTCGCGGCGGTCAACGGGGTCGCCGCCGGGGCGGGAATGGGCTTCGCGCTGGCCGCCGACATCGTGCTGGCGGCGCGCTCGGCCACCTTCATCCAGTCCTTCGCCAAGCTCGGCCTGGTCCCGGACGCGGGCTCGACCTGGATCGTCCCGCGCCTCGTCGGTCCGGCCCGCGCCCGCGCCATGGCGATGACCGCCGAACCGGTCTCCGCCGAGCAGGCCGAGGCCTGGGGCCTGATCTGGAAGACGTTCGACGACGACAAGCTGATGGCGGAAGCGCGGACGCTCACCGCCCGGCTGGCGTCGATGCCCACGGTCGGCCTCGGCCTGATCAAGCAGGCCCTCGACGCCTCCGAGCACAATGACCTGAACCGCCAGCTCGATCTCGAACGCGACCTGCAATACCAGTGCGGCCACACCGCCGACTATGTCGAGGGCGTCACCGCCTTCCGCGAAAAGCGCGACCCGAAGTTCAGGGGGGAGTAGGCCCGGCGCGGGTCACCGGGCCTCCCTTGCCCGCGCTCCGGCGAACCACTACAACGCGCCGGTCCCCTCAACGAAAGCAGCCGTTATCTCCATGCCAGCACTCGCCAAGGACGCCACCGTCGCCGTGATCGGCGCGGGCACGATGGGCGCGGGTATCGCCCAGGTCGCCGCGACCCATGGCCATCCGGTCCTGTTGTTCGACGCCGACGCCGCCGCCATCGAGCGCGGCCTCGACGGCATCGCCAAAATCCTTGCCCGGTCGGTCGACAAGGGGCGGCTGGAGGCGGGCGAGCGCAACGCGATTCTCGGCCGGATCTCGCCGGCAAAATCGCTGGCCGACCTCGCGCCGGCGGCGCTGGTGGTCGAGGCGATCGTCGAGCGGCTCGACGTCAAGCAGTCCGTCTTCGGCGAGCTCGAGGGCATCGTCGCGGCGGACGCGATCCTGGCGTCGAACACCTCGTCGCTGTCGATCACGGCGATCGGCGCGACGCTCGACAAGCCGGGCCGGCTGGTCGGCATGCATTTTTTCAACCCCGCGCCGCTGATGCGGCTGGTCGAGGTCGTCGTCGGCCTCGCGACGGAGGATGCGGTCCGCGACACGATCGTGGCCACGGCGGCGGCCTGGGGCAAGAGCCCGGTGGTCGCCAAGTCGACCCCCGGCTTCATCGCCAACCGGATTGCCCGGCCGTTCTACAGCGAAAGTCTGAGGCTGCTGGAAGAGCAGGCCGCCGAGGTGGCCACCCTGGACGCCGTGCTGCGCGACTGCGGCGGCTTCCGCATGGGGCCGTTCCAGCTCATGGACCTGATCGGCACCGACGTGAACCTGTCGGTGACCCGCTCGGTGTGGGAGGCCTTCCACTACGACCCGCGCTACGCGCCCAGCCTGCTGCAGGAGGAACTGGTCGCCAGCGGTCGCAACGGGCGCAAGTCCGGCCGCGGCTGGTACGACTACGGCGGCGAGGGCGACCCGGCGGCGGGCGCGGCCAAGTCGTCCGAGGCGCTGCAGGGGCCGCGGCCGAAGCGGATCACCTTGTCCCAGAACCCCGATTTCGCGCCGGTCTGGGGCGACCGGCCCAGCGACCCGGTGGCGACCCTGGCCAAGCTGGCGCGCGACGCCGGGATCGAGGTCGCCTACGAGGACTTCTTCACCGACTTCGAGGAACTGGACGACCTGCCGGACATGCCGGAGTGGGAAGAAGAGGGCCAGGAGGGCGAGGAGCCCGAGCTCGACGGTTCCGCCGAGGCGCACTACAGCCCCTTCACCGAGACCCTGATCCAGCTCGACGGCGCGACCCTGCGCCTGACCCGCGGCCTGCCGGCCTGGGAGGAGGACTGGGGCGATCCCGACCAGAACCCGGTGGTCCACTACGACCTCTGCCTCGACTACGAGAAGAGCCCGCGGGTCGTGATCGCCGCCCAGCGCGGCGCCCCGCGCACGGCGACGCTTGCCGCCGCCGGCTTTTTCCAGGCGCTCGGCAAGACAGTGACCCTGGTCGAGGATGCGCCGGGCCTCGTGCTGATGCGGGTCGTCGCCATGCTCGCCAACGAGGCGGCCGAGGCGGTCCACACCGGCGTGTGCGACGCAGAGGGCGCCGACACCGCGATGCTGATGGGGCTAAACTACCCCAACGGCCCGCTCGCCTGGGCGCGGGAGATCGGCTACGACCGCGTCGTCGACGTGCTCGAGAACCTGCACCGGCTCTACGGGGATCCGCGTTACCGCGTGTCGCTGTTCCTGCGCCGGCTCAAGGCGGAACAGTCGCGTGACTTCGCCGTCACCTGATCCGGCGGCGATCGCCGCGTCGATGCTGGCGGTCGATACCGCCACCCGCGAGACCCTTGGGATCGTGGTGGAGGAGATGGGCCCGGGCTATGCCCGGGTCTCGATGACGGTCACCGAAGCGATGCTCAATTCCGCGAAACTGTGCCACGGGGGCATCGTCTTTGCCCTGGCGGACAGCGCGAGCGGTTTCGCCGGCTGCTCCCACGGGCCGCAGGCCCTGTCCCAGAACGCCTCGATCACCTGGCTGCGGACGGCGCACGAGGGCGACACGCTGACCGCGGTCGCGCGCGACATCGCTTGGCAGGGCCGCACCGGCCTGCTCGACGTCACCGTGACCAATCAGAAGGGCGAGCAGGTGGCCCTGTTTCGCACCCAGATGCGGCGGATGGCCGAACCCGCGATGCCGGACGGCGGCTAACGCTTCTGCTGCGTTTCGAGCGTCTCGACCCGTTTTTCCAGGCGGGCGGCGACGCCCTCGACCCGTTCCACGGCGGTCCGGAGCGCGCCCATCGCGGCGGTCATCGTCCGCAGGCGCGCGGCCGCGGCCCTGGACTGCTCGGCGAGCGGCCCGATCCGGTCGGCCAGGCTGTTGGTGCTCTTGACGATCTGGCCGATCAGATTGGTGATCTGCTTGACGGACTTGGCCAGTCCCTCGACCCGCTTGGCGCGCGCGTCGTCGGCGCCGGCCGAGGGAGCGATCGCGGCGAGCAGGGCCTCGATCTGCCGGCCGAGGGACGTGACCCGCGTGCGCAGGAGAGCCACGTCGGATTCCGCCGTGCCGACCGATTTGACCAGCGGCGCGGTGCGGGTGTCGAGCGCCGTCAGCTTCCGTTCTAGGTCCTTCACCGCGTCGGCCGCGGCCGCGAGCGCCTTGGTCCTGCCTTCCAGGGCCGCGATGCGTCCCCGCAGCTTGGCCAGGGTGGCGCGGGCGGCCTTGTCCCGGCGCTCGGCCTCGACCTGGCCGAGCGCCATCGCGGCGACCCGGTCGTCGCCGGACTTGGCGCGCCGTTCGAGGGCGTCGATGCGCTTGAGCGCGGCGTTGAGGCGGTCGTTCGCCGCCTTGCGTTCGGCGGCGAGCTGCGCCTCCAGCGATTTCGCGCGGGACTGGAGCCGGGCGACTTCGCCCTGGTCCTCGCATCCCGCGAGGGCCGTGGCGGCCAGGATCAGCGCGAGGGGCGCCAACGCGGCGAGCCGGCGGGCGGTCACGGACGGCATTGCCATGGCGGTCTTTCCTTGCACGAACCTACTCCCTGTCTAGGCGCCGGGGAGTATGGCCCAGCGGCGCGCGGCGGCCAAGCCGGGTGCGACACCCGGCGGTCGCCGGCCCACGGTTTTGCACGCGCCGGAAAAGGCCGTAGTCTCTGCCGCGACGGAGGCCGCAAGCATCGGGGGCGGGAGGCAATGGACACCACCACACTCGCCGTGATCGCGGGCGGCGTCGTCGTCTTCGGCCTGATCTCGCGGCGGCTCGACAGCACGGTCGTGACCGCGCCGATGATCTTCGTCGCCTTCGGCGTGATCGTCGGCAACGCCGTCCTCGGGATCGTTCGGCTCGACGTCAGCCACGGCTTCATCCACGGGCTGGCCGAGGTGACGCTGATCCTGGTCCTTTTCGTGGACGCGGCGCGGATCGACGTGAAGAGCATCCGCCGCGACCACGGCCTGCCGGTGCGGATGCTGGCGATCGGCATGCCGCTGGTGATCGCCGCCGGCATCGTGGCAGCACTCGCGCTGCCGCTCGGCCTGAGCCTGTGGGAGGCGGCCCTGCTGGCAGCGATCCTCGCCCCGACCGACGCGGCGCTGGGCCAGTCGGTGGTCGTCAGCCCCCTGGTGCCCCAGCGGATTCGGCAGGCGCTCAACATCGAAAGCGGGCTGAACGACGGGATCGCACTGCCGGTCGTCCTTCTGTTCGCCTTCCTGGCGAGCGCGGCGGAGGGCATCGAGGGGCGGAACTGGCTGTGGTTCGGCGCCGGGCAGATCGTGC
Organism: uncultured Alphaproteobacteria bacterium; assembly: GCA_947259335.1. GTDB lineage: Bacteria > Pseudomonadota > Alphaproteobacteria > Bin65 > Bin65 > CAMYMQ01. The sequence continues at coordinate 1,613 of CAMYMQ010000150.1, read as the reverse complement.
TCGGCCCCATCGCCGGGATGCTCGTCGGCTGGGCCGGCGCCCGGCTGATCGACCGGGCGGTGAAGGCCAGGTGGATGTCGGAGAGTTACGAGGGGCCGGCCAGCCTGGGTCTGGCGCTGCTGGCTTTCGCGGCCGCCGAGGAGATCGGCGGCAACGGCTTCATCGCCGCCTTCGTCGCCGGGCTCGTGTTCGGGAACGCCGTGCGCGGACGCTGTACCTTCCTGTTCGAATTCGCGGAAGCGGAGGGGCATTTGCTCACCCTGCTGACCTTCCTGATCTTCGGCGCGGCGCTGGTGCCCGAGGCGCTCGGCCACATCGGCTGGGCCGTGGTCGCCTATGCCGTGCTGAGCCTGACGGTCGTCCGCATGGCGCCCATCGGCATCGCGATGATCGGCTCCGGGGTGTCGCGCTCGACGACGGCCTTCCTGGCCTGGTTCGGCCCCCGCGGGCTGGCGTCGATCCTGTTCGCCCTGTTCGTGGTCGAGAAGGCCAAGCTCCAGAACGGTCCAACCATCATGACGGTGATCATCGTGACGGTGACCCTGAGCGTGCTGGTTCACGGCCTGACCGCGGCGCCCTTCGCGCGGTGGTATGGCTCGGCGGCCAGCAGGGACGCCGACTCACTCGAGATGCGCGAGGTTCCAGAGATGCCGACCCGCGCCGGCTTTGCCCATCGGGCGCGCCGGGCCGCCGACCGCGACGGCCCCTGACCGAACCGACACCCCTAACCGCAACGCAGAGGAGCCGACCATGCTCAACGAACTCCAGGAGAAGTGGTGCGCCGACAGCCCCTGGGATTTCTCCGGCCTGTCCGCGCTGATCCTCAATTGCACGCTCAAGAAGTCGCCGACCCTGTCCCACACCGAGGGGCTGATCGGCATCCCCAGGGCGATCCTCGAAAAGAACGGGGTGGCCGTCGAGGTGATCCGCCCCGTCGATCTCGACATCGCGACCGGCGTCTATCCCGACATGACCGAGCATGGCTGGGACAAGGACGACTGGCCGGCGCTGTATGAGAAGGTCGCGGCAGCGGACATCCTGATCCTCGGCACGCCGATCTGGCTGGGCGAAAAATCGTCGGTCTGCACCCGCATCGTCGAGCGGCTCTACGCGAACTCGTCCCAGCTCAACGAGGCCGGGCAGTATGCCTACTATGGCAAGGTCGGCGGTTGCCTGGTCACCGGCAACGAGGACGGCATCAAGCATTGCGCCATGAACGTGCTCTATTCGCTGCAGCATGTCGGCTATGCGATCCCGCCCCAGGCGGATGCCGGCTGGATCGGGGAGGCAGGGCCGGGCCCGTCCTACCGCGATCCCGGCTCGGGCGGGCCGGAGAACGACTTCACCAACCGCAACGCCACCTTCATGACGTGGAACCTGCTCCATCTGGCGCGGCTGTTGCGCGAGGCCGGCGGCCTGCCGGCTCATGGAAACCAGCGTTCGGCCTGGGACGCGGGCTGCCGCTTCGACTTTGAAAATCCCGAGCACCGCTGAGCGGTCAGGCCGTCAGGCGCCCTAGGCCCGGGCGGCGGGCCGCCAGTCGATCCGCTCCGGCGCGAGCGGCGTTCCGGTCCGGCTGCGCTCGGCGGAAGGCAGCACGTCGAGGCTGGGCC
>CAMYMQ010000149.1 GCA_947259335.1 uncultured Alphaproteobacteria bacterium | reverse complement strand
GGGACCGGCCGGCCGGCGCGTCAGCCGCAGCACGCGGGCCACCCAGGGCCACAGCCCCTTGGGCTGGAACAGCACGATCAGCGCCACCACCAGACCCCAGAACAGCGGCTTGAGGCCGTGCAGCTTGAGGCTCGGGTCGAGGATGCCGGCCTCCTTCAGGCCGTCGACGATCTCGGTCATGCTCTCCGACAGCGGCGTGAGCAGGAAGGCGCCGAAGATGGGCCCGAACAGCGTGCCGACGCCGCCGACGATTGGCGCAAGCGTGTATTCGATCGACCGCTCGATGGAGAAGGTCGATTCCGGAAACAGGCCGTTCTGGTAGAAGGCATAGAAGACGCCGCCCACCCCCGCGATCGCGGACGAATAGAGCACCGCATACATCTTGTAGCGGAACACGTTGATGCCGACCGACTGGGCCGCCTGCTGGTCGTCGCGGATCGCCTGCCAGTAATAGCCGAGCTTGGAGCGCAGCAGTGTCCGGCACAAAAGCAGCGTCGCGAAAGCCAGTCCCAGGCTGAGGTAGTAGAACATCAGCGGGTGGCCGCGCAGGTTGATCAGGTCGACGCCCTGTCGGTCGGCCGCCGTGACCTTGAGGAACAGTCCCTGGGTGCCGCCGAGGAAGCCGGCGTGGTCGACCATGATCCGGGTGAATTCCGCGAAGGCGATGGTCAGCAGGGCGAAATGCACGCCGCCAATCGAGAAGCGGAAGCCGAGATAGCCGATGAAAGCGCCGACGAGCACCGACAGCAGGATCGCGGCGAAGACCCCGACGATCGGCGGGATGCCCAGCCGGGTGAAGAAGAAGGCCGCGGTATAGGCGCCGATGCCGACGAACAGGGCATGGCCGATCGACAACAGGCCGGCGAAGCCCAGCATCAGGTTCCACGACTGGCCGAGCAGTGCCAGGTACAGAACGATGGTGCCGACCGTCAGGATGTAGGAACTGGCGAAGGGCGGATAGACGATCAGCCCCGCCAAGAACAGGAAGAACAGCGCGATCCCGAAGCCGCTGAGGCCCGAGAAGAGACCGGCGACGGCCCTCATCGCGCCCGCCCGAGCAGGCCCTGCGGCCGGAACAGCAGCACCAGGATCAGAAGGGCGAAGCTGAAGGCGGTCTTCATCGACGGCTGCAGGAAGGAAGCCGCCAGCGCCTCCGAAAGCCCGATCAGCACGCCGCCGAGCAGCGCGCCGTAAAGGCTGCCGAGCCCGCCGATGATGACGATGACGAAGGCCAGCAGGGTGAAGCCCGGCGCCAGATAGGGCTGCACTTCGTAAAGCAGCAGCATGATCGCCCCGGCGGCGCCCAGCGCCGCGGTGCCGAGGCCGAAGGTGAAGGCATAGAGCCGGCCCACGTTGAGGCCGACCACCTTGGCGCCGAGATGGTTATCGGCGCAGGCGCGGATCGCCTTGCCGGTGGCGGTGTAGCGGAAGAAGGCGAGCAGCAAGCTGGCGACGACGATCGCGCCGATGGCGGCATAGACGCGGGGCTTGCCCAGGATGATCTCGCCGATCGCGAAGGAGTCGAGCGCGTAGGGAATGTCCACGCTCTGCGGGTCGGGGCCGAAGATCAGCAGGCAGGCGCTGACCATCATGATAGCGATGGCGGCGAGCAGCAGGAACTGGAAGTGGTCGTGCAGCTGCGACACCCGGGTGATCACCGTCGCCTGCAGGATGTAGCCGAAGCCGAACAGCACGACGGCGGCGATCGGGACGGACATCAGCGGATCGATGCCCAGGTGCCGGAACAGCAGCATGGCGAAGAACATTCCGATCACCATGATCTCGCCGTGGGCGAAGTTCACGATGCGGATAACGCCGAAGATGACCGACAGGCCGAGCGCGCTCAGCCCATAGACCAGGCCGGTCAGGATGCCGCTGATCGACGCGTTGGCGAGCGACAGGTAGTCCAAGGAAGTCCCCCGATCTGGAAGGCGGACCCGGCGGCATCCCCATGCGGCCGGCCGGGCTTGGCGGACAGTCGGGCACCCGCGGCCGGCCCTGGACCAGGCCGGCCGCGGAATTCCCGGTCAGGCGGGCGCGGGCGTCAGCCGCGCTTGTTGAACGGCCGCATCGGCCAGATCGGCTTCGCCACCGCGGCTTCCTTCGGCAGGATCACCAGCGACCTGCCGTCGCGGTTCTGGATCGCCGAGTCGACCACGTCGGGGTTCTGGCCCTTTTCGTTGAAGTGGATGCCGGGTCCCGTGGTGACGTTGTTCTTGATGTCCGTCTTCTGGATCGCGGCCTGCAGCGCCTTGGCGTTGTTGGAACCGGCGCGCTTGAGCGCGTCGGACGCGACCATCACCGCCTCGAAGGTATAGGTGTGGTTGGTGTTGATGTTCTTGTCCGGGAACTTGGCGCTGAACTCCTTGGCGAAGATCTTGGAGGTCGGCTTGTTCGGATCCCACCAGGGCACGAGGTTGACGACATCGTTGCCGTACTTGCCCGTGGCCTTCATGTACTCGTCCTCGTACCAGCCGGGACCGGTCGACATGATGCCCATGATGTCGAGGCGCTGGCGGACCATCTCCTTGGTGATGGCGATGGCGTCGAGCAGACGGCTGACCGTCCACACCGCCTCGGCCTTGGAGGACTTGACCTTGCGCACCTCGGCCGAGAAGTCGCGCCCATAGGGATCGTACGGGATCTTCTCGACGATCTTGTAGGGCATCTTGAATCGCGGAGCCAAGGCGAACAGGGCGCCCGCGAGGCTGGAGCCGAAGGTGTCGTTGGCGTGCAGCAGGGTGACCGTCTTCGGCGTGGCGCCGGTCATCGCGAACAGCGCCTTCTGGTTGACGAAGGCGTCGCGCACGATCATCGGGCCGGTCGGGAAATTGCGCCAGACCCACTTGTAGCCGAGCTCGGTCAGCTTCGGCACCGCCGCGATGTTGACGACGAAGGGAATGTTCTTCGATTCGCAGACCTGGGCGACCGCCATGGTCTGGCCCGAGTCGAAACAGCCGATCATCAACTGGGCGCCGTCGTTGATCATCTTCTCGGCGCGGGCGCGGGCGACGTCGACCTTGGTCTCGGTATCGCCGATCATGTACTCGACCTCGGGCAGGCCGAGCTGCTTGAGCACCTGGGGCGCGATGTCGGCGCCGCGCTGGCAGTCGAGGCCGATCTGGCCCTGGGGCCCGGAGCGCGGCTGCAGGATGCCGACCTTCAGCGTGCTGGCCGCCAGGCCGTATTTGAGCGGAACCGCGGCCGCGGCCGTCGCGATGCCGGCTCCCGCCAGCACCTGACGCCGGGTCGGCGCGCCGCCGAGATGCGGAATGCTTTTAATAACCTTCTTCGACATCATTTCCTCCCTTGCTGGAGCGGGATCGAGCCCGCTCCGTTGCCGAAATTAAACGCGTTCGCCGGGCCCCGCACAAGGGCCGCCTCAGGGGCGCATCGCTGACTTGCGCCGGTCATGACCCCGCCAGGGCCGGCACGGTGCCGGCCGATGTTTCCGGATGGTCGGCCCAGTAGAGCTCGGCGAGCGGCCCGCGCAGGCTGCGGTGATCGCAGCGGCGGAAAAAGCTTCGATGCAGTTCGTCCGCCAGCGCCAGGGCGTCGGCCAGCGTGCGTTCGCCGACGGCCGTCAGCGACAGGATCCGCGCCCGGGTGTCGGTGGCGTGCCGGCGGCGGCGAATCAAGCCGCGCTTCTCCAGCCGGCGCACCAGTTGCGAGACCGTCATCACATTGACCGAGAAATAGCTGGCCACGGCCACCTGCGTCGGCGGCTCGCCGGTGCGGTCCGCCAGGTGGTTGACCCCGGAAAGAACGCAGAATTCGAGATCGGTGAGGTCGAGCGGCTTCAGCCCGGCGACGAAGTGCTGCCGCCAGCTCTGGGAGACCTGCCAGAGAAGAAAGCCCAGACTGTTCTCGGGCACCGCGAGATTGTCGGCGCTCGACTCGTCTCCCCGCATGCGCTCGGTCCTTCGGCGGCCAATTTGATAAGCAAAATTATAATAATCCAAACTAAATGGCGTCAATGAACTTGTATGGGCACCTATTGCAACCGCATTGACGCTGCGGAGGGCGTGCCGCTACGGTCGACCGTGCTGCGTACCGGCGCCTCCCGCCCCGCTCGAGGGCACACGGAATACTCCATGTTCGAAAGCCCAACCCGGGACCGCCCCGGACCCATCGACACGCTGCTCAATCTGCGCGGCTATCACCTCGTCAATGCGGTGGTCGCCTTCCTGTTCGCCTCGACCGGCCCGGTCGCGCTGATCCTGACGGTCGGCATCAAGGGCGGGCTCAACGCGGAAGACATCGCGTCGTGGATCTTCATCGGCTTTGTCGGGGGCGGCACGCTGACCCTGATCATCAGTCACGTCTACCGCCAGCCGCTGGCCTTTGGATGGACGATCTCGGGCACCGCCATCATCGGGCCGGCGCTGATGAAGTATCCCTTCCCCGAAATCGTCGGCACCTACATGGTGACCGGCGCGCTGATGCTCCTGCTCGGCATGACCGGGAGCTTCAAGCGGCTGATGAACGTGACCCCGGTGCCCATCGTGATGGCGATGGTCGCGGGCGTGTTCCTGAAGTTCGGCGTGCTCGCGGTCGACGCCTTCGACAAGGCGCTGTGGATCGCGGTCGCCGCGACCGGAGCCTTCTTCGTCTGCTCCTTCTCGCCCCGGGTCGCCCGCTTCGTGCCGCCGGTGCTGATCGCGCTGGTCGCCGGTGCCGTGGTCGCCGTCCAGACTGGCCAGTTCCAGCTCACCGAGCCGATCACCGATTGGCTGGCGCAGCCGAAATTCTTCGAGCCGCGGTTCAGCGAAGCCTCGCTGATCGAACTCGTCCTGCCCCTGGCGATCTCGGTCCTGGCGCTGCAGAACGCCCAGGGCATCGCCATCCTGCGGGTGGAAGGACACCAGCCGCCCAGCAATACCATCACCATCGCATCGGGCCTGGGCTCGTTCGTGTTCGGCGTCTACGGCAGCGTCAACACCTGCCTGACCGGTCCGGTCAACGCGATCCTCGCGGCGCACGGGGAACGCCGGTACCATTTCATCGGCGCCTATTTCTGGGGGTTGCTCGCGATCGCCTTCGGCCTGACCGCGCCCTTCGTGACCCGGATCGCGCTCGCCGTCCCCGAGGCCTTCATCTACATCCTCGGCGGGCTGGCCATGCTGGGCGTCCTCCGCCAGGCCTTCGTCGCCTCCTTCTCCGGCCGCTTCACCATGGGCGCGCTGGTCACGTTCGTGATCACCATCACCGACCTGATCCCCGGCATCAACGTCAACATGCTCGGCATCGGCGCGCCCTTCTGGGGCCTGGTTTTCGGCTTCGCCACCTCGCTGCTGATCGAGCGCCACGACTTCAAGGCCGAAAAGAAACCCGCGGCCGAGGCCGAGGAAGAGGAGATCAAGGCCCTGCCGCCGCCGTCGGACGCGATCGCCGCCGAGGCCGTCGCCCATGCCCACGACGACGAGATCAGGTCGCTGACGGTGATCTCGCCCTCGCCCAGCCCGCATACCTACCGCGTGCTGATCGCGCTCAAGGAAAAGCGGCTGCCCTATCGCTTCATCGAGGACATGACGTGGCAGGCGGGCCAGGGCGTGTCGGAGAACCCGCTGAGCCGGAACCCGCTGCTCAAGGTCGGCGAACGCAAGAGCTTCGTCGACCCGCGGGTCATCCTCGACTATCTGGAGGCGATCCGGCCCGACCCGCCGTTGATGCCGGTCGGCCGCGACGAGGCCTTCGAGGTGGGCCGATGGGAGGTCCTGGCGGAGGGGGTCAGCGGCATCGTCATCGACCTCTATATCGAGAGCGCCCGGCCCTTCCCGTTCGAGAGCGAGGAATGGGTGCGCCGCCAGCAGACCCGGGTGCTCGACAGTCTCGCCACCCTGGCCGACATGCTCGGCGACCGGGAATATTGCGTCGGCGACCGCTTCACCCGCGCCGACATCGCGCTGGCCGCGATGCTCGACCATCTCGACCTGCAGTTCCCGACCTTCGACTGGCGCCGGGCCTACGGCAACCTGACCCTCTACTTCAGCCGCATGCGCGACCGCCCGTCGATCCGCGAGGTGCTGGGAAGCTACTGACGCTGGGCTGGAATTCGGGAGACGCCCGATGCTGCTCCGCCGCGCAACCCTCGAAGGGATCGTCGCCGGCGAGATCGACCTTGCCTTTCGGCGGTGGCGCCGGCCGACCGTCAAGACCGGCGGGCGGCTGCGGACGGCGGTGGGCGAACTCGACATCCTCGCGGTCGAGGCGATCGACGATGCGGCGATCGATGGCCTCTCGGCGCGGCGCGCCGGCTATCCGGACCGCGACGCGCTGCTCGACGAACTGGCGGCGCGGGACGGGCAGATCTACCGCATCGCGTTGCACTATCGCGGCGAAGACCCTCGCGCCGCCTTGCGGAACGATGCAGCGCTGGACCCGTCGACCGTGGCGGCTTTGCGCGACCGCCTCGACCGTATGGACGCCCGGGCGGCCGGTGGTCCCTGGGCCAGCGCCGTCCTGCGGACGATCGAACGGTCCCCTGGACGGGCCGCGACCGACCTTGCTCGGGAGCTCGGCTTCGAGCGCGCGGCGTTCAAGCGCAACGTGCGCAAGCTGAACGAACTCGACCTGACCGAGAGCCTCGAGGTCGGCTATCGCCTGAGCCCGCGCGGCAGGGCCTTCCTGGCCGCGACGGACGGTGAACGCTAGGGAACGGCTAGTTCCGGTAGCTCGGATCCTTGGCGTCGATCACCCGCTGCATCGCCTCGAACATGTCGACCCCGCAGGTCGGCTCGTTGGCGAACAGGTTGGCGACCCGGGTCGAGTTCTCGGTCGCCTCCGGGCTGATCATGACCGACTCGCCGGCGATCGAATCGATCGCCACCTGGGCCTCGCAGGCGAGCTGGAGGGTCCACATCCGCGCGAAGGCCTCCTCGACCGTGCGGCCGTGGACCAGCAGGCCATGATTGCGCAGGATCGCGATCGGCTTGGTGCCCATGCTCCTGAGCATGCGGTCCTTCTCGTCGTCGCGGGTCGTGATGCCCTCGAAGTCGTGATAGGCGACATAGTCGTAGAGCATCGACGAATAGAAGTTGTTGTTGACCAGCCCATGCTTCTTCGAGGCGACGGCCAGGCCCTCGGTGGTGTGCGTATGCATCACGCACATGGCTTCGGGCACATGCTCGTGGATCGCGCTGTGGATCACGAAGCCCGCCCGGTTCACCGCCCAGGGCGAATTGTCCTGCTTGGTGCCCTCGACGTCGATCTTGACCAGGTTCGAGGCGGTCACCTCGTCGTAGCGCAACCCGAACGGATTGATCAGGAAATGGTGGTCCGGCCCCGGCACCCGCACCGTGATGTGATTGAAGATCATCAGCGACCAGCCCATGTGGTCGAAGATCCGATACATGGCCGCCAGCTTGATCCGAAGCTCGCGCTCCTCGTCGGTCATCGGGGCCAGGACCGTGCCCGGCTTGGCGGGGTTGTTCATCGTGACCGAGGTCATGGGACCCTCTCAGCTTTCGTTTCGATTTCAAACATGATACCCGCTCGGGGCGCGTTTCCAAACCGCACAACCGTATAGCAGCTCCACCGAAAACGGATGCCATGAAGATTTGCGTATTCGGCGCCGGCGCGATCGGCGGGTTTGCCGCCGTTCTGTTGGCGCGGGCGGGACAGGATGTCAGCATCGTCGCCCGCGGGCCCCATCTTGATGCGATCCGTGCCGATGGCCTGCGCCTCGACTATCTGGGCAAGCAGCTGACCGCCGAGGTCGCGGCGACCGACACCCCCGCCGACCTGCCGGTTCAGGATTATGTCTTCGTTTCGGTCAAGGCCCCCGCCCTCCTGGGCGTCGCCAAGACCATCGCGCCGCTGATCGGGCCGGAGACCACAGTGGTCACGGCCATGAACGGCGTGCCCTGGTGGTTCTTCGACGGCGTCGCCGGGTATGACGGTCTGCGTCTCAAGGCGGTCGATCCCGACGGGACGCTGGCCGAGGCGATCCCCTCGTCGCGGGTGCTCGGCTGCGTGCTGCATGTGGCCTGCTCGGTGCCCGAGCCGGGGCTGGTCGTCCACAACAGCCAGAACCGCTGGATCGTCGGCGAGCCCGACGGCAGCGAATCCCCGCGCGCCAAGGCGCTGATCGAAGCCATGACCGGGGCCGGCGTCGGCGGCGAACTGACCACCAACATCCAGCAGGAAGTCTGGCTGAAGCTGCTCGGCAACATGAACTTCGCGCCGGTCAGCATGCTGACCGAGGGCACCAACGACCAGGTCGCGAACGACCCGGACGTCCGCGCGGTGATGCGCCGGATGTTCGAGGAGGCGGAGGTGGTCGGCCGCCACTACGACCTCGATCCCGGGGTGACCGCCGACGAGCGGATCGACATGGGCGGCGGCATGGTCGGCTTCCGCACCTCGATGCTCCAGGACTACGACAAGGGCCGGCCGGTGGAACTCGATTCGATCGTGCGCGCCATCGCCGAGATGGGCGACCTGGCCGGGATCGAGACTCCGACCATCGACGCCGTGCTGGCGCTGGCCGTGATGAAGGCGGCGAACCGGGGCCTCTACACGCCCCCGCCCGCCTGATTTCTGCGTATTGCGCCGCCTCCGCCTCACAGACGACAAGGACGACCATGGCACCGACCGGCACCGCCGACCTCGCCGCGAAGATCCGCCGCCGGGACTGGATCTCGGCGCCGGGCGTGTTCGAGATGATCTCGGCGCGGCTCGCCGACACGATGGGCTTCGACGCGCTCTACATGACCGGTTACGGCACCGTCGCCTCCTATCTGGGCGTGCCCGACGCCGGGCTGGCGACCTACACCGACATGCTCGACCGGGTGACGCGGACCTGCGAGATCGCGTCGACGCCGCTGATCGCCGACGGCGACACCGGCTATGGCGGGCTGCTCAACGTCGAGAACACGGTGCGCGGCTACGAGCGCGCGGGCGCCTGCGTGATCCAGCTCGAGGACCAGGAGTTCCCCAAGAAATGCGGGCACACGCCGGGCCGCCGGGTGATCCCGGTCGAGGATGCCGTCGCCAAGATCAAGGTCGCCGCCGCCAGCCGGTCCTCGAAGGACTTCCTGATCATGGCGCGCACCGACGCGCGCGGCCTGTACGGCCTCGACGAGGCGCTCAGGCGCGGCGAGGCCTTCGCGGCGGCGGGCGCCGACATCGTCTTCATCGAGTCGCCCGAGAGCGAGGCGGAGATGCGCCGGATCGGCGAGACCTTCGCCGGGCTGCCCCTGGTCGCCAACATGGTCGAGGGCGGCTCGACCCCGGTGC
>CAMYMQ010000148.1 GCA_947259335.1 uncultured Alphaproteobacteria bacterium | reverse complement strand
CCTGCTGCCGCGCCCGGATATCGCGGCCGGCGACGTCGTCCTCGGCCTCGCCTCCGACGGCGTCCATTCCAACGGCTATTCCCTGGTCCGCAAGGTGTGCGCCGACGCCGGACTGGGATGGGACGCCCCCGCCCCCTTCGACGCGGACAAGAGCCTCGGCGACGCCTTGCTGGCGCCGACCCGCGTCTATGTCGCCGCCTGCCTGGCGGGGATCCGGGCCGGCGGGGTGAAGGGGCTCGCCCACATCACCGGCGGCGGCCTGGTCGAGAATATTCCCAGGGCGCTGCCCGACGGGCTGGGTGTCGCGATCGAGGCCGCGGCATGGACCGTGCCGCCGGTGTTCCGCTGGCTGGCGCAGGCCGGTGACATCGACCCTCACGACATGGCCCGGACCTTCAACTGCGGCATCGGCATGGCCGTCATTGTCGAGGCGGCCAGGGCGGACAGCGTCTCCGCCGCGCTCGAAGCCGCCGGCGAGACGGTCTATCGGCTCGGCTCGGTGGAGGCGATCGAGGACGGCGCGCCCCGGGTGATCCTGCGCGGCTGGGATGGCCAATGGCTCGCCTGAAGCTCGGCATCCTGATCTCGGGCCGGGGCTCGAACCTGCAAGCGCTGATCGACGCCTGCGCCGCGCCGGAGTTTCCCGCCGAGATCGCCATCGTGGTGTCGAACCGGCCGGAAGCCGGCGGGCTCGACCGGGCACGCCAGGCCGGGATCGAGGGCGTCGTCATCGATCACCGCGAGTTCGGGGACCGCGCCACGTTCGAGCGGGAACTGATCGCCGCCCTCGACCAACGTGGCGTCGAGCTCGTCTGCCTTGCCGGGTTCATGCGTCTGCTGACGCCGACGTTCGTCGATCGCTGGCGCGACCGGCTGATCAACATCCACCCGTCGCTGCTGCCCGCCTTCCGGGGCCTGCATTCCGACGAACGGGCGATCGACTCCGGGGTCCGGTTTTCCGGCTGCACGGTGCATTTCGTCCGGCCCGAGATGGACGACGGGCCCATCGTCATCCAGGCCGCCGTGCCGGTGCTGCCCGGCGACGATGCCGACGCCCTGTCCGCGCGCATTCTCGAGGCCGAGCACCGGATCTATCCGGCGGCGGTGCGCCTCATCGCCGAAGGACGGGCGAGGATCGTGGACGAACGCGTCGTCATCGAGGGCGAGCATGCCCCGGTCGGCACGGCGTTCAATCCGCCGGCATAGGAGCGATTTGCAGAAGCGCGCCGCCTTGTGTATAGGACGGCTCGCATTTCGGGGAGAGACCAACAGGGGCGTGGCGCATGGCCGACACATTCGAAGACGGATCGACTTTCTACAAGGAACACCAGGACACCTGGCACAGTTTCGTCAAATGGGGCATTCGCGGCACCGTCCTGGTGCTGGTGATGGTGATCGTCGCTTTTTTCTTCATCGCTTCCTGACACCAGGCATCCGCACGGACAAACAAGGCCGCTTTCGCGGCCTTGTTCGCATTGGGCCCTTCGCGGCGCGGCGTTAGCCGACGATCTCGTCCGGCGCGAAGAAGAAGGCGATCTCTGTCTTGGCCGTCTCGGGCGCGTCGGAGCCGTGCACCGAATTGCGCTCGATGTTCTCGGCGAAGGTCTTGCGGATGGTGCCCGCGTCGGCCTGCTCCGGGTTGGTCGCGCCCATCACCTCGCGATACCTGGCAATGGCGTTCTCGCCCTCCAGCGCCTGGACGACAACCGGGCCCGAGGTCATGAAGGCGACCAGATCGTTGAAGAACGGCCGCTCCTTGTGGACGCCGTAGAAGGCTTCGGCCTGGTCCCGGGTCATGTGGATGCGCTTCTGCGCGATGATTCGCAGGCCGGCATCCTCGATCATGGCGTTGATCTTGCCGGTGAGGTTGCGCGCCGTCGCGTCGGGCTTGATGATCGAAAAGGTCCGTTCGAGGGCCATGGCTCGTCTTTCTCGTGACTGTCTGGAATGTCCGGGTGAGCGGGCGATATAGCGGTATCGCCGGGCGGCGGCAAGGGACGGCGCCGCGGCGTTTCGTCAGGCTTTCTTCTCCCAGCCGCCGCGCTCCGTCTGCTGCCAGTAGGTGACCGCGTGGCCCGCGGCCTTATAGGCCTTCCAGCGCGCGCGGGCGGCCTGGACCGCCTCGGGGTCGTTGCCGTCGAACATGTCGAGGCAGCGCTGGTAATTGGCGACCGCCTCGGAACTCGCCCCGTCGGTCAATATCAGCACCGTGGCGCCGTTGGGGTTCTCCTCCAGCTCGGTCAACCAGACCGGCTGTTGCTCGGCATGGCCGTCCTTGCGGCTGCCGTGAGGCAGGAAGCCGCGCTGGTCGTAGGTCCACAACAGCGAATTGAGGGCTTCGACCCGGTCTTCCGACCCCGCCTTGAGGACCGCGCGCAGGCCCGCGCCCAGCACCTTCTCGAGCAGCTTCGGCAGCGCCTGTTCGAGAGGCGAGCGCTGAAGGTGGTAGAAGCCGACGTCGGTCACGCGGTCCCCCTCTGCTCGCCCGCCTCACAAACGCTCAGCTTTCGTAATGCTCCGCGACCAGGTGGTCGAGGAGCTGGACGCCGAAGCCCGTGCCGCCCTTCGGGGTGATCGCGGTGTCCTTCTTCGACCACGTCACCCCGGCGATGTCGAGATGCGCCCACGGCAGATCGTTGACGAAGCGCTGGAGGAACTGGGCGGCGGTGATCGAGCCCGCATCGCGGCCGCCGACATTCTTCATGTCGGCCGAATCGGTGTTGATCTGCTTGTCGTAGGCGTCGCCGAGCGGCAGCCGCCAGAGCTTTTCGCCGACCGCCGCGCCGGCGGCGTCGAGCCGCTGGGCCAGCTCGTCGTTGTTCGAGAACAGGCCGGCATGCTCGTGGCCCAGCGCGATGATGATCGCCCCGGTCAGGGTCGCCAGGTCGATCATGAAGCGGGGCTTGAACCGGTCTTGCGTGTACCAGAGCGCGTCGGCGAGGACGAGCCGGCCCTCCGCGTCGGTGTTGATGACCTCGATGGTCTGGCCGGACATCGAGGTGACGATGTCGCCCGGCCGCTGTGCGGTCGAAGACGGCATGTTCTCGACGAGGCCGGCCACGCAGACGACATTGGCCTTGGCCTTGCGGCCGGCCAGCGCCTTCATCAGGCCGATGACGACGCCGGCGCCGCCCATGTCCCACTTCATGTCCTCCATGCCCTGGGCCGGCTTGATGGAGATGCCGCCGGTGTCGAAGGTCACGCCCTTGCCGACGAAGGCGACCGGCGGGTCGTTCTTGGCGCCGCCCTTCCACTGCATAACGAGCAGCTTGGATTCGCGGGCGCTGCCCTGGCCGACGCCGAGCAGCGAACCCATGCCGAGCTTCTCCATCTCCTTCTCGCCAAGCACCTCGACCTCGACGCCGAGCGACTTGAGCGCCTCGCCGGCCGCCGCGAGCGTCTCTGGATAGATGATGTTGGCGGGCTCGGAGACCAGGTCGCGCGTGTAGTTCACGCCGTCGACGATCTTCTCGAGCGAGTCGAATTCCCGCTTGGCGCCCGACGGATTTTCGCAGGCGATGACAAGTTCCTGCAGCGTCGGCTTCTGCTCTTCCTTCTCCTTGGTCCGGTACTTGTCGAACCGGTAGGCGCGCAGCATCGCCCCCTGGCCGACCCGGGCCGCAGCGGCGGCTCCCAGTTCGGCGAGACCGTCGAGCGGATCGAGCATCACCGTCGCCTTGCGCGCGGCCGCGGCGTTGAGCGCCGCCACCAGCCCACCGCCGAGGTTGCGGACGGACATCGCCTTGATGTCCTTGGACTTGCCCACACCGGCAAGGATGATGCGGTCATAGTCGCTCCCGCGGGGCGCGACGATGTCGAGCGTCTCGCCGGCCTTGCCCTTGAATCTGCTGGAGCGCATCGCCTTGGCCAGTGCCCCGTCGAGGGCCTTGTCGACCTGTTCGGCGCTGGGCGAAAGGGTCCGCTCGTCCGCGACGAGAACGACGACGACGCCGGACGACGGCAAGGACAGGTCGGTGAAGGTGGCTTTCATCAAGAATCCTCTGGTCTCTTCGGTCGGACGGTGGGCTCCCGGAATTTATCCGGGGACCCAAGGCCGCGCAAATCACGAGCGGCGGCGTGTGCCAACGCCCGTCCGCGCGGTCTGCGGCGGGCTTGAACACGGTGTCTAGCCGAAAGATGGACCGGCGCGGTATCGAATTCCAGGGCGCGGCACTATCGCCCCTGCGCGCCACGCGCAGCTCTGCTATGGAAACGGCACCGGCCTCTCGGCGCACCGGCGCCATCCGGGCACACCCCACGGCCGCGACAGGCGGTTCTTGTCGGAGGCGTGACACGGCCCACGTCGGACCGGGAGACGGCGCCGCGCGATTTTCTGGATCGAAATAGACGAAATGGCCCATGACTGGGGCCCGTCTTAGGCGAAATGAAATGAATATTGTCGTTTTATTGGTCCAGAGAGGGAAAAAATTCTGATTAGCAAGTTTACGCCGCAGCTATTGCCGGGGTATATTTGCCATAATGGTGTGGGATACCTGTTTGGCTCCCGAAGGGGGCCACTGTCGGCGCTTAGGCGCGCCGACGCGCCAAATCGCGTAGAATAGAGCAGCGCCGTGTGGCCGTGACCTCGGGTGGCGCAGGAAAAAGCGGCGAATGCCGGCAGGGGAGAAGACCGGGACAGTGAGCGAACACATACGCTCCGCACTGGGCAGTCATCGCAACCGGAAGCCGGCTGGCTTCCGGGCTTTTCGGGCGACCCGGTGAACCGCGCCCAGCTCTACATCATGAAGCAGGTCGGCGTCGCCACGCTGTTCATCGTCGGCACGCTGACCGCGGTGATCTGGCTGACCCAGTCCCTGCGCTTCATCAAGTTCATCCTGAACCGCGGACTGCCGATCGAGACCTTCCTCGAACTGACGATCCTGCTGTTGCCCTCGTTCTTTCTGGTGACCCTGCCGGTCGCCCTGTTCCTCGCCACCATGTTCGCGCTGAACAAGATGACCAACGACCGCGAACTCATCGTCATGCGGTCGACGGGACTGAGCGACCTCGGCCTCGCCTGGCCGATCGCGGTGCTCGGCCTGATCGCGGTGGGCATCGGCTATTTCCTGAGCCTCTACCTGCTGCCGGTCTCGTTCCGGCATTTCAAGGACCTCCAGATCGAAATCCGCGAGAACGTCTCCGCGGGCCTCGTCCAGGAGGGCGCCTTCTCGAGCCTTGGCAAGAACCTGACGATCTACGTCCGCGACCGCACCGGCGACAACGTCTACGGCATTCTGGTGCAGGACGACCGACAGGCCGACAAGCAGTTCACGATGATGGCCGAGCGCGGCGTCATCGCAAGCGGGCCCAATGGACCGCGGGTGATCATGTTCGACGGCAACCGCCAGGAGCTCGACCGGAAATCGGGCAAGCTCTCGCTCCTCTACTTCAAGAGCTACAGTTTCGACTTCGCCGTGCGCAAAGCCCACAAGCGGGTCTGGCGAGAACCGAACGAACGCTTCCTGCCGGCGCTGCTCAGTCCGGACGATTCCGGGCATGACCGCTTCTACCGCAAGAAATTGATCGCCTCCGGCCACAACCGGATCGTCACCCCGCTCTACGGGATGACCATGCCGCTGATCGCGCTCGTCGCGATGCTCATCGGACAGTTCAACAAGCGCGGACAGGCCATGCGGATCGTCCTGGGCATCACCGCGGCGGCCGCCCTCCAGGGCATCGCCATGGGCCTGTTCAGCGCCTCGGCGAAGCTGCTGGAGCTGATGCCGCTGGTCTATCTGAACGCCCTCCTTCCCGCCGTGGCCGCCCTCTTCCTGCTGTCGCGCCGAACGCAGATACGATTGCGGCTGCCCTCATTTGCGAGGGCCCGAACGATATGATGCGCACCCACCGCCAGCACGCCGAGTCGACCGTCCACCTGTCGCCGACCATCTCCTTCTACATCGCGCGGCAGTTCCTGTTCTCCTTCCTGCTGATCTTCGGTCTGTTCATCGGCATCATCCTGCTGATCGATCTGATCGAGCTTCTGCGCCGCGCCTCGGGCAAGGACGACGCGACCTTCGCGATCGTCCTCAACATGGCCATCCTCAAGCTGCCGCTCACCGCGCAGAAGACCCTCCCCTTCGCGGTTCTGTTCGGCGGCATGCTCGCCTTCTGGCGACTGAACCGCAGCAGCGAGCTCATCGCCCTGCGCGGCTCGGGAGTCTCGGTGTGGCAGTTCCTGGCGCCGGTCATCATCGCCGCCGCCCTGCTGGGCGTCGTCAAGATCGCCCTGATCAATCCGCTCGGCACCGCGATGATCTCGCGCTACGAGCAGCTCGAGAACAAGTACCTGCGCGGGCAATCCAATCTGATGGCGACCTCCGGGTCCGGCGTCTGGCTGCGGCAGATCAACGGCAAGGACCAGTCCGTCATCCACGCCGCCAAGTCGCAGGTCCATGACAAATTGGTGCTCACCAAGGTCGTGGTGCTGTTCTACGAGGGCAACGACAGTTTCCGCGCGCGGCTCGACGGCAAGCAGGCCGTGCTGGAAAAGGGCTACTGGCTGATCTCGGACGCCTGGCTGACCGAACGGAACAAGCCGCGCACGTATCTGAAGACCTTCAAGATCAAGACCGATCTGACGATCGACAAGATCCAGGACAGCTTCTCGTCGCCCGCGACGATCTCCTTCTGGGAGCTGCCGCGCTTCATCTCCGCGCTGGAGGCGACCGGCTTCTCGACGCTCAGCCATCGGCTTCACTGGCACTCGCTGCTCGCGGAGCCGATGCTGTATTGCGCAATGATCCTCATTGCCGCCGTCTTTTCCTTGCGGCACAACCGGCGTGCGGGCATTCTTCTGGCCGTCGCCGGGGGGATCGGTACGGGGTTCGTGCTTTTCTTTGTATCCGACCTCATCCTGGCGCTGGGGCATACGACCGGAATCCCGCCGGTCCTCGCGGCGTGGTCGCCTTCGGTGGCGAGCGCGCTGTTAGGGTTGACGGTGTTGTTGCATGTGGAAGATGGCTGACGAGACCAACATCGCCGACCTGTTCCGGGCCAACATCGCCTGCTGTGCCTTGGCTGTGCTTCTTGCCGCCGGAACGGCGGGCGATGCCGCGGCCCAGGAAGGCAACAAGGTCAATCCGGGCACCCTGCCGACGAGCGGCGTCAAGCCGACGTCGAACCGGCCCGTCCTGATCACCGCCGACGAGCTCCGCTACAATCGCGAGAAGCGCCAGGTCATCGCCACGGGGCATGTCGAGATTTCCCAGGGCGACCGGGTGGTTCTGGCCGACCGCGTCATCTACGACCAGACCACCAAGGTCGTCACCGCCTTCGGCAATGTCAGCATGTCCGAGCCGAGCGGCGAGACCATCTTCGCCAAAAAGGTCGTGCTCAAGGACAACCTCAAGGACGGCGTCGTCGAGAATTTCCGACTCCTCTTTCCCGACAACACCAAGGTCGCGGCCAACGGGGTCCTGCGCACCGGCGGTGTCCGGTCGGAAATGTCGAAGGTCGTGTTCTCGCCCTGCAAGGTGTGCCGGGACAAGCCGAACCAGGCGCCGCTGTGGCAGCTCAAGGCGCGCAAGGTCATCCACAATCAGGAGACCCGCCAGATCCACTACTACGACGCCTGGCTGGAAGTGTTCGGCGTCCCGACGATCTACACGCCCTACATCAGCCATCCGGATCCGACGGTCCGCCGGCGCAGCGGCTTCCTGGCGCCCAGCTTCGGCAACGACACCCAGCTCGGCTTCTTCACACGCACGCCGTATTTCTGGGCGATCAGCGAGGACAAGGATGTCACCATCACGCCGATGGCGACGACCAAGGAACGGGCGGCGCTGTTCCTCGAATACCGGCAGCGTTTCAAGAACGGCGGCATCGTCACCAGCGGCAGCTTCACCCGGGTCAGCCGGCGCGATTCCAACGGCGACAAGATCGGCGGCGACACCAACCGCGGCCACTTCTTCGCGCGCGGGCGCTGGGACATCAACCAGAACTGGCGCAGCGGGATCAACGCCTTCTGGGCGAGCGACGACACCTACCTCCGCCGCTACGACATCACCAATGTCGATTCCCTGCGGTCGTCGGCCTGGGTCGAGGGCTTCCACGGCCGCAACTACACCCAGGTGCGGGCCTATCATTTCCAGGGCATGCGGGTCGAGGACGACTACCGCTCGACGCCGATCGTGGCACCGTTCATCGAGCATACCGGCTACGGCCGGCCGCAGGGCCGCTGGGGCCGGATGCACTATTCGGGCCTCGTCGTCGCCCTCAACAGGCTCGACGGGGTCGACAGCCGCCGGATGACCGGCAATGTCGGCTGGCGCCTGCCCTATACCCTCCCGTCGGGCGTCGTGATCACCGCCTCCGCCGACCTGCACGGCCATCTCTACTGGATCACCGGCCTGGCGCGGACCGGCGCCGACAAGTACAGCGGCGTGATCGGCCGGCTCTATCCGCAGGCCAAGATCGACGTCCGCTACCCCTTCGTGCGCGAGTACGGCAACGTCCGCCAGGTGGTCGAGCCACGGGTCGCGCTGATCGCCTCGCCCTCCGGCCTCAACACCTCGAAGATCCCCAACGAAGACAGCATCGACTTTGAGTTCGACGACGCCAACCTGTTCGCCGCCAACCGCTATCCGGGGCAGGACCGAATCGACGACGGCGTTCGCTTGGTCTACGGCGTCAGCACCTCCTTTTTCGGCAACCGGGGCGGTATGACCGAAGTGTTTCTCGGTCAGAGCCTGCGCCTGACCGGCGGCAGCAGTTTCGGCGTCGGCAGCGGCCTCAACGACGACCTGTCCGACGTCGTCGGCCGGCTGACCGTCCGCCCCGCCAGCTACCTGAACATGGTCTACCGGTTCCGGCTCGACGCGAAGAAGTTCAGGGCGCGGCGGAACGAGGTGACCCTCAATGCCGGCGTTCCCGCGCTCAACCTCTCGGTCAATTACCTGTTCTTCGAATCGACCCAGAACACGCCGGAGTTCCCTTCCCGGGAGGAGGTCGCCTTCGCCCTTCAGTCCCGGCTCGCCCGATACTGGTCCGTCTTCGGCGGCGCGCGTTGGGATCTGACCAATACCGGCGGCATCCTGAACTGGCAGATGGGCGGCGAGTTCAAGAACGAGTGCTGCGCGGTTCGCGCGACCTATATGCGCACCTTTACCCAGGACCGCGACGTCAAGCCGAGCAACCGCTTCCTGATCAGAATCGTCCTCAAGCATCTGGGCGAAGTGAATACCGGCGGATAAAGCTTTGTGGCGGCGTTGAATTCCGGGGGTCACCGGTCGTATATGACTGTGAGGGCGGCACCGGCCGCCACTGAACCTGGTTCCACGAAGCAACGATATCGAGCCCCATGATTGGTAGGATTCTCTGTGTTGTCGTGTGCGCCTCGATGTTGGCGGCCCCGGCGGCTGCGCAACGCGCGCGGGACAACTCGGCGGCCCGAATCGCCGCAGTCGTCAACAATTCGGTCATCACAGTCCACGACATGCGCGAGCGCATCCAGCTTGTCCTGCTGACGTCGCGTATTCCGAACACGGCACAGACGCGCCAACGGCTGGCAGCCCAGGTGCTGCGGACACTGATCAACGAAAGCCTCCAGCTCCAGGAAGCCAAGCGCCTGCGGATATCCATCACGGACCGCGAGGTCGCCGTCACGCTGGCCGACATCGAAAAGCGCAACAGGATGAAGTCCGGGACCCTGCTCCGCGCGCTGCGCGGCCGCGGCGTCGATCCCCAGTCTCTGGTCGACCAGATCCGTGCCGGTCTCGCCTGGAACAAGGTCATTCAGCGCGCGGTCCGCAGCCGGGTGCGCGTCAGCGACGGCGAAATCGACGACGCGATCGAGCGGCTGGCGGCCAACAAGAACCGGCTGCAATACCGGATTTCGGAAATCTTTCTGTCCGTGGACGGTCCCGGACAGGACGCCAACGCCCTTCGCAATGCCCAGCAGATCCTGACCCTGATCCGGCGGGGCGCGGCCTTCGGCTCGCTCGCCCGGCAATTCTCCCAGAGTTCGACGGCGTCGGATGGCGGCGACATGGGCGCGGTGTTCCAGGGGCAGCTCGAGCCCGAGCTGGAGAGCGCGATCAAACGCGTCCGCACCGGGCAGGTGATCGGCCCGATCAAGACAAATTCCGGCTACTACATCCTGCTGCTGCGCGACCGGCGCACCTTCCTCAAGGGCAACCCCGACCGGCGCGGCATCACCATCGCCAGCGCGACCTTCCTGCCCGGGAAAACGAAGCCGGTGCGGGACAAGGGCAAGCTGTTCGAGGAAGCCAAGAAGCTCGGCGAAGACACCAAAGCGTGCCGCGACTTCGTCACCAAGGCCCGCGACGCCAAGGCGACGAGCGTTCGGACCCTGCGCGACGTTCCCCGCAAGGGCCTGCCCGGTCCGATCCAGGCGGCCGTGTCCAAGCTGAAATCCGGTGACATCTCTCCGCCGGTTCCGGCTGACGGCGGCTACGCCGTCTACATGCTGTGCCGCACGGCGGGCATCGGCACCGTCTCGCGCAACGAGGTCTGGCGGAGCCTGCTGCGGCAGAAGCTCAGCATCCGCGCCCGCCAGTACATGCGCGACCTTCGCAGGGCGGCCTTTGTCGACATCCGGGTCTGACCCGCGGGCATCCGCACCGACTTCGCCACCCCGGGCGCCGATCGCGGTAACGATGGGCGAGCCGGCCGGGATCGGGCCGGAGATCGCCGCCATGGCGTGGCAGCGCCGTGCGGAGGGGCTTCCTGATTTCTTCGCGATCGGCGACCCTGGTGTCTTCTCGGCCGCCTTGAAGACCCTCGGCTCGGACGCGGGGGTGCGTGAAATCGCCGACCCGGCGGAAGCGGCGGCGCCACGCGACGCCTTGCCGGTCCTGCCGGTCCCCCTGCCCTCAAGGCCGACGCCCGGTTCGCCCCAATCAGCCCATGCGGCCGCCGTCATCGCGGCGATCGAACGCGCCGCGCGGCTCGCCATGGCCGGCCGAATCGCGGGACTCGTAACCAATCCGATCCAGAAAAAATCGCTCTACGACGCCGGCTTCGCCCATCCCGGCCATACCGAGTTCCTCGCCCACATCACCGGCACCGCCGTCCCGGTGATGATGCTGGCCGTGCCCGGGCTTCGGGTCGTGCCGGTGACGATCCACCTGCCCCTGCACGAGGTCGCGGAGACCCTCACGAGCCGGATGATCGTGGACACCGGACGCATCACCGCGGCCGCCCTGCGGCGCGATTTCGGCATCGCGGCGCCGCGCCTGGCCGTATCGGGGCTGAACCCCCATGCCGGCGAAGGCGGCAGCATCGGCCGTGAGGAACAGGAGATCATCGAACCGGCCATCGCCGAACTGCGCGGCGCCGGCATCGAGATCGCCGGCCCCCTGCCCGCCGACACGATGTTCCACGCCGCCGCGCGGAGCCGTTACGACGCGGCCCTGTGCATGTATCACGACCAGGCCCTGATCCCCCTGAAGACGATCGACTTCGACCATGGGGTCAATGTGACGCTGGGCCTGCCCCTTGTCCGCACCTCGCCGGATCACGGCACCGCCCTCGACATTGCCGGCACCGGGACGGCCAACCCGGAGAGCCTGATGGCCGCCATTCGCCTTGCCGGAGAGATTGCCGCGCACCGGGCCCGCCCCGGTGCCTGAACCGACCGCGCGTCCGCCGCTGCGCGAGGTCATCGCCCGGCACGGCCTGCGGGCCCAGCGGAAGCTCGGCCAGAATTTCCTGCTCGATACCAACCTGACCGCCAAGATCGCCCGCGCCGCCGGCGATCTTCGCGACGGCACCACCATCGAGGTCGGCCCGGGGCCCGGGGGCCTCACGCGCGCTCTGCTCGATGCCGGCGCCACCGTGCT
>CAMYMQ010000147.1 GCA_947259335.1 uncultured Alphaproteobacteria bacterium | reverse complement strand
CGATCGGCGCCGCCGAGCGGCTGCACGAGCTGCTCACGGCCAGGCCGGGCATCGCCGCCCCCGCCGTGCCCACGCCGCTGCCCGATGCCGAGGGCGCGGTCCGGTTCGAGGCGGTCTCCTTCGCCTATCCCAGCCGGCCCGACCGGTCGGCGCTGCACGACTTCTCGCTCTCTGTGGCGCCCGGCGAGACGGTCGCCCTGGTCGGCCCCTCGGGCGCCGGCAAGTCGACCGTGTTCCAGCTGCTGCTGCGCTATTACGACCCGCAAGGGGGTTCGATCTCGCTCGACGGGGTCGACATCCGGGCGGCCGACCCCGCAGAGGTCCGGGAGCGGCTGGGCCTGGTCGCGCAGGAGCCGGTGATCTTTTCGGCGACGCTTGCCGACAACATCGCCTTCGGCAAGCCGGGCGCGACCCGAGCCGAGATCGAGGCGGCGGCCCGCACCGCCCATATCGACTTCCTGGACGACCTGCCGATGGGTCTCGACACCCATGTCGGCCAGAAGGGCGTGCAGCTCTCCGGCGGCCAGCGCCAGCGGGTGGCCATCGCCCGGGCGATCCTGCGCGATCCCGCCATCCTGCTGCTCGACGAGGCGACCAGCGCGCTCGACGCCGAGAGCGAGCGCGCGGTCCAGCAGGCGCTCGACGTGGTCATGGTCGGCCGGACGACCCTGGTCATCGCCCACCGCCTGGCCACCGTGCTCAAGGCCGACAGGATTGTCGTGATCGACGCCGGCCGGGTGGTGGCCGAGGGCAGCCACGCCGACCTGGTGGCCGAGGGCGGCCTCTACGCGCGGCTCGCGGAACTCCAGTTCAGGACCGACGACGTGGCCCGTCTGGGGATAGCGCCGGCGGAGACCGCGCCCCTGTGAGCACCGCCGAGACGGCGGGCGCTCAAGCTATTTTCTCTCTTACAGAAAATACAGTCCTGACGGACGAGCGGACCATCATCCGCGGTGTTGACGATCCGTGGGGCGGGCGATTCGTGAGGCGGACTTGGCGGACGGCCGCCCCGCCCCGCTACTGCTGGGTGATCTTCAGCTCGATCCGCCGGTTCCTGGCATAGGCCTCGGCGGTCTGGCGGTTGTCGATCGGGTGATATTCGCCGAAGCCGGCCGCGATCAGCCGCTTGGGCGGGATCCCCTCCTCGATCAGGAAATTGACCACCGCGAGCGCGCGGGCCGACGACAGCTGGAAGTTCGACTTGAACCGGCCGTCGCCGCGGACCGGGCGAATGTCGGTATGGCCGTCGACGCGCACCACCCACTCGATGTCCTTGGGGATTTTCGCGGCGATGTCCTTCAAGGACTTGGCGACCTTGGCCAGTTCCGCCTTGCCGGCGTCCTGGAGGCGGTCCGACCCGCTCGGGAACAGGACCTCGGACTGGAAGACGAACCGGTCGCCGACGATCTTGATCTGCTTGCTGGCGCCGAGGCTCGCGCGCAGGCGGCCGAAGAATTCCGAGCGGTAGCGCTCGAGTTCCTGCACCTTGCGCGCGAGGACGATGTTCAGCCGCTTGCCCAGGTCCTCGATCTCGACCTTCTGGTTCTTGATCTTGGACTCCGACGCCTGGAGCGCGACCTGGATCGCCTGGAGCTGCGACCGGAGCTGGGCGATCTGCCGGTTCAACAGCGCGATCTGGGCCGCCTGCCGCTCGGTCAGCTTGCGTTCGGCCGCCAGGTTCCTTTCGGCGGTCCCGAGCTTCTCCCGGGCCGAGCCAAGCTGGGTGTTGGCCTTCTTGCCGGTGTCCTCGAGCAGGGTGAGCCGGGCGATCAGCGCCTCGCGCTCCCGCTCGAGCTGGGCAAGGCGCGCCACCATCGCCTTGCGCTCCTCGGTCAGCGTGGCCGCCTTCGCATCCAGGCTCTGGCGGGATTTGAGGGCCGCCGCGAGGTTGGTCCGCAGATCGCGGTTCTCTTCCTCCATCTTGGCGATGCGCCGCGCCAGGACGGCCTTCTCGTCCAGCAACGTGGCGCGCTGCGTCTCGAGCTTGGTCACCTCGCTGGCGCGCGTCTCGCCGCGCTTGAGCGCATCGGCGAGGCTCGTCGACAGGCGGTCGTTCTCGGCCTGGAGCGCGACCAGCTTCTTGGCGAGGTCGGCGGCCTGGGCGGCCAGCTCCTGGCGGGACTTCTCGAGCGACAGGGTCTTCTCGTCGAGGGCCTTGCGCTCGGCCAGCACGGTCGCGAGCTTGCCGCTCAGCGACTTGTTCTCTTCCGTCAGCTTGGCGACGCGCCGGGCCAGGTCGGCGATCTGCGCTTCGAGCGCGGCCTTCTCCTGCGCGAGCTGGGCCGTGGTCTTCTCCAGCTCGCCCTTCTTCTTCTCCAGCGCGCTGGCGGTCTCGCTGACCGTCGTCTTCTCGCGGAGCGCGACGGCGAGCTGGTTGGCGAGACGGCTGTTCTCGGTCTCCAGCGCCGCGATCTGCTCGATCAGCTTGCGCTTGTCCGCCTCCAGAGTCTCCAGCTTGACGGTCAGTCCCTTCTTGTCGGTCTCCAGCGAGCCGATCCGGGCCGAGGCCTCGCTATACTGCTTGGTCAGCTTGGCCAGCTCGCCCTTCATCAGGGCGATGGCGCTCTCCAGCGTCTTCTTCTCGTCGGTCAGCCTGTTGCGCAGCTTGAGCGCCACGCTCAGTTCCTCGGCGAGTTCGGCGATGGTCCGCCGCGCCTTGTCGAC
This sequence comes from uncultured Alphaproteobacteria bacterium, assembly GCA_947259335.1. Taxonomy (GTDB): domain Bacteria; phylum Pseudomonadota; class Alphaproteobacteria; order Bin65; family Bin65; genus CAMYMQ01. Next base: position 709 of record CAMYMQ010000147.1, on the reverse strand, counting down.
CTTGCCCTTCTCGTTGGTGAGCTCGCGCGCCAGCGCCGTCAGTTCCGCCCGCAGCGAACTGAGCCGGGCGTTCAGGTCGACGATCTTCCTCTCGCGCCCGCTCAGCGTCTCGCTGAGGAAGAACTGCGCGGTCATGAAGATCATCGACGTGATCAGGACGATGATGAACAGGCCCGACAGCGCGTCGACAAAGCCGGGCCAGATGTCGAAGGAGCGGCGCGTCGCGTGACGGCTTCGAAGGGCCATGGTCTATCCCTCCAGGGTCTCCTAGTCCGAACCCGACGGCTGCTGAGTATTGGCCAGCGTCGCAAGCGTCCGGGCGAGAATTCTGAATTCGTTGCGCAAGGTCTCGATCAACTGGCGCCTGTCTTCCTTGTTCTCGTCGATCATGTCGGCGAAGGCGGTGCGGGATTCGGTCTGCAGGTCCGCCATCCGGTCGCCCAGCGTGTTCAACTCGTTCTGGATCTGGCCCATCAACTGGGCGTTCTCGTCACCCGAGGCGCTTCGGACGCTGTCCGTCAGCACCTTCAAGTCCTCCCGCAACACGCCGACCAGCGCCTCCCGGTCGGCGGCCATCGCCTCGCTCAGCCGGTCGACCACAGCGGTCAGATCGGCCGGGCCGCTGTCGCCGGGTCGCGCCGCCGTGACCGAGGCGGTCGCCGACCGCAACTCCTCGATCATCGCCGCCCGGTCGGCCGCCAGCGTCTCG